>CAKZKQ010000494.1 GCA_937123825.1 uncultured Pseudomonadota bacterium
GGGGCTTGGAGACTCCGCAGGAGTCTCTCCGTGGCTGGGGCAGGGGCCCCAGCGACGTGACCCCTTAGTGAGCGCTATAATCGCCTGACCCTAACTGCCTGGGTCACCCAACAAAGCCCACTGATCCAAATCAAGCGCGCTCCCACAACAAAGCCAACCCCCAGCCACGTGCCCCCTTAGTGAGCGCTATAATCGCCTGACTCTAACCACTTGGGTCTTCCAACAAAGCCCATTGCTTGAACTGCTTGGGTCACCCAACAAAGCCGCCTGTCCCAAATCAACCGCGTTCCCACAACAAAGTCGACAAGCGAACAAGGGGCTTGGAGTCGCGCAGCGACTCTCCGTCACTGGGGCCTTGCGCCCCAGAGACGTGACCCCGCCAGTGAGCGCTATAATCGCCTGACTCTAACTGCCTGGGTCTTCCAACAAAGCCGCCTGTCACAAATCCATCGCGTTCCCACAGCAAAGCCCAACCCCCATCGGCGTGACCTCGCCAGTGAGCGCTACAATCGCCTGACCCCAACTGTTTGGTTCACCCAACAAAGCTGCCCATTCCAAATCAAGCGCGTTCTCACAGCAAAGCCACCCAAAAACCAACCTCATACAGGGGGGAAGCCGTCAATCCAGATGGGCGGTTTGCTTTGGGGCGAGCAATGATGAGTGTCCAGGGCCTCGGTGGGAGCGCAGCTGTGGCAGCGCCACCGCAAGCGAGTTCCGTGGTTCTGGGCGCCATCAGGGCCGTCACAAAGTGAATCGAACGTCTGGATTGCCGGCGCGTGTTAACGTCGGAAGCGGATGATGCGTGAGCCGCGGGTTTGGATGTTGAGGAAGAAGCCGAAGCGGAGGCTGATGGCGCCGTTGGCGTCTTTGATGGCTTCGGGTGGGTTGGGGAAGGGGGAGGCGGCGCGGAAGGCGCGCATGGCTTCTTCGTCGAGGAAGGCGACGCCGCTGGGTTTTTCGACAAAGAGGCTGCGCAGTGAGCCGTCGCCGTTGAGGACGACTTTGAGGATGGTCAGTCGGTCTTCGACGCCGTAGATTTGGCGGCGAGGATCGTGGCGGCGGTAGACTTCGTTGGGGCGCCAGTGTTGGCGCACGGCGGCTTTCATGCGGTCGAAGAAGGCCCAGTAGCGAAAGCGTTTGCGGTTGACGAGGTCTTTTTCGCCTTCGGGGACGTCGAGGTAGTCGTTGGAGGCGGCTTCGCCCGGTTGAACGGGCGTGTTGTTCATGTTGGGCAGGATGTTTTGAGGGTTGAGGGGCTCGGCGCTGTCGTTGCTGTCGTTGTTGTCGGCGCTGGGCGGGCTCTTGTCCTCGGTGGGGTCTTTGTCGCTTTTGACGCCGGGGTCGATGCTGTCGCGGTTGGCCTCGATGGCTTTGGCCTGACCTTCATCCTTTTGGTCGGGGGCCTTGGCGGTGTCCTCGTCGCGTTTGGGCGGCGAGGTGTCTTTGGGGGGCTGCTCGCTTTGGGCGGCCTTGGGTGGGGTGGATGGTGGTGTTTGGGGTTGGGGGCGATTGGGTTGCGCGGGGCGGTTTGGGCGCCTGGGGCGGTTGGGTCGAGGGTTGCGTTTGCGGACGGTTTGTTTGTCGGCGTCGACTTTTTGGTTGTAGCGGTCGAGGAACTTGGCGTCTTTGGGTTCCTCGGTCTCTTTTTTGGGTTTGTCGAGGCTGACGACGGTCTGCTGCTCTTCCTCTTTGTCTTCTTCTTCCTCTTCTTCCTCTTCGACCAGCTCGATGGTCTCAAACTGCTCGTATTCTTCGAGCGTTTGGGTGTCGTTGGGCATGAGGAAGGCCAGACCGACGATCACTGGGATGTGGACCAGCAATGACCCGATGACGGTCATGGTGATCAACAGTGGTCTGGATTCGGAGCGCTGCGGCATGGTGTCTGGACTCGTTGGACCGGTCTCTTGCGGTACGGGCAAAGAGCTTTGCGGCGTTCATAGGTGAACAACCCTCTATATCGGCTCTTTCATCCCCCAAAGTATAGTTCTTCGTGCCCACATGGCAAAGGGTCAATTGGCAAGGGGCGCAGGGTTGTGGTGCGCGAGGCGGTGTGGTGCGGTTGTTGGCCAGGTGCAGCCTTCAGTGAGCGGCCCACTTTATATATGATGCACGCAGAGGGCATATCATTTCACTTGTCGTGTCCTTGGCGCCGTGCTATGGCCAGAGGTCACTGAAAATGGCCCGGCACAAGGTGCAAAAGCACACAAGAGGGAGGGAGAGTTCACATGCGTATCTATTCGGGACAGGCCCGGTTGATTGCCAGGGAGTTGATCGAGCTTCTTGTCAAAGAAGAGTTGATTGAGCTTCTGCCTGATCAGCGCATTGAGGCGCAGATGGACGTGGAGTCCATTTTGCGCGAGTACATCCGCAACGACCGCGAGATCAACGAAGAGGCTCGCGACACGGTGCGTGCCCGTGGTTTGGGCAACGGCGCCATGGGTCGGATCAAGCGTCGCCTGGCCAAGGAACGCGGTTTTGGCATTGGGGATGAGGCCCGCGAGTGGTTGGTGCAGCAGACCATCGAGATGTTGCTCTACAGCAACAACATCGACGAGGTCTACGCTGAAGACCGCGAGCTGCGCCGCGCCGTCAACCGGGTGTTGAACAACTACACCAACACCGACAACGAGATCGACCGCGAGGCCCGCAGCAAGCTCAAGAACCTTGAAGAGGGCAGCGCGGCCTGGGACATCGAGTACCAGCGCGCCATGGATGCCATCAAGCGCAACAAGGGCCTGACCTGAGCCCGCTGGCGTTTGTCGGCTGACGCGACCGCCTCTTTTGCCACGGGCCTCCTTTCTTGCCTGCGCCCGTGGTCTGCGCCTTTTTGCCGCCGCTCTCCCTCTCCCATGTGCGGCTCCCCACCCGTTTTTGTTGTTTGACCACTTCCAAACCCGCAGCGCACTCTGATTCCCTCTTGTGATCTTGATGGGTTCGATGGGCTTGTGTCTGAACCGCACGCTGTCGCTTGGCGATTGTGTTTGCCAGGGTGTGCCTGGATGCGATTTTTGGTGGGGTTATGGCTGTCTTTTGCTTTGTATGGGTGTTGCCAACGCTCCTGGTGCGTTGGGGGAGGTGATGGGGGGGGAGAGGATGGGGCGAGCACGGTTTGTGGTGGTGTCGGGATGTTCGGGAGGTGGGAAGTCGACGTTGTTGGGGGCGTTGGCGGCCAGGGGGCATGCGGTGGTAGAGGAGCCTGGGCGGCGGATTGTGGCCCAGGAGTTGGCGTCGGGGGGAGGCGCGCTGCCGTGGGTGGACCTGGGGCGGTTTATCGACAGGGCGATGGAGGTGGCGCGCGAGGATTATCGGGGGGCTTTGGCGCGGTATGGGGCGGGGGAGTGGGTGTTTTTTGACCGTGGGTTGGTGGACGCGGTCGGCGCTTTGGCTCAGTGGTCTGGTGAGGAGGGGGTTTGGGGATTGTTGGAGGGGTTTGAGTATTGGGGGACGGTCTTTTTGACGCCGCCGTGGCCCGAAATCTACGTGCAGGACCATGAGAGGCGCCATGGATTGGAGGAGGCGGTGCGGGAGTATGAGCGTTTGTGCCGTGTGTATCCGTCGTTGGGGTATGAGGTGGTGGTTTTGCCGAAGGTGAGTGTGGATGAGCGGGTGGATTTTGTCTTGGAGTGGCTTGGGATGGATGGGGGCGTGGGTCGAGGAGGGATGGGGTGATGTCTGATGGGGTTTTGAGGGGCGATTTGGAGCGTCGGTTGGTGCGTTTGGTGGGGCAATCGCCGGAAATGGTGGAGACGTTGGAGGCTTGCAGGCGTTATGGGTTGCCAAACCACTATTTGGCGGGCGGTGCGGTGACTCAGATGGTGTGGAATGGGCTCTTGGGGCGGCCTTTGTTGGACCAGGTCAAGGATTTTGACGTGGTTTACTTTGCCGATGAGCCCTTGGAGGCTCAGGCGAGACATGAGGAGGCGTTGCAGGCCGTGTTGGGGCATGGCGTGGCGGTCGATGTGAAGAACCAGGCGCGGGTGCATGAGTGGTATCCACGCAAATTTGGCCGTGAGATTGAGCCATATGGGTGTGCTGAGGATGGGATTGCGTCCTGGTTGCCTGCTTTTGCGGTGGGTGTGCGTCTGGAGGATGGGGGTTTGGAGGGGAAATGGTGCGTGGTGGCGCCGTTTGGGCTCTCGGATTTGTGGTCGATGCGTGTGAGGCCCAATAAGACGGTGATGGGGAGGGGGGATTACGTGCGGATGACGGCCAGTGTCAAGCGCCGGTGGCCGCAGATTGTGGTGGGCCCGTGGTGATTTGGATGGGGTGTGGGTGGGTGGGTGGGTTTTGGAGGAGGTAGAGAGGCGTTTGAGGTGGTGGTGGGTGGGGTAGAGACGTTTTAAGGGCGGTTTGGGGGACCTGTGGGGCGGATGTTTGTCTTTTCTGTGGTGTGAGGGGTGTGGTTGGCGTTGAGAAAAGGCGAGCAGGCGTATGTCGGTGATGCGTGGGTGGTGTTTGTGGGCGGTTTTGGTGGTGTGGTGGGCTGGGTGTGGGGCCGAGCAGGGTGAGGTGGTCCCGTCTGATGGGGGATTGTCTGGGGAGAGGGGTGGAGCGAGGGCTGTGGCATTGCCTGATGGGTGGGTTGAGGTGGATTCGTTGACCCAATTGGATCACGAGCGGTCCAGTGTCTGTTTGGCAAGGGCTAGTGTGAAATGGAAGGTCTTTCATGGGGAGAGAAAGGTTCTGGTTGAGCCGTATGGAACGGCGGAACTGGATTCAGAGGTGGGTTTGGTCAGTGGTGTAGATCTTGTTGGGTTTGGTGCAGCACAGACCTTTTTTGAGACCGGGATGGATTTGTTTGCGGTGGCCAGTGGGGAAGAGGTCAACCTGGTTTATATGGGCAACCGAGAGACGCGGCGTTCCAAGGTGATTCTGGATGGGGAGCGCGTTGAGCACATGATGTGTGTGGAAGGCGAGTGCTTTAGTTTTATCCGGGATGATTTGTCTGTGGATATGGGCCATGTGGAGCGTTTTGAGATTGTCGATGGTGCCTATCGCGAGGTCTACGACGTGGCGTTCTTTGAAGGAGAGTATCCGGTGGCAGCCTCGGCCTACAAAGGTGGGTTTGTGGTGGTGACCAACAAGGCCATTGTGTTTTTTTCTGAGAAGTGGGTGCGCATTGGCTCGATTGGTTTGCCTTATCTGAGGGGGTTTTATGCCAGTTCGGTGGTTGTGAAGGACGACATGATTTATCTGGCTGGTCGGTTGACTGTCTTGGTGTTGGATTTGCGTCAGACTTTGAATGGGCTTGCTGATATCCATCGGATGGTGAGGTGGTTTGTGCCAAAAGCATGTGTGGGTGCTGGTGGTGTGGTGTCTTGTGAGTGTGAGCTGTGAGTTTTGGTTCGATTTGCAAGCCGCTGGGTCTTTGTCCTGCTTGTCTATGAGCGTTTGGTTGATAGAGCCCAGAAAGCCCAATAGGTAAGCAGGTGTCGCTTGGCGATGCCATCGTGTTTTGCTGCGCTGTGTTGTGACTCCTGGCCTTGAGGGGCCTGAGTCCCGGTGCTCTTGTGCTTGCTGCTTTTGGGTCCCGTTGTCGCTGTGGTCTTGTAGGCACAAACTCAAGGCGAGAACTCAGTTTTCTCTTGAAAGGGGTGTGTGGGCGAGTTAAATCGTTAGAGTCCCAGAGTTGAAACTGAGTGTTTGGCCTTTATTTGAATCCTTGAATAAGCGTGGAACGGTGCCTGCGGGTGTTGTGTCTGGTTGAGCTTCATCGTGCCCAACCTGCGGTGAGCCTTGGGGTCTTGGGTGTGCTTTATGTCTGGTGGTCCATTGAGAAGGATTGGGTGGTGGTTGTTTGTGCTCCTGTGGGTCTTTGGGTCCATGGGTTTGGTGGGGTGTGGTGGTGATGGGCCATCGGGCAGCGGTAGCACCCAGGCTGATGCGCAAGACGGGCCTGATGCAGGTGAAGACGATGATGTTGAAGACGCCGACGACGATGATGGTGGGTTGTGTGGTGGCGGTGTAGAGAACGCTTGTGGTGGTTGTGATGAGCTGCGAGGCGAACCGGGAGGGGTTTGTGGACGTTGTGATTTGGGGGTTTGGGAGTGTGTTGGGCCAGACGATGTGAATTGTGATGAGCCGTTTGGTTCGCCCGAAAACGGGTGTGGTGGATGCAGTGTTTTGTCCCATGAGGTGGGGTCTCCATGTGGGGTGTGTGGTTTTGGGACCTGGGCTTGCGATGGGCCTGAGGGTTTGGTGTGTCGCGGGGGACGCGATGAGGATTTTCTGAACACTTGCGGGGGCTGTTTGCCTTTGGAGGGAGAGCCGGGAGAGTCCTGTGGAACGTGTTCGCTGGGTGAGTATGTGTGTGAGGGCACCGAGGCAGTGTGCCAGGGGGATCCTGGAGATGAGGGGTTGAACGCTTGTGGTGGGTGTGCGGCTTTGGAGGCTCAACCAGGAGACGTTTGTGGGCAATGCATGGTGGCTCAGTACGTGTGCGATGGTACCGAGGCGGTGACTTGCGAGGGTGAGCAAGGGGCGTTGAATCGGTGCGGTGGCTGCGATGAGTTGGATGGTGAACCTGGTGAGGCCTGCGGGACATGTGGCAGCGGGTTCTGGTCATGCACGGGCCGTGAGACGGTGGTGTGTCAGGGGGACCAGGGCGAGGATGCCATTGGGCCTTGTGGTGGCTGTGATTCTGAGGCTCCCGGCGATGTGTGTGGGCCTTGTGGGTTGGATGTTATCGAGTGTGATGGCCAGGGCAACGCGGTGTGCAGTGGAGAGACGTTGTGCCCGCAAGGGGCCGAGTGCTTGTTGGGTGAGCAGTGTGAGACAGGGCGATGCAGCAATCGAGTGTGTGTGCCTGAGGGGTGGTCTTATGCCCCGCCTGGAACGTTTTTGCGGGGAGCGCCAGAGGATGAATGGGGATATTCAGATTTTGAATTGCAGCATCCTGTCCAGTTGACTCGTGGGTTTTTGGTGATGCAGACCGAGGTCACCCAGGGATTGTGGCAAGAGGTTGTGGGCAACAACCCATCGGCCAACGCTGAATGCGGCGCCGATTGCCCTGTGGAAAGCGTCAACTGGTATGAGGCGATGGAGTTTGCCAATCGCATGTCATTGCGTGATGGCTTGGAGCCTTGTTACCCATCCCGACTTTGTGGGGGAGAGTTGGGCGGTGGGCTTGGTTTTCAGTGCTTCGACATCGAGTTTGTGGGTTTGGACTGTGAGGGATACCGCCTGCCTACAGAGGCTGAGTGGGAGTATGTGGCACGTGCGGGGACCCTCACTGCGACTTATTTGGGAGATTACGATCGGCCTGGAGACACATGCGAGCGATTTACGGTGTTGGATGAGATGGGTTGGACCTGTGGGAATTCAGAAGGAATGACCCATCCTGTGGCGCAACTGAGAGTCAATCCATGGGGGTTGTACGATGTTTTTGGCAATGTGAGAGAGTGGATTCATGACTGTGCAGGAGATCTATACCAAGCTGATTTGGTTGTTGATCCCACTGGCTACGAGTCAAATCTGGGGCGATGTGTTCAGTATATCCGGCGAGGTTGTTCTTATGAGAGTGGAGAAGGTACTTGCCGAGCGGCTTACCGGGAAGGTAGCGATGGAACCAGGCGAAGTTCGTTTTATGGTATTCGGCTTGTTCGTACTTTTCTTCCTGGTGGGTGATCTTTCTTTCAGTATTTGATCTGCGCCAACACTGGCAACTCAACTGGCCATCAAAAAACTTAAGGCGAGAACTCATTTTTCTCTTGAAAGGGGCGGGTGGGCGAGTTAAGTCGTTAGAGTCCCAGAGTTGAAACTGAGTGTTTGGCCTTTATTTGAATCCTTGAATAAGCGTGGAACGGTGCCTGTGGGTGCTGTGCCTGGTTGAGCTTCATTGCGAGCAACCTGCGGCGTGCCTTTGGATTTTGGGCATGTTTTTTGGTGTGGGTTGTTTGGTATTGATGTAAGGGCAATCAGGTTTTGAGGGCTTTGGGCGCTGGATTTTGGCGTCGGGGGAGGGATCTGTGGTGAAGGCGCTGGTGAAGCGGCCGTGGGGCGTGCACGCGGTTGTGGATGGGAAGGTGGTGGAGCGTTCTTTTTGGTGGGGTCGGGGGTTTGTCGACTTTGCCATGAAGTACGCCGGTGTGATGAGCACCTGGTGGCGTGTGCCCAATCTTCGTCATGTGAAGCCTCTCTATGATGAGAATGGTCTCCTTATTGAGCCGTTGGCGCTGTGGCCGATCTTTAGGAGGGATTGGAACGGTTCAGCGCCTGCAGGAGTCGCTCGTGCTGAGTGTGCGGTCAGAGGTGGACACCGCGCCGTGTTTTTGGGTTGCTTGGTCGCTGCGGTGGCCTGCCATCTGGCGTATGTCTGTTTGTGTTTGGAGACATTTAAGGGGCTGACCTTTGTGTTGGCGATTCAAGCCTTTTGGGCCGTGGGTTTCTGGGTACGTGTGGTGAGGTTTTATGGGGCGTGTTTGGCGCTCCATGAAAGTAGAATTTTCTATCGAGATATCCAGTCCATCTATGTGCGGCAGCGTTTTCCGAAAATGTTGGTGCGTGTGGTCCATATTGAAGGGGAGCATACTGTCGAACTTTATCCGTGGCATTTTCTGAGCTTTTGCCGTGGGGTGAAGCTGGGTATGGCCTCTTCTGAATTGCATTGCTTCGAGACGTTGGTGAGCAGCGAGGAGGGGGCATGATGGCAAGGACAGAGGCACGTGTTGGCAGATGGTCCCTGGATATTTTGGGCAGTGATGGGGTGGTCACCAGATCTTTGTGGTGGTCATCGAGGTTGGAGGACCTGATTTACGAGCATGTGGATGCGCTGACTGTGGTCGACAGGGTGCGCCAGTCTCGGTCTTTTTGGGTGTATATCATTTTGGGCGCAGTGGTTTGGATTGGTTTCAACATTGCGATGGAGGGGGTTTGGGAGCCTGCCAAGTCCATGGTCAAAGTGCTGTGGTTGGCCTTGTTGATCTTTGTTCCGTTGCCCAGCACGCATGCTGTGGTCGTTTTCAGAGAAGACGCCATGGGCAGCGATGAATTTTGGTCGTCTTACGACGGTATTGAGATGCTCTGCGTTAAGAGAGAACGGTTTGGGCACTCCTATCTGGTCACGCTGATCCATAAAGAACACCCGCCTTTGTTCCTGAAACTCGCACCGTGGGCATTCGCCTCTTTTTACGCCTCTCTCCACTGGCATTTTTTGAAGCATACAGGCCGCAGTCTGGATGAAATCAGGCACGCTCCCGAAGTGCTCTACCAGCAGTTTCGTCATGGCAAAGACAGCCCGTCTGTGTTGGGGATGCAGCAAGGCCTCAGAGACACCGCGCCCAAATCGCAGCATTCCACGGTGTTGTGGTGGTTCTTCGGTGTGTCCGTTGTGATCTTGGCCCTGGTGATGTTGGTGATGGATAAGCAGCAACGGGATGAGGAAGCGGGAGAGATTGAGAATGTCAAAATGGCCGAGCTGCAGGCTTGTAAATCTTATGTTGGGCAAGCGCCAAGATCATTGAATCTTTTTTCTGGAACACAAGCCCAGCCGCTCCCTCGTGGCTTGCTGGTGCATGGCAAGGCCAGGTGCGTGCTTTACGTCAACAGCGGTGTGGTTTCCAAGGCAGAGTTCTGTGGTGCGTCCAGTCTTGAGGGCAGCAAAACATGCCAGAAAGGCTTTGAAGACCTCTTGAAGAAGGTGCGTGGCGATTGAGTTTGGTCTGGGTGGTGGGCGGCGGCGTGGGTTTGGGCGTCGTCTGCGGCTGTGTGGTCTTGAAGGGTTGTTGGGTTTGGGGTTTGAGGGTTTGAGGGTTTGAGTGATTCATCACCGGATAAAGGCGCGCAGGGTTTTGAGTGGGGAGCGCTTTGGGGCGACGCCAAAAAGAATCTGTGGCGTGGGACGCTCAGGTTTTTGGATCGGCTGGGGTATTGGATCCTTGGCGCTTCGCTCTTCTTGCCGTGTTGTTGCATCTGGGGAGAGTTGATCCATAGGGATTTGAGCAGCGCTGACATTCGCCGGGGTGTTTATCTAAAGGACGAGTGCAGGTTTTATCCGATGCGGCGAGTGAATGAGCTGGACTTTGGGACATGGCAAGTGAGGAAGGCGCTTCGGGGTGGGCAGGTGGTGTCCTCGGATGGGGTGTCGTGCGTGATGTCGATTGAGAACCACGTGGTGCGACGCTCGGAGTTTTGCCGCTCGCCGTTGTCGGCGGGTGTGGATGGGTGCCCGGAGCCCTTCCAGACGCTTTTTGAAGACGTTCGTTGATCTTCCTGAACATTGTATGGTGGCTTTGGGGTCCTCTTGGCGCTTGTTGTGGTTGCGCGGTGGGCCGGGTGGCCTGGTCTGTCCTTCTCTTTGGGGTTTTCTGGCCATCGGGGGCAGGTTGGTGGCGGTGG
>CAKZKQ010000495.1 GCA_937123825.1 uncultured Pseudomonadota bacterium
CCCGCCGTGGTGGCCATGACCGACCAGGGCGAACTCAAATGGTGGCGTCGCCTCTACACCGAGACCAACGACAACTCGCCGCCCGACCAGTACATCGACGCATTGGCCATCGATTATGCCAGCGACGCGTTGACGGTCCTGGCCCGCTGCCACGGCAACAACACCATCAATTACTGGTCGGGGGACGCGGTGGTGTCCAACCCGGATGCGCGGGGCTTCCAGAACCGGTTTTCGGGCTCCAGCGGCAACATCCACATCCAGTGGCTGGGCAAGTTGGGGTTGGACAGCGGACAGCTTGCGCGCTCGACCTTTGTGGCCGAGTTTGCCGAGAACACCGGCCGCATGGGCTTCTTTGATGACGAGCACCCCCGTTACGCCGGAAACCCCAACCCCAACGCCCAGTGGCCCGACCTCAACACCACCCGCTGCCGCACCGAGCTTGATGTGGCCCCCGATGGCCGCGTGCTGCTGACTTGCACTGGCCGCCGCACCATCACCACCACCAACGCCTACCAGCGCCTGGTGGACATTCGCCAGGGCGTGGGGGCCTGGAATGACTTTGTGCGGGTCTACACCCCGGAGCTGGGCCAGTTGGACTACTCCAGCGTGTTGATGGGTCCCTACGACGAAGACACTGGCATGGGCGGCGGCAACAATGTCCAGCTTCAGCACGCCATCTTTACCCCGGGCGGTTTGCTGGTGGTCGGGTACCACAAGACCGAAGACGGACAGGTGCGCGGCCAGCCAGTGCCGACGACCGAAGGGCTGCCGTTGTGGGGGGCGAGCGTGCCGGGCGGGGAGTCTCCGCTGGTGGGGCACCTGGAAATCCGCCCTTTTGAGTAGCGCCGCAGTTCTTGGGGTCCTGTCTGAGTTTTTTGGGGTTTGTTGTATCGCTCTGGGCCATGCGGGAGAGGGGGGGGCGATGTCGAAAGAGGCGATGGGGTTGTGGGCCCGCTGGGCGATGGTGACCCCGTGGATTTACGGTGCGCTGGCGCTCTTTATGGCGGTGGTGTCTGGGGCCGTGGCGGTGGCCATGGTGTTCTGGCCTGCGGGCGTGGTGTCGCTGCTGCTTTTGGGGGTGGCGGTCTGGAATTTTTCGACGGGGAGGCGAATTCGTCAGGCCTGGGCTGAGGGCAAGTCGCCGGTGTCGGTGTTGATGGGAGGAAGCGGGCGAGGGGCGGGGTTTGTGGCGATTGCCCAGCAAAACGATGCTCGCCGTGCTCGCCAGGGCGTGGTGGCGATCGTGGATGGTGTGGCGGCGTTTGTGCCGCAGTCGGACTGGTCTGGGCACTTTGTGAACACCTTGGCGATGGTGTCCTCGGTGGGGATCTCCAAGGTGGTGATGCTCCCCATTCCTCAGTCACTTGCCCAGTTGCACGCGTTGGTTGAGATGCACCAGGGGTTTTATCTGGATCGGGCCTGGGTGTGGTCGATTCCCGGGCGGATGCTCACAAGCCCTGAAGATCCTTCAGTGGTGTCTGTGAAGCTTGGAGAGCCGCACATCGGCCTGTGGAAGTCGATCCCGAACGCGGCCGACGTCAAGCGCAAGACGCTTATGGTCATGGTCGGGCTGGCCACGGTCTTTTTGGTGGGTGGTGTGGTGGCGTGGCTCTTGACCCAAAACAATGAGTTTTTACAGTCGGGCGTCTTTTGCTTTGTATTGACGATCATCGTCAGCGTGGTGGCTTTGCGCCGATTGCCTGTGTGATGTCGCTCGTCCCGAGCCTGCTGCCATCCGTGATTGCTCGTTACAAAACAAGCCTTTCATCTGCATTTTGGGTTCAGTTGGTGTGGATCTCCAGTTCGTAGTCCCCCAGTCGCTCGTTGTCATTGTCGGGCTTGTTGTTTGCCGAAGACACCACCACCATCAGCGTCTGGCCTGCTTCTATGGAGAAGGACCCAATGAAGCTGCGCCCATTTCGTTCAAACAGAGCGGTGGCCTGGCAGCCTTGCAGGCTTCTTGGGTTGTAGTCGTCGGTGACAACCGTGACGTAGCCAAATCTGTCGTTGAGAGCGCTCGCTGTGATGTCCAGCACCTGGTCGGCGCCGGTGTTGTTGGTGATGGAGATGGCGTCGAGTTGGGTGTTGGACACCGCATCGGTGCAGAACGGTTCAGGTCTGGACCAGACTTGTGAGTCGCGGGTGACGGAGCCGTTGTGGGTGAGCGTTTGTCCTGGAGGGGCGATGGGCATGGGGGTATGGCAGCCTGGATGGACGCTGCAGTCGTTGTCTGCGCAGTCTCTTTGGCCATCCTGGTCGTTGTCCAAACCATCGCCGCAGATTTCGTTGGAGACACAGACCCCTGCACGGCACTCTTCACCGTCTGCGCAAGGGCCCTGGCAGTTGCAGTTGTCGCTGTCGGAGCGGTGTTGTTCGGGGTTGCACGCAGTGCGGACAAGGCGGAAGCCGCGGTCATTTTTGCGGCAAGCCCCCAGGTTGATGGGATTTTCTTCGTCTGGAGGCGTGAAGGAGTTGTTGAAACAGTAAGAGGGTTGTTCCTGGTCTTCTTCTATGATGTCCGGATCATGGCCAGCCACCCTGATGGTTGAGCAGTAGGACGTTTGGATGGGCTCTCCGTTCTGGATCTCGCGCTCCTCAAAAGCGTCCGTGAAGCCTTCGCGCATGATCATGAATGAATGGTCGATGGGGCGCCGTGATGCCTCGGGAACGTGTTCTCCGCGGACCTGGCAGCGTTTGACCGAGCCTCCGCACAAGGGGAAGGCGTTTTCAAAGGGCGGAGAGATCAGGTTGATGCTGCCCTCTTCATTGAGCTGGTAGTCACGCAGTCGGTTCAGGCGGTTTTCGTCGTCCCGTTCAAAGAGTGAGAGCGTCATTTCTTCGACGTTGCCCACCATGTCGTAGAGCCCCAACGCGTTTGGAGACTTTCCACCCACGGGTTGGGTGAGGGCGTCTGCACCGTCGCAGGTCAGTCCGTCTGGGGTGTCTTCAAATTCGGGCAGCCATCCGATGGTGTCGAGGCACGACGCGTTGTCGCCGCAAGGATAGTCAACGTCGCGCGATGCTCGGAGCATGTAATACCATTCATCGACCGCAGGGAGGCGGTAGCCGTCGCAGATCTCGTCGAAGATCTGTTCCCACAAGATCCCACTTTGGGCATCTTCCAGGGTGTACGCGGGGCACACGAACTCGACCGTGTCGGGTTTGTAGCGCGTCTCACAGTCAACCACCACGTCGCGTTCAGCGTCTAAGTAGATGCCACGCCGGTAACAGGCCTGGTAGCCTTCGGCGATGGAGAGGGCGTTGGCGTAGGCGATGGCTTCGTAGATGGTGACGCTTTCGACGGGGCAGTTGGGGCCGCAGTCGAAGTTGAACGATGGGTTGCTGCCCATCAAGCGTTCAAAGTCGCTCTGGGTGACCTCGTAGCGCCCTGCGACGAGGGTGTGGTCGAGGTAAACGCAGTCCACGCTGCTGCCTGGATCGCCCCAGCAGTAGCCCCCGGCCGAGAGCGTGGTGTAGAGGTCGCTGATGTTGGTGGCGTCGGTGGCGTCGATGTCAAAGGTCCCAAAGTCGCTCTCGTCGTTGTAGCTGGCAAAGTCGAGGATGGCGCCATCAAAGATGGCGTTGGTGAAGTCGGCGCCCAGGAGCCGCGCGCCGGTCAGATCCGCCGAGGTGAAGTCTGCACGGCGCGCGTCGACGTCGGTCAGGTTGGCGTTTTGGGCTTCAATGTGGCTCAGGCGCGCGTCGGAGAGGTCGGCTTGTTGGAGCGAGGCTCGCTCCAGCACCGCGCCGGTGAGGTCGGCGCCGGCGAGGTTGAAGTTGTCGAGCTTGGCCTTGGTGAGGAGCACGCCGTCGGTGGTGGCGGCCGAGAGGTTGACGCCGGTGAGGTTGGTCCGCACGAGGTTGGCGCCGCTGAGGTTGGTGTCTGTGACGCTGCTGCCCTGGAGGACGGCGTCGGAGAGGTCGGCGTCCATCATCATCAGGCCGCTCAGGTCGGTGCTCTCCAGGACCACACCGTTGAGGTTGGTGCCTTGGAAGCGTGCGCCGGTGAACATGGCGCTGGCAAGGCCGTTGCCTGTCATGGCGGCGAAGCTCAGGTCGGCGCCGGTGAGGTTGGCGTTGCCCAGATTGGCGCCGTTGGCGCGCAGCCCCACCAGTGAGCGCTCGCTCAGGTCGATGTCGGTCAACTGGGCCTGCGAAAGATCAACGCGGGCGATGTCGGTGTTGGTCAGAATGGCCTGGGTCAGGATGGTTTGGTTCAGGTTGGCGCCAAAGAGGGCGGCGTCGGTGAGGTCGACGTTTTGGAGCGAGGCGCTCGTGAGGTTGGCGCCGCGCAGGTCCATGCCGCGCAGGTCCAGCGAATCCAGCGTGACCCCAAAGAGGTTGATGCCTGTGGCTGTGACGCCGGGCAGCTCGGTGTTTGGGCTGAGGATGACGCCTGAGAAGTCGGCATAGCGCAGGTCGGCGTTGCTCCAGTCGATGTTGAAGAAGGTGTTGTTGATGGCACTGGCGCCGGTGAGCTTGGCCCCGGCCATGATGGTGTTGTTCAGACCGATGCCGCCCAGGTCGGCGAAGCTCAGGTCAATGCCCGACAGGTCCTGGCCAGAGAGGTCAAGGATGCCCGATTCGATCAGGACGACGCCGACGCAGTTGGCTCCGGCCTGGGGGAAGCAGTTTTGCATGGGTTGCAGGTGCCCGTCGCAGGTGTCGCCGTGGTCGTTGGAGTTGGTGCCGTCGGGGCAGACGGTGTTGGTGAAGGTGTGGTTGTTGTTGGGGGGGAAAGCGGCGCTGGTGAGGTTGGCGTCGGTCAGGTCGAGGGTGTCGAGTTGGGCGTCGGCGAAGTCGGCTTTGTGAATGCGGGCGCCGGTCAGGTCGGTGCCGATGAAGCGTGCGCCGGTGACAATGGTGTGCGCAAAGACGGCCTGGTGCAGCTCGGCGTTCTCAAGAACGACCTGGGGCAGCGACGCTCGGATGAAGACCGCACCCGTCAAGCGCGCGCCGCCCAGGTTGCCTCGGAGGGTGGCGCCGATGAACTCAGTGTCCTGGCCCTGGACGCCGATGCCGGTGATGTCGCTCCAGTCGGCGTTGTGCAGGAGGGCCCGGTCGAGCGTGGCGTTGTTGAGCGTGACGGACTCAAAGCGGGTGCCGCGCAGGTCGGCGCTGGTGAGGTTTGCGCCGGTCAGGTCCAGCGACTGTGTTTGGGTGTTGCGCCAGGAGCTGCGGCTGAGGTTGGCGTTGGTGAAGGAGGCGCCGTTGTTGGGGTTTCCTTCGGTGATGACGCCGTCAAAGAGCGTTTCGATGGCGGTGGCGCGATCGAAATCGGCCTGGGCGATGCGGGTCTGGTTGAGCCGCGCCCGGTCGAGTGTGGCGCGTTCAAGGTTTGCGCCGGTGAGGTTTGCGCCGGTCAGATCGGCGCCGGTCAAGATGGCGCCGGTGAGGTTGGCCCCGGCCAGGTTGGCGCCTTGGAGTGAGGCGCCGGTGAAGTTGGCGGAGTCCAGGTTGGCGCCGCTCAGGTCGGCGTTTTGAAGGCTGGCGTCGAAGAAGAGGGCGCCGGTGAAGTTGGCCCGTTTGAAGTCGGCGCCGCGCAGGCGCGCGCCCGTCAGGTTGGCCAGGGTAAAGTCGGCGTCGTCGCCCTGGGTGAACATGAGGTTTGCGCCGATGAAGGCGGTGCCTCTGGCGTCGGCGCTGGTGAGGATGGCGCCAAAGAGATCGGCGTCGTCCAGGATGGCGTCGCGGATCAGCGCGCCGTCCAGGTTTGCGCCAGGGAGGCTGGCGCCCTGGAGGTTTTCGTTGGAGAGGTTGACCTCGGGGCACTGGGCACCGGGGACGATGGTGCACGATGTGGCGCGGAAGAGGTGGCCCGCGCAGGTGTTGCCGTGGTCGTTGGAGTTGGTGCCGTCGGGGCAGACGGTGTCGTTCCACTGCACGGTGCTGATGTCGGTCAGGCGGAAGAAGGCCGAGCGCAAGGTGGCGCCGGTGAGGTTGGTGTTGTCCAGGGTGACGCGTTCCATGTTGGCGCCTTCAAGGTTGGCGTCGGTCAACTCTGAGTTTGTCAGGTCTGAGTCGTCCAGGTCGGCGTTGGTCAGGACGGTGCCGCTCAGGACGGCGCTGGTGAGTTTGGCGCCGGTGAGGTCGATGAGGGTCAGGTCGGCCCTGGAGAGGTCGGCCTGCGTGAAGTCGACGCCCGACATGTTGGCGTCGCCGATGCGGGCGTTCTTCAGGTCGGCTTCGGTGAGGTTGGTCTGGTCGTTGAAGGTGGTGTCGACAAACTGGGTGTTGCGCAGGTCGGCCCGGGTCAGGTCGGTGTCGGCAAAGTCCACGTTGCTAAAGAGGACGCCGATGAAGGACGTGTCGGTCAACACGGCGCCGTTGAAGCTGGTGTTGCGCGCCTCTTGCCTCTCGTCCTGCCCTTCAAGGCAGGCGTTGAGGCCGCTGGGACCGGTGACAATGGCCTGGAAGTTGGTGTTGTTGGCCGCGGCGCCCTGCAAAGTGGCCCCCGAGAGGTTGGCCCCCGAGAAGTTGGCGCGGGCCAGCGCCGCACCGTCGAGTGTGGTGTCGAGCAGGATGGAGCCCAGGAGGTTGGCGTCGGAGAGATCGGCGCCGGTCAGATCGGCGCAGCGCAGGTTGGTCAAGATCATCGACGCCGCCTCCATACACGCGCCGCGCAGGTCGGTGCCTTGGAGCAGGGCGCTCGACAGGTCCGCCGCGCCCAGGTTGACGGTCGGCATGACGGCCTCGGAGAGGTTGGTCTGGCTGAAGGTGACCCCGGAGAGGTCGATGGTGTCGAAGGCTTGACCGTCAAGGCAGGGTTCATCGGCGATGAGGGCGTCGGGCGCGGTGAAGATGGCCTCTGAGAGGTTGGCGCTGGAGAGGTCGGCGCCAGCCAGCTGGGTGGGGTCGCCCTGGAGGGGGGCGCCGTTGCACAGATATTGGGTGCCATCAAAGCGTGCGGCCGAGAGATCGGCGCCAAAGAAGTCGGCGCCGCGCAGGTTGGTGGAGCGGATGCTGGCTCCGCCGAGGGTGGCGTTGGAGAAGTCTGCGCCCTGGAGAGAGGCGCCATCGAGGTTGGCCCCAGCCAGATCGGTGCCCACAAAGCGCGCGCCGTCGAGGTCGAGCCCGCAGAGGTTGGCCAGGGAGCCCGGTTCGGGGCCGGTCAGCCGCGCCCCTGAGAGGTCGGCGCCGATGAGGCGCGGCAGGGCGCGCAGTTGTTCATCGGAGATGCTTTGCTCAGAGAGGTCGAGGTTGGCGGCGCCCAGGTCGTTGAGCGTCAGGGTCAACTCGACCAGCGGCGCGGGGTTGTTTTCGTTGATGTTGACGATCTGCTGGCTGGAGATGAAGCCCTCGCGCTGGACGACGACGATGTAGGTCCCGGCGGGGACCTGCTCAAAGCTGGTGTCGCCGTTGGGGGCTGGTTCGGTGCGCGGCTGCACGTCGCCGATGAGCAGCACGGTGGCGAAGCGCTGGTTGGCCGGAACCCAGTCGGGCTGGATGCTGACGCGGACATCCACACGGCCATCGAGGCGCAGGAGCTGCTGGGGGGTTTCGGCCAGCGCAGCGCCCTCAAACTCAAACCGCTCCTGCTGGCTGTCCCAGAGCACGTCGATGCTGTGGGTGCCGTAGCCCTCGCGTGAGAAGGTCAGGTTGTGCGGTGACTCGGCGGTCGAGAAGAAGAATCGCCCCTGGGCGTCGGTCAGAGTGGTGGCCACCAGGTTTCCGCCCACGGTGGCCCGCACGACAATGTCGCTGTGGTCCTGTGCGCCCTCAAGCAGGACAACCCCGCGCATGGGCACGGTCAGGGCTTCATCGTCGTTTCTTTCAATAAAGCGCAGCTCAACCACGTCCCCCTCCACCTCCTCAGAGGCGTCGGCCAGAGTCTGCTCCCCTTCGGCCAGCGTGACGGTGGTGGAGAAGGGGCGGTATCCGGTGGCGGTGATGGCCAACTCGTAGGTGCCAGGGGGGAGTCCGTCAAATTGGAACTGCCCGCGCCCTTCGGGGGCGTTGGCCATGGGGGTGATGCGCTGGAGTGCGTCGCCGACCAGGGAGACAAAGGCCACGTTGGGCCAGTCGGTGATGGGTCCAAGGCTGCTGGAGACCTGCCCCGAGAGCGCCGCCTGCGGCTGGGCACTCATCCGAAAGGGCGGCTCGTCCTCCAGCGGGCTTTCGACGTCGAACCCCTCGCCGTTCCAGCGCAGTGTGACCTCGGGGTGGGGCTCAAAGCCGTCGCGGTCAAAGCTCAAGGTGTGGGTTTCGGGCGTCAAGGCGAGCCCAAAGCCCCCGTCCGTGTCCGTCAGCGCTGTGTCCGCCAGCACCGCGCCGTCGCGCCGAGCGCGGACCACCACCAACGCCAGGCCGTCTTGTCCGTCGGTGACGGTGCCAAAGTAGGGGACTTCCTGCGGGATCAGCCCAATGTCCACATCTGGCAGGCCTTCTGGCGGCACTTCGACCTCGATTTGTTCGGGCCTGTGCCCTTCCACGCGGACGTTGAGCGTGTATTGGCCAGGGGAGAGCCCATCGACGCTGAATATTCCGACCCCCTGGTCCTGGGAGACTGTCGCCACGCGCTCGGTGTCCTGTCCCTGAACAATGATGAGCGAGCGGGCGGGCCAGTTGGTGATCGTCAGGGGGCTGGTGAGGGTCCCGGCGAGCGTGGCGGTGGGGCGCGGGACGAGCGTGAAGGGGGTTTGGTCGAGCCGGGCGCCGTCGACTTCGAAGTGTCCTGTGTCGGGTTCGTCCCCGTTGGTGACCCAGCGGACGTTGATGACGTCAGGCTGGCCCGCGGCGGGATCAAAACCTGGGCGGCTGAAGCTCAGCGAGTGGTTGAGGCGAACGGTTTCAAAGGCAAAGCGGCCCTGGGCGTTGGTGGTGGTCTGGTTGCTCACCAACTGGTCTTCAATTTCAATGCGGACCTGGATGTCGCTGTGGTCTTCGAGGCCCTCCAGCAGGACTTGTCCCTGGAGGATGACGCCGCCTTGCTCCGATTGGGTCTCTGGGGTGAGGGCCAGGGGTTCTGGCAGGGCGGTGAGTTGGTTTTGCGCCAACTCGACGGTGGTCACCAGCGGCAGGTGGCCCTGAGCGCGGGTCTCAAGGATGTAGGTGCCGGGTCTGAGGTCTTCGCGGGTGAAGGTGCCATCGCGCTGCGGTGTGATGGTGACCTCGCGGACGTCGGCGAGGCTGTCCTGGGCACCAAGGAGCTTGAGTGAGACGCTGGCGATTTCGTCCCAGGCCAGTGCCACTGGCAGGCTGCTCTCCAACTGCCCCTGGAGCCCCGCCGAGCGGTCGGGTTCGAGCACAATGGGCAGGTCTTCGGGTTGGAAGACAAACTCGGCGTTGATGTGCTGCACCGTCACTGGCCCGAACGTGCGGTAGCCCTCCTTGGAGAAGGTCAACTGGAAGTCTCGGCGCGCGATGTCGGCAAAGAGAAACTGTCCCTGGCTGTTGGTCTGGCTGCTGCTAAAGAGGAGGTCGTCCTCGTTGGTCAGCCGGACCACAATCCCCGAGTGATCCTGAGCGCCCTGGAGCTGGGCCGTCCCTTCGAGGTTGACCTCGACGATGGGTTCGTTTTGCAGCGGGGCAGGGCAGGCCTGAAGAACAAAGAGCGCCACCACCCACAACGTGATTCTTGCGACATTCATTTGGATACCGTCCTTTGGGTTGGTGGTCGTCTACCAGGCAACGTTGAATTGGAGCCATGCGTCGGCCCCGTCTTCGGTGGGGTGGAGGGCCAACTCAAAGAGCGGCGGCTTCTGGTAGACGTCTTCGACGCCTTCAGGATCTTTAAATAGGTCGTAGAGGAGCATGCCGAGCGTCACCGCCCCCAGGGTGGCCGCCGCCCCATAGCTCGCCAGCGCCAGGCGCGTGTTGTCCTGGGATTCGCGCTGCAGCGCGCTGGCGTTGTCCGGGCTGTTCTGGCTCTCTTCAAGCTTGTTCTGTGACTGCACGCTGAAGACGGCGCCCGTGATGGCGGCCGCCGCAGTCAGCCCCGCCCCGGTGTAGATCCAGGGGCGCAGCGGGTGCGCCACAGCGCCGCTGTACGCCTCTGGGAGCGTGGGGATGCCCACCTTGTCGGCGCCGATGCTGGTCAGCACCAAACCATCGTCCAGGTTCCCCGAGCGCTGCGGGCTTTGCTGCCCGTTGCTGTCCCCGCGCACGTTGGTATCCAGATAATTGTAAAGTTCTCCCAGCGCCACCTCCCCATTGCCGTTGCGGTCTGCAGAGCCAGACAGCCCCTTGAGCAGGTGGCAGGTGAAGAGCCCCCCGGTGTAGTCATAGCCGCCGATCTGGCACCCTTTGACCTCGGCGGCGGTCTGGTCAGAGGCGGCCGCGCTGATGGCGCCCCAGTTCTTGTCGCCCTGGTTGTCCATGGCCGAGGTGATGCCTTCGGCGGTCAAGGTCATGCGCACGTTGGGGTCAGCCAGCGCGGCCCCGCGCCCTGGAAACTGGATGCTGCCCGAGTGGCAGGCGTCGATGAGCATCAGGAGCTGGCCGGCGTTGTTGGCGCGCCACTTGAGGAAGTTGGGCAGTTGGTTCATGGAGATGGCCGAGCCGACCATGTTGTCCAGCATGGTGTCGTGGACCAGTAAAAAGGCCTCGTCGGGGCGTTCGGGCTCGGGGCTGCCGTGTCCGGCAAAGTAGATGATGAGCTGGTCTTTGGGGCAGGCGTTGGCCAAAAATCCGCCCAGCGCGCCCGTGACGGCTTGCCGCGTGGCCTCTTCATTGATGAGGAGCTTCATGCGGACCGCAGGGATGGCGCCGCCGTGGGGGCTGGACAGAAAGTGGTAGAAGCTCCAGGCGTCGTTGACGGCCCCGTTCAGATCCTTGATCCGCTCGTCTTTGTACTCGTTGATGCCCACGACCACGGCCCACTGACGGGCTGGCTGGTCGTCTCGGCACTGAGAGAGCGGTTCAAGCGGGTCGAGCATGACATAGCGGGATCCGTCCCCAGCTTTGCCCGAGGCTGCGGTGGCGCCGCAGCCCAGAAGCTGTGTGCCCAGGGCCAGCGCCGCTGCGAGCAAGAGGAGCGATGTCACGGTATGGTATCGGGAGCCGAGGGCGGCGCGTTGTCCGGTGTTCATGGGCAATAGGCCACTTTGCGGTGGGTTGGGGGCGATGCTGCTGTGCACACAAACCAATGTGGTTGTTGGACCTACCGTGTCTTCACCTGGCCGAACGAAGGCTTTGGGGGTGAAGTGTTGGAGGGCTGTGGTGTGTGTGGGGTGTATCGGTGCCTACGTGTTTTGAACTGGGACCGGGTCTATTTAAACACAAATCGGAGATGCGCAGCCCCAATTGTGGTTTCCGTTGCCGATTTTATAGACCACGTGTTCAATAATGGACCATTATCACCCTTTTAGGGGGCACGGTTGGTGTGCGTAGGGTGAAGAAAAGTCTGTCACAAAAAGGGTGTTTGAATGCCAAAAGGGCCAGACCAATGCCGGGTTGTGTCTGAGCATTGCCGTCAGAATCTGGCCAGTGGCCACATGCCGATTTTGGTCATCGACAACGATGACATCGGTGTTCATGGGCTGACCTGTGACGGGTCAATGCTCAGGCACAGCCCGAGACTGGCTGGCCCTTTTCAGTACCGGAGGCGGGACTCGAACCCGCACGTCCTTGCGGACTGGAGATTTTAAGTCTCCTGTGTCTACCTATTCCACCACTCCGGCGTAGGTGTGTCGTGCACCCTGAAAGCGTCGATCTAAAATGTTGAGGACGATGCCTGCACTGAATTTAGAGCAGGCAGAAGAAATTGGCAACAGAGACGTCCTTTTGATGGACGACAAATTGCGTTGGACGCGGCGAGGCGTTTTTCCAAAGCCTTTTGTGGATGCAATGAACGTCTGTGTGGCCTGGATTTTAGACCCATTCGGCCCCGGCCATGGCGGTGTTCACCGCGGCGGGGAGGTCTGGCGCGCCGGATCAGACGGGCGCGGGGACAAGGCGAGGTAAGGCAAGCAGGACAAAGAGCGCCAGCAGGGGGTAGACAACACGCAGGCTGGTCAGCAGGGGCTTGAGGCGAGCCAGCCGGAAGGTCATGTCTGGTGAGATGCGCTGGGATTCGGGGGTGTCGTAGTCGTTGGTGGGCAGGACGCGCGGCAGCAGGACGTAGGAGAGCACCATGGGGAGGATGGAGATCAGGCCCCAGGTGCGGTCGTGGGTGATGAGCAGCGCGTTGAGGTTCATGCCGATGAAGACCAGAAAGCACAGGACCGAGCCGGCCAGGTTCAGGTAGACACGACGGGCGCGTTGCAGTGGGGAAGCGGACATGGGCAATGCGTGGGGTTGGGGTCAGGGGAAGCGCGGCCCGGAGGATTTTTTCTTGGCCTTGCCGGGGGTGCTGACCTGAATGTGAATGGTGGTTCGGTTGACGTCGAGCTTGTCGCTTTGGGCGTAGAGGCGCATGGATGAGACGCGGCCTTGTTTGCCAAAGGCGGACAAGATGCTGCCGACCTGGGACTGGGGCAGATCCACCTGCACCTTGGAGCCCGAGGACGTCACCTTGAATTGTCGCCCCATCGCGCGGATCTGTCCAGCCATCGTTTTGGCGCGGCGCGCGGGGTTGTTGTCGGTGATCTTAAGGGTGTAGACGACGATCTCGCGGCGGATGGGCACGACCTTGCGGGATTTGGGGGCCTTGTCGGCCGCGCCGCTGATCTTGGCTGGGGGCGCGGCGCCGTTGTCTGGCAGCGCGCCCTGCTCGGCGCCGTCAGGCACCTTGCCCTCCTGGCCTTCGTCCTTCCCCTCGGGGCTTTCGCCCTGCGGCGCGTCCTTGTCGCCTTTGTCCGCGTCTTCTTTGGCGCCGTCTTCTTTGATCTTGTCTGACTTGCCGCCTTCACCTTTGGCGCCGCGATCCCCGGTGGGGCTGTCGCCCTCGGGCTGAGAGCCGCCCT
>CAKZKQ010000496.1 GCA_937123825.1 uncultured Pseudomonadota bacterium
CCCTGGCGTTGGCCAAGAGGGGTTGGCGGCCTTTGTAGAGCTTGAAGCGGGTCTTCTGGCGAGGCATGGCGGCGTCGGCATAGGCCGTCACGCACTCAAAAGCCTTGGGGTTGTCGATGAGGACTTCGTCCATATCGGGGGTGAAGTAGTCGCGCACAGAGCGCACGACGACGTCTTGCTCCAGGAAGAGGGCGCCGGGGCGCGAGGCGCGCTTGAAGGCGTCGCGGATGCGGGACCAGAAGCGCAGCAGGTAGCCCAGGTCGCGCTCAAGTTCGGTCTTGGTCTGCCCAATGCCCACGGTGCGGATGATGAGCGAGTGGCCCTTCATCTTCGGTCCCAGCTTGGTCAGGACGGACTTGAGGCGCTTGCGCTCGTCGGCGTCGTCGATCTTCTTGGAGATGCCGCCGTTGTGCTCGGTGTCGGGCAGGAAGACGACGTAGCGGCCGGGCAGGGAGATGGAGGTGGTCAGCGCGGCGCCTTTGTTGCCTTCGGGCTCGCGGGTGCACTGGACGATGAGGTGCATGCCGGCGCTGATGATCTCTTCAATCCGGGGGCGTTTTTTGCCTTCGGCGCTCTTCTTCCACCATTGGGGGGTAATGTCGTTGAGGGCGAGGAAACCGTTGCGGTCGCCGCCGAAGTCTACAAAGCAGGCCTGGATGGCGGGTTCGACCCGCACGACGGTGCCTTTGTAGATGTTGCCGCGCAGGCGGTTGCGTTCAATGGACTCGATGTGGAGGTCCTGCAGGACGCCGTTTTCGACGATCGCCACCCTGGATTCGAGGTGGGTGGCGTTGATGAGCATGCGCAGCTCTTTCTTTGCGGTCATGTTGCGTCTTCCTGTGCATATTGACGCTCAGGAGCCGCTGCGTTTGATGTCCAACATCGGCGTGGTGGCATTTATGGCGCCGTTTGTCCGATGTCCGTATGTGGGTTGCCTC
This sequence comes from uncultured Pseudomonadota bacterium, assembly GCA_937123825.1. Lineage (GTDB taxonomy): Bacteria > Myxococcota_A > Bradymonadia > Bradymonadales > CAKZKQ01. Next base: position 939 of record CAKZKQ010000496.1, read on the forward strand.
AGGGGCCTTCGTCAGTGGTCGTCGCCGCGGTGTGCGTTCATCCACGTGCCTCTTCAAAACAGGAAGGGGCGGTGGGGTTCATTCACGCGTTGGCGTTGTGCTGCTCAAGCAAGAGGGTCCGTGTTGGTGGTGTCGCGGTCAGGGGTGGCTGGAAGCATGTGCTCAGCTCAAGGGGCCATCGCCTGTCTTGGACAGCGTGTGGCCGCGCGCTTGTTTCTGGCTGCGACACCAGGGATTCATCCGCAGGTGACTCCTGTCGTCGGGTTTGTGGTCCTGGGCTTGTTGGCGTGGGCGTTTGAGCCACAGCGGCGCGCTCTGAGCAGGTTTGTGCCTGGCCAGGGTGATGAGCCGGTTGTGGGTGTGTTTGTCATGGGCGCCGTTGCCTGGATTGTGTTTGCCCTGGGGCCTTTGGATGGTGTCGCCATTGAGCGCCACCGCTTTGGTCCTTGTGTGGGCCTTGTTTGCGGTGTGGTTGGCGCTGGCGACGCCGACGTTGGTTTGTGTGCCTCCGGGGTGAATGCTTCACAGGGTGCCAGAAAACTGCAGGCGCGCTGTGATGCCCCGAGGGCGTCTTCGATGATCGTGTCTTTTGGGGCCAGCCGGATGTGATGTGCGTTGGCACGTTTACCCGGCTGGCGCCTATGGTCTTTGGCGTCTAAAAGCTACGGAGAGACATTCTTGATGTTCTTGCAGCCGTTGCTGTTGCCGCCGTCACAGGCTTTGCGGTAGAGGCGAGCCGCCTGGTTTGTGTCTTTGGGGACACCGGTGCCCAGTTCGTACATGACGCCCAGGTTGCTGCACCCAAGCATATCGCCGCCATCACAGGCCTGTCGGTAGAGTTTAACGGCTTTCTCAATGTCAGCCGTTACTCCTCGCCCTTTTTCATACATGAACCCTAGATTGTTGCAACCTCCCATGTAATTCAATTTGCACGAGCGTTTGAAGAACTCGACCGCCTTTTTGTCGCTGGCTTTGGTGCCGAGCCCGTTGCGGTGGGCAATGGCGAGGTTGTTGCAGCCCAGTCCCGCCTCCAGCTTGCAGGCTTTCTTGTAATACTTTATCGCCAGCTTGTCATCTTTCAGGACGCCTTGACCGCGTTCGTAGTTGAAACCGAGGTCGACACAAGAGTTGGCGTGTTTGTGGTCGCAGGCCAGTTGGTTGAGCTCTGCGCTGCGTCCGAGGTGTTTGCTGATGCCACTGGTGCCATTCTTATAATGGATGGACAGTTGGTAGGTGTTTTCGCCGTCATCGTCTTTGGAGGCGCTGATTTTGTGCAGGTTCCAGGCGCGGTCTGCGTTGGGGGGTTGTGTGCCGCCAATGAGGTAGGCCTCGGCCAGGAGCCTGCATGTGGCGTCACTGCCATCGCGGCAGGCATCTTTGAAGAGGTCGAAGCAGTCATCGAGTTCTTTAAGGATGCAGGCCTTTTGGTAGGCGTCGAGCGCTTTGGTGCGGTTTTTGTCGACCTGTCCCTGGGTGCGGCTGTGGACTTTTCCTTGTCCCAGGCATGCTTTGGGGCTGTCTTTGCTTTCGCAGGCCATTTGGTAGAGCTCGCCGGCGCGCCGGGCGCTCTTTTTGAAGTCTTTGCCGGTGTTGTATTTGCGGGCCAGGTTGATGCAGATGCTCTCATCGCCGTGTTGGCATGCCTGGAGGCTCCATTTGAAGGCGTCGTCCTGGGCGGCGCGTTTGCCTTCGGGGGTTTTGGAGGTGGCGGTGATGATGGCCATGCGCTGGCAGGCGCGGGGTTCGTTGTTGCCGCAGGCGCGTTTGTAGAGGGCGGTGGCGGCCTGGAGGTTTTTGTCGGCGCCGTTGCGTCCCTTTTCGAGGTCGCGGGCGTTGTCGTAGCAGTCTTTGGGGTTGTCGCAGCTGTCGAGGGCAGCGGTGACGGGGTCTTTTCCAATCCAGCCCATGGCAAAAGCGGTTCCAAGCGCGACCAACGCGAGCATCGCCAGGACACCAAAGGCGGTGGCCAGCAGGGCTGCGGCGACCATCGCGGGTCTGGAGGAGGAGGCGTTGTTGGATGTGGCTGCGGTGGCGTTTGGGGTTATGGGGGGCAGCGGTGGGAGCTCGGCGAGGTTTTCCCTGACGGTGGTGGGCTTGGCGGGGGTTGAGGGGGAGGCGTTGGGTGTGGGCAGCAGTGGTTTGGGGCTGTGTGCGTGTGTGGGGACGGGGGGTTGTTGTGGGTCGAGTGTGGGGTTTGCGGTGATGGGTGGCGGGTTGGTGTCGACGCTGTGGCTGGGGTCGAGGGTGTGTGTCAGCGGGTCGATGGAAGGTGTGTGTGAGGCCAGGGGTGTGTTTGGGAGTTTGTCCTGGACGGTTTCGAGGGCTTCTGCGAAGGCGGCGGCGTTGGGGTAGCGGTCGTGGTGGTTTTTGGCAGTGGCTTTGGTGAGGATGGGGCCAAGGGGTGAGTCGATGATGATGGAGGGCAGTTCGATGCCGCTGGCGTGCGCCATCATGCATGAGTAGACGGTTTCGTGTTCGACGACGGGGACGCCGGTGAGCATCTCGGTCAGCACGAGGCCCATCTGGTAGACATCGAGTGCGGGTGTGGCGGTGAGGGTGTCGATGTATTCGGGGGCGGCGTATTGGGGGGTGAAGACAGCTTGTCCGGCGAGCGTGAGTTTTTCGTCGGGGTTTTGCCCGGCGCGGGCGATGCCGTAGTCGAGGATTTTGAGTGACTCGACCCGTGAGCCTGGGTTGGTCAGAAAGAGGTTTGAGGGTTTGAGGTCTTTGTGAATGATGTCGGCGGCGTGTCCCTGGGCCAGGCCGTCGAGGCATCCGAGCATGAGGCGCAGTGCTCTGGGCGGTGTCATGGGGCCATTTTGGCGCAGTTCGTCGTCGAGGTCATGGCCTTTGAGCAGCTCCATGACGATGTAGAAGCCATCGGTGGGGGAGGGCTGTGCGTGGTTGGGGTTTTGGATGCGGACGTCTTGTCGGCAGGCCAGTATGGTGACGACGTTGGGGTGTTGGATGCTGGCGGCGAGTTGTGCCTCTTGGAGGAATCGTTTTTTGAAGGTGGTTTGAACGCTTTGGGGAGCGTTGATGGGTTTCATGATTTTGATGGCGATGTCCATGCCGGTGTCGAGTTGTCGTCCGGCGTAGACATCGGCAAAGCCGCCGCTGCCGATGTAGTGTGTGATTTCGTAGTATCCGTCGAGGACGGCGCCGTTGGGCAGTGTTTCGGTCAGCGGGGTGGACATCCTGTGTCTCGCGTTGGTGTGTGGGATGTGTGTGTGGTGGAGGTGGTGCTTTTGCGCTCTTGGGTGGGTATTGGCGCATGTGTGCGGCGATGCATCGGGTGTTTGAGGTGTATCATAGATGACAACGCGCGGGTGTGCACCTGTATTTATCGAGCGAGCATTTTTGTTCTCTGGAGCAGGCGACACTATATCCAAAACACAACTTAACATAATGCATCCACATCTTGTGGTGCTTGCATCGTGTTTTGTAAAAGCGGCCTTTTCTATATCTCAATCATGAATTGACATAATTCATTTTCATGATTCTTGTCTTCAGGTTGGGGTGGTGTGTGTGGAGGGGTTGGGCAATGGATGTGAGGGG
>CAKZKQ010000497.1 GCA_937123825.1 uncultured Pseudomonadota bacterium
CTGGGTTGGGCTCATGTTAGGGCGGGTTTGCAAAAGCTCCCATCGACATGCGGCCTGTCTCGGTCCTATTTTGCAAACACGCCCTAAGACGTGTTTGAGCGACACAAACAACCCTGACCATGGATGAGTGGGGGCTGCCGCCCCCTCATGCCCCCGCTTTTTGCCCCAAACGAGACTTCAAGACACATCGTCGGGCCACAAAATGACCCGAACCTTCTGCTGCAAGCTCCGTCAAAGGCTCACAGCGGCGCTCACGCCACCCGGCTTAGCGGCCTGCCGACGGCGGCGGCGGCGCTGCGGGCCAGCGACTGGGCGTCGAGCCCTGCGGCGCGCCGCATGAAGCCTTGATCTCCAATGGCCTCCACCCGCTCGGGGCTGTGGCGGCGCAAAAGCCTGGCACGCACGCCCTCTTCGGCCATCACCTCGGCCACAACGGAGCCAAGACCGCCAAACCCGCAGTGCTCTTCCACCGTGATGACCACCGAGGCGTGCTCGACGGCCTTCAAGAAGGCCTCACGGGCAAAGGGCTTGATGAAGGGCACGCTCACCACGCCCGCCTCAACCCCCTGCTGCGCCAATGCATCGCTTGCGGCGATGGCCTCGCCTGTCACAGACCCAGTCGCCACAAAGACCACGTCTTGGCCCTGGCGCAGCGTGGGCAGGGTGTGTCGGTCGATGATGGGGGCTTGGCCGGTGTGCAGGATGGGTTCGCGGTTGCGGCCCATTCGGAGGTAGCCGGGACCGCTGTCGGTGCACAGAAAGCGGGTCAACGCTTCACACTCGACGCTGTCAGCGGGGCTGGCGATGGTCATGTTGGGCAGCGCCCGCATGACGCCCAGATCCTCAAGGCCGTGGTGCGTATAGCCGTGGGCCCCGTAGGCGTACCCTGCCCCCACGGTGACCACCTTGACGGGCAGGTTGTGGTAGCAGACGTCGTTGCGGATCTGCTCCAGGCAGCGCAGCGTCGGGAAGTTGGCGATGGAGTAGGTAAAGACCACGCGCCCGGCCATGGCCAACCCTGCGGCCATCCCGGTCATGTTCTGCTCGGCCACCCCGGCGTTGAAGAAGCGGCCCGGGAAACGCGCCGCAAAGTCCTCCACCACCGAGTAACCCAGGTCACCGACCACCAGCGTGATGCGCGGGTCTTGCTCGGCCATCTGGGTCAACGTCTCAATAAAGCGCGTCCTCATGCCCCGATCCTCCCGGCCTCAACCTCGGCCACCGCTTGCTGGTATTGCTCGTCTGAAGGGCTCTTGTAGTGCCAGGCCAGGCGGTCTTCCATAAAGCTGACCCCTTTGCCCTTGATGGTGTGCGCGATGATGACCGTGGGCGCCTGGGCTTGCCCGTCCACATCGGCCAGAGCGCCGCCCAGCGCCCGCAGGTCGTGTCCATCAAGCTCCACGGTCTTCCAACCAAAGCTGCGCCACTTGTCGGCCAGCGGCCCCAGGTCAATCACGTCCTCGACGCGCCCCAGGCTCTGGATTTTGTTGTAGTCGACCACCACCACCAGGTTGCCCAGCTTCATGTGGGGCGCCATCAACGCGGCCTCCCAGTTGGAGCCCTCGTCAAGCTCGCCGTCGCTCAGCAGCACCGCCACCCGGTTGCCGGACTCCCGCAGACCAAGCGCCAGCCCCAGGCCGACAGGCAGACCGTGGCCGAGCGAACCGGTCGAAAGCTCCACCCCGGGCACCCCGTGACTGGTGCAGTGTCCGCCGAGCTTGGCGCCGTTGGTACAGTAGGTCTCCAGCCAGGCGCGGGGAAAGTAGCCCGAGGCGCTCAAGGTGGCATAGAGCACCGCCGCCGCGTGCCCCTTGCTCATGATGAAGCGGTCGCGGCCCGCCCACTGGGGCTCATCGGGTCGCTGGCGCAACCAGCCGCCGGGACCGTAGAGCGCCGTGAGGATCTCCACGCTGGACATGCAGGAGCCCACGTGGCTGGCATTGGCGCGGTGGACCATCTCCAGGACGGTTTTGCGCAGCGCGCAGGCAAAATCAAGCTGCGCTTCGTGTCGATTGTTGTCCATCGGTGACCTCACCAGCACTTCCAGTCGGCGTTGCCCTCATCCCAAAGTCGGTTGAGGAGTTGATACTCGCGGGACGTGTCCATCGGCTGCCAGAAGCCATCGTGGTCAAAGGCCACCAGTTGGTCGTCCTGGGCAAGGCGAGCGAGCGGTTCGCGCTCGAAGATGAGGCCGCTGTCGTCGCTCAGATAGGACCAGATGCGGCGCGCGTCGAGGACAAAGTAGCCGCCGTTGATGGACCCCTCGGTGACCTGGGGCTTTTCCACAAAGGACTGGACGCGGCCATTGCGCAGGACCATCTCGCCAAATCGACTCGGCGGCCGCACCGAGGTGACCGTGGCCACCCGGCCGTGGCTGCGGTGGAAATCGATCAACTCCTCGATGTTGATGTCGGCCACGCCGTCACCGTAGGTCATCAAAAAGAGGTCGTCGTCCTGCACGTAGCGCCGGATTTTGGCCACGCGGCCACCGGTCATGGTGTGCAGGCCGGTCTCGGCCAGCGTCACGCGCCAGTCCTCTTCCTCATGGCCGCTGTGGAACTCCACCGCCTGGTGGCGCCCCAGGTTGACCGTGATGTCCGTCGTCATGGTCCGATAGTTCAGAAACCACTCTTTGAACATCCAGCCCTTGTAGCCCAGACAGAGCACAAAGTCCTTGATGCCGTGGCTGGCGTAGGTCTTCATCACGTGCCAGACAATCGGCCGGCCGCCAATGGGCAGCATCGGCTTGGGCAGGGTTTCGTTGACCTCGCGAATCCGCGTTCCCAACCCCCCACAAAGAATCACCGCCTTCATTGCCTCACCTCACCGTTTGCCCTGGGTGTCTTGACCCAGGAGATAAGCCATCATCTGTTCGCGTTGCCGCCCGGCACGGTAGAGCTTCATCGCCGCCGCAGAGGCCCCGATGATGTCCTCAAAGCCGTGCTCCTGGCCGCCAATCCACTGCGCCTGCTCTGGGCCCAGCTTCTCCCAGGCCTTGACTTCCACCACGCGGTAGAGGCACTCCAGCGCGCTCTTGTTGCGCTGCATGACCGCCTCCTTGAGTTGGGGATCCAGAGTCCCCAGGAAGGCCGCCAGCGCCTCAAAGTCCGGGCGAACGTCGCGCCACAAGCCCTCGCGGAAGACGTTGGCGATGTACTGCTCAAAGAAGGCCATCCAGCCGATGACCAGCTCCCCGGTCTCCTGGGGCAGCAGCGCCTGGACCCGCAAGAGGGTCTCCAGCCAGCCGTTGATGAAGTAGTAGCCACCAAGCGGCGAGCACTGGAAAAGGTTGTCCTGGCCGATGACGCTGTCCCAGGCGATCTGCTTGCGCTGCCCAAAGGCCTGCTCGCCCATCGACTCCGCCGCGTACCCGTGGACCACGGTGGGCTCACGCAGCACCGCCGCCGAGTCGGCCAGCGCCAGCGCCATCGCCTGCAAACCGTAGTCGGGGTAGAGCGGGATGTAGGCCTTGATGTCGCGCCGCGTCAGCTCCTGGCGGACACCTTCGGAGACCATGACGTAGGTGGGCGAAAACGTGGGGCGGCGAAAGGAGAAGAAGGCCTGGAGCAGTTCTTTGGGGTCGCGCTGGCCTTCTTCGGTCCAGTTGTGATCAAAGCGCAGCGCGTTGACCGGCGGCGCCTGACGGCTGGGGTGTGAGTACCAGCAACTGGCCACTCCCACAAAGTCCGGGTACTTGTGGCGGCGCAGCGAGCGCGCCAGCGTGGCCAGCCCCCGGGGCATCAGGCAGTCGTCGTCGGCCAGCAAAAAGGTGTAGCGCCCGCTGGCCTGCTCCAACGCAAAGTTCCAACTGCCGTAGACATCCAGATCCTCGCCGGTGTTGACGTAGCGCAGCTTGTCGTGGCCCGACCACTGGTCAGCCACCACTTTGGCCGTCGCCTTGGGGCTGTTGTCCGAGACGATGACCTCGTAGTCCGAAAACCCCTGCTGCTCCAGGGCGCTGCGCAGCGCCAACTCAAGCAGGTGCGCGCGGTTGCGCGTGGGGATGACCACGGAAATCAATGGGGAAGACATGGCGGATCTCCTTCAGGCGGCCTGTTCGCGGCGCCAGACGTTGATGTCGATGATCCTGGGGCGCTCGTCGCGCAGGCTCACAAAGGCCACGCCGCGTTCCAAAAGACCCTGAAGCTGGTGGATGATCTCGGCCTCGTAGGAAACCGCGAAGATGACCAGCAGATGCGGCGGCGCGTACTGCAGCGCCTGAGGCGACTCGATGGGGATGCGGCTGCCAGGCACCGCCCAGCCATGGAGCAGCGGGTTGCGGTCACAAATCCGGCGCAGGTGGCGCCGGTCGATTCCGGCATAACCGAGCGCCGCCACAGTCCTCTCTGCCGCGCCATAGCCATCCACCACACGGCCAGCCTGGACCTGGGCGTCCAGAAAGACCCTCAGCGCCTCGGCCCTGCGATTCCAGCCATCAAAGAACTCTCCCAACAGACGCGGGCTGGTGTTGCAGCACGCAATGCCGATGGGCTTGGCCCAGCGCAGCGGCGCGCTCTCAGACCTGGACGCCCCGACCAGCAGGCTGCCGCCGAAGATTTCGACGACGCTGGCCACGTCCACGCGCCAGCCATGACGCTGCAGAAGACGCTCCAACGTCTGAATTTCAAAATAGGACAGGTGCGGGTGGTAGAAGTTGGTGTGCAGGCCTCGCTGCACTGTCGAGGTCAGATCTGGCACCTCAATCACCAGCCGGGTGTGCTCGTGGGCAAGGACGTTGACCCCTTCCATAAAGGTGTCGATGTCGTCGATGTGCTCAAGCACATGCCGGATGACGATCACGTCGGCCTGCTCGGCCAGCGGCGCCGCCATTCTTGGGGTCAACGCCGCCGAGCGCACATCGAGCCCCTTGGCCCTGGCGCGCGCAGCGGGCTCCAGCGCGGGCTCAAAACCCACCACCTGAGCCCCACACTGGCGCAACATGTCCAGCAACGTGCCGTCGCTGGCCCCCACCTCGACCACCTGCGTGGCCCCCAGGTGCGTGGTGCGCCCAAGCCACTGGGTCACCGCCTGCAAATGGGCCGGATAACCCGTGCCCACACCACCAATAAAGCGGTAATCCTCATAAAAAGAGGTGTCCATCCCCTGGGCCAACTGCACCAGGCCGCAGTCACCGCAGCGCACCACCTCCAACGGGCGGCAGGGATCGTCCTCTTCGCTGTCGATCTCCACGTAACAGCCTGCCACCGGCACCGGCTCGCGGTAGTGCATCAAGGAAACCGTCAACGGCCCTCCACACGCACGGCACGGCGTAGACTCACCTTCCCGAAGCCACAACAACGTCCGACGCAGCCCTTCATCGAGCGAGGTCGTCGGCCTCCAGCCCAGCTCCGCCTCAATCCGTCCCACATCCGGGCAGGTTCGCGCAGGGCTGCCCGCGCCGCACGCGCTGATTTGTCCCGCAAAGACCACCTTTGAGCCGCGCTCACCAAGCTGCGCCACGCGCTCGGCCAGCGCCCGAATGGTCACCTCGGGGCCCGATGAACCCACGTTGTAGACCACGCCCGACTCGCCGCCGATCATCACCTTCAAGAAGGCCACCGTGGCGTCGGCAATGTAGCAATAAGACCGCAGCGCCTGACCCGCCGAGCGCAGCACGATGTCCTGGCCGCTGGCCGAAGCCCCCAGGAAGTCGGCGAACGCGCGCCCGTCGTCCAACGACAGCCCAGGCCCAAAGACCTGAAACGGCCGCACAATCTTGATCTCCAGTCCGTGCTGGCGCCCATAAGCCTGCGCCAGCGCCTCACCAAACCGCTTGCCCTCCACATAACAACCGCGGGGGTGGTTGGGGTCGCTGACCCCCAGATACCCTTCGGGCGTCGGGCAAGCGTGGGCCGGGGGTGTGCCGTAGATCTCGCCGCTGCTAAAGAAGAGCACCCCTTGGGCTTTGTGCTGCACAGCCGCCGACAGGACGTTGTTGAGCCCCACCGAGTTGGCCATCAACGTCCCCACAGGATCGGCCAGATACTTGCCGGGCGCCGCCGCAGACGCCGCATGGATGGCCCAGTCAAAGGCGACGTCCTGCGGCAACGGCTCACACACGTCCTGCACCAGCCATCGCACCCAGCGCGACGTCGCGTCATTGGGGCGCGAGCGGCTCAGCGCCAGGATCTGGCAGGGGTTGTCGGCCAGGACGCTCTCATTGAGGCCACACAGCGCGTGCACAATGTAGGACGGCAGCATGCCGCTGGCGCCGGTGATCAGGACGCGCTTGCCGGCCAACGCCGACGCGAGCCCGCGCAGCTCGTGGGCCATCTTGCGACGGTCTGAGGCAATGATGCTCACGGCGACACCTCCCCACGGGCGCAGCGGCGGATCTGGTTGGCCATGTAAAGAAGCTGCTCGTCACTCATGCCCGGATAGACCCCCAACCAGAAGCCGCTGGTCATCACCATGTCGGTGACCTCCAGCGAACCCACCACCCGGTAGGGATCGGGCATGCCCTGGGCACGACGGTCGGCTATGAGGTCGGTCATCGCGGGCTGGCGCAGCAGGTTGCCGCCAAAGAGCATCCGCGTCTGAATCCGGGCGCCCTCAAGGTGGCGGACCATCTGATCACGGGTGAAGGGCGCATCTGGCCGCACGGTGAGCATGAAGCCAAACCAACTCGGGTCGGAGTTCTTGGTGGGCTCGGGCAGGATCAGGACGTCCGAGAGATCATCCAGCGCGTCGCGCAGCACCTTCCAATTGCGCCGCCGAGCGGCCCCAAAGCCCTCCAGGCGCTCGATCTGAGCGCACCCGATGGAGGCCTGCATGTCGGTCATCTTCAGGTTGTAGCCCAGGTGACGGTAGGTGTACTTGTGGTCGTAACCCTTGGGCAGATCCCCGTGCTGCTCCTGACAAAAGCGCAGCCCGCAAGTGTTGTCCGCCCCCGAAGGACACCAACAGTCCCGGCCCCAGTCGCGCATGCTCTCAACCACGCGGTTCATCTCGTCGGTCTTGCACAGCACCGCGCCGCCCTCTCCGGTGGTCATGTGGTGGGGCGGGTAGAAGCTCAGCGTGGACAAGTCCCCAAAGGTCCCCGTCAACTGGCCGTTGTAGAGCGAGCCCGAGGCGTCGCAGTTGTCCTCAATGAGCCAGAGGCCGTTGCGCTGGCAAAAGTCCACCACCGCGCCCAGGTCAAAGGGGTTGCCCAGCGTGTGGGCCAGCATGACGGCGCGTGTCTTGGGGCTCAGCGCGGGCTCCAGCATGGCGGGATCAATGTTGTAGTGGGGCAGCTCGATGTCCACAAAGACCGGCACCAGACCGTTCTGGATCATGGGCGCCACGGTGGTGGGGAACCCTGCGGCCACGGTGATGACCTCATCGCCAGGGCGCAGGCGGCGGTCCCCCCAGGCGGGGCTCGTGAGCGAAGAGATGGCGATCAGGTTGGCCGAAGAGCCGCTGTTGACCAGTCGGGCGTGGGGCAGGCCGTACCAGGCCGCCAGCGCCTTCTCCAGGCGGTTGTGCCAGCGCCCAGCGGTCAGCCAGAACTCCAGCGCGCTGTCCACCAGGTTGACCATCTCGGGCTCGCCAAAGATCCGCGCGGCGTAGCGCACCATGGTCCGGCCCGGGTCAAAGTCTTTGGGGGCGGACTTGAGGCGCGCCATTTCGGCCACGCGCTCCAGGATCTCGGCCCGCAGTTCCTTTTCGCGTTGACGGCGCTCGCGCCAGGTCATCGCACTGTAATCTTCGCTCACGCTCCCGTCCTGGGTGTTGTGCACGTCGTTGTCCTCCACGTGTGGGTTGGTTCTCTTTGAAAAACCTGTGTGCGGCCGTTTAAGCGATCACGCGCAGCGGCAAGCGCACATCCAGAAACTCGCGATACCAGGCCACCGTCGCCTCCAACGCCTCATCGAGGCTGTAGAGCGGCGACCAGCCCAGCGTCTGCCTGGCTTTGGCCGCCGAGAGCGCCTGGTTGGGGATTTCGTTGCGGGCCTGGTCCAGAATGACCGGCTCCAGAGGCGACTCCACCAACGCCAGGACCCGCTGGACCATCTCCAGCACCGTGACCTGGTTTTCATTGGAAAAATTGAAGGCCTCGCCGTGAATCTGAGGCTGCTCGGCCATCTGCTCGGCAAGGAGCATGTAGGCCGCCGCGCCGTCATCAACGTAGATGTAGTCGCGCACAAAGAGGCCGTTGGAGCGCAGCACCGGGGCCTGCCCGCGCAGCACCGAGCGGATCGTCCCCGGCACCAGCCGGTTCCAATTCAAATCGCCGCCGCCAAAGAAGTTGCCGCAGCGCGTGATGCACACCGGCAGGCCGTAGCTGACGGCGTAGGTCCGCGCAATGAGGTCCGCGCAGGACTTGCTGACGTCATAGGGGTGCTCGCCGTTCAGCGGCACATCCTCGGTGTAGGGCAGCGTAGGGCAAGTGCCGTAGGCCTTGTCCGAGGATGCCAGAATGACTTGCTCAATCGAGGGGCTGCGCCGACAAGCCTCCATCAAGAGCCAGGTGCCCCGGATGTTGGTGTCAAAGGTGGACAGCGGGTTGTTGTTGGCGATCGACACGATCGTCTGCGCAGCCAGGTGGAAGACCGTCTTGATCTCAAACTCGCCCAGCACACGCTCCAACAACTCCTGGTCGCGCACATCGCCTCGAACGACCTTGACGCGGCTTAGCCCTCCGGTGCGGACCAGCTCGCTTTGGGGCACCCAGTCGCGCACCAGGCAGACCACGTCGGCCCCGGCCGCCGTCAGGCGACGCACCAGCCAACTGCCCAACAAACCCGTCGCACCCGTCACCAGCGTGGGCCGATCCTGCCAGAATCCCTGTGCCATAGCGTCCTCCATCACAGTGTCATGTCGTTCCCTGACCTCATCGGCACGGCTTTGGCAGGGCTTGAGCGCTTTTTTGTGGGAAGTTTGAACGCAGCCCATTTGAGCATGGGCGCATCCTCAGACATGACTCTGGCAGTGTGTCTTCCAGCGCGTGACACACGACACAGGCGACATTGGGACGAGCAGGTGCTAGGCTGCGGTGTGAACAACAGACACATCGCCCTTGAGGACGGGGCGCTGTGTGTGGCTGATCAACGTTGAGCGGGAGGCGAAGATGTTGAGGATGTGGTCGGTGACATGGTTGGTCATCTTGGGGCTGAGCGCGACGGTGGCCTGCAACGATGCTGGGGACAATGGCAACGCGCCTGCCGATGACACCATGGACACCATGGATGTGCAGGACGACACCCAGGACGACGAAGCGGACGCCCCGCAAGACGCCACCGAAGAGCCCCAGGACGTGGTCGACGTTCAGGATGTGGTGCCCGACGAGCCCGATGAAGAGCGCGTCTTTGATGAAGACCCGCTGCTGTGGCCGCTCGATCTGCCGGGGGCGTTTCGCGTCGGTTACCGCTACCAGGAGGTGACCTACACCTCCCCGGCAACCGGGGCCGAGCGGACCATCGGCTGGAACGTCTGGTATCCGACCGAGGATCTTGAGGGCGCGCCTGCGCGCTACCTGGACACCACCACCTTCCAGGACTTCGAGGCGTTCGCCGACGCGTCGCTGGCGCCGTCGCCCTACCCCGATGGCCGCTACCCGGTGCACGTCCACTCCCATGGATCGCAGGGTTTTGGCGGGACCAGCTCATTTTTGATGCGCCACTTTGCCAGCCACGGCTGGGTGGTGGTCGCCCCCGATCACACCGACAACCTGATCAACGACGACCTCAGCCCGCGCCCCACGGCGACCTACATCCACCGCTCAACGGACATCACCCAAGCGCTCGACGTGCTGGAAAACCTGCCCCAGGAGGACCCGCTGGCAGGGTTGGCCGACACTTCCCGGGTCTTTATGAGCGGGCACAGCTTTGGGGTCTTCACCACCTGGGCCTCCATCGGCGCCACCTTTGACATGGATCTTGTCAGGGCGCAGTGCGAGGACGGCTCATTGGCGCTGGGATGCACCGAGCAGGAGTTGGCGGTCTTTGAAGCGGGGCTGCACGACGAGCGCGTGGTGGCGTCGGCCCCGATGGCGGGCACCTACCGAGCGTCGTGGTTTGGTCCCGATGGGTTCCGATCGGTGACGACGCCGGTGATGTCATTGACCGGAACCCAGGATCCGGTCGGCCAGGAGGACCAGTGGGAAAATCTGGCGGACATGGGCTCGCTGCTGACGTGGGTGGAGATTCGTGGGGCGTGTCACCAGAGCTTTGCGCTGGGCTTTTGCGGGTCGCTCTTTGCCTCCGAGGGTTTTACCATCATCAACAACGTGACGCTGGCGCTGGCGCGCAACATCGTCTTGGATGACCAGGCTCAGGCCACGCTCGACATCCTCGACGGCACCACGCGCTTCAACCCCAATGTCTTGCTCCAACGCCGCTGAACGCGCGCCTCCTTGACGGCTTTGGCATCCGTGGTCACAATGATTCCAGGTGCCACACCCAACCCAGCCCGACCAGGAGGATGCCATGCCACACATCCACGATGATTGGCAGGTTCTTGATGAGCCAACCCCCACCAACATCCAACGCCAGAACTCTGCCCAGAAACCAGCCAAGACCCAAAGGGGTTGGGCACCGTTGGTGTTGGCAGGCGCGCTCTTCATCGCACCCATTTTCCCCATCGGCATCGCCACGGGAGCCATCGGCACCCATTGGCTGACCTCGCAGTTTGAGGCCCCGGCGCCGCCGCCTGCGAGCAAAGCCCCTGTGGCTGCGCCTGCCGCAGCGGACCATAGGGCAGTTCAGAAAGAGGCACCCGAGCCTGTGGCCGCAGAGCCCGCAAACCTCAGCCCTCCCGACAAGCCTGCCATGCGGCCGAAGGTGGAGGCCATTCAAGAGAGCGTCCAACTCTTGCAGGACGGCAGCTTGGCCATTCAAAAGGGTGATTTTGACCAGGCGCTGACGCTGATTCACAAGGCCCAGGCGATCCACGCCACCACCGAAGGCCACATGCTCCTGGGCCAGATTCATGAACACAAGGGACTCATCAAAGAAGCTGTGGGACATTACCGGGCAGCGCTGGACGGCAACAGAGATCATCAGGACATCTTCGACCTCACCTATAAAATAGGAAGGTTGATGGTCGACTCTGGGCGCGAGGCGTGGCCAGGAGAGTTCCGCGACCAGTCCCGAAAGGTCATGAGGGAGGCTCGCAAATCGCTGGCGCGTGGAAACGCGGACGACGCCCTCCAGATGGCAAAGTTGAGCCAGGAGATGGGCGTGGGGTCCTCGTCCGACATCGTCTTGGGTCAGATCTACCAGCACAAGGGAGAGAACGAAAAAGCCATTGAGCATTACAACGCGTGGCTGGCCGAAAACTCCAAGAGCAAGATGGCGCAATCCGTCGCAAACAAGATTCAAAAGCTGGGCGGGACCGTGCAGGACTGATGGCTGCGCTCGCCCAAACCGCTGTGCACATCTTTGGCGCCTCGGGCTCGGGCACCTCCACGCTGGGGGCCGCCGTGGCCAGCGCCATTGACGGCGTTCATCTGGACACCGACGCCTATTACTGGCAGCCCACCGACCCACCCTTTGTCCGCGCCCATCCTCCCCTCAAAAGGCTCCAGGCCATCGCACGCGACACCGCCGCACAGCCCCGGTGGGTGCTCTCAGGCTCGCTGTGTGGCTGGGGCGATCGGCTCATCCAAAATTTCACGTTGGCGGTCTTTGTGACGCTGGATCGCGACATCAGGATGGCGCGGCTGAAAGCCAGAGAGTCGCAGCGCTACGGCGCGCGGATCGAGCCCGGCGGCGACATGCACGCCACTCACCTGGCGTTCATGCGTTGGGCGGCCAGCTACGACACCGCCAGCGCCCCGACCCGGAGCTTGGCGCTTCATCGGGCGTGGCTGGCCCAGCTCACATGTCCGGTCTTGCACCTGGATGCTGCGCAGCCGGTGGAGCGCCTGACGGCGGCCGTGGTGGAGGCCATCGGTCAGCAGCATCAGAGTCCTGCCCGATGAGCGTCGTTCGAACTGATACCAAACCACAGGTGAAAGACTTGATTTGAGGCGAGCAATAACGGATGGCAGCAGCCTCGGGACGAGCGAAGCTGTGGCACCGCCACCGCGAGTAAGTCACGTGGTTGCTGACGCCGTTAGGGCCGTCACAAAGTCAGTCGGACATCTGTGGTTTGGTATCAAAAAGCCTCGCAAACCTGATCGTTGTTGCAGAAGAGTTCCTGGCCACAAGCGGTGCCAAAGTCTTCGCAGGTTTCTCCGGCGGTCAGCCGCACAGGCTCTTCAATGTCCATCTCCAGGGTGTTGGACCACGCGCGCCCCTCAACGAGATCAGAATTGCCGTAGAGGCGCACCGAGATGCGACGCCCGGGATCGTAGTCGCCGCACCCGGCCGCGCGCACGTGCATGGTGAAGGTGCCATCTTCCCTGATGTCCACCGACTCGACCTCGGGCCAGGAGCGCCCGCTGATGTCGTTGCCCTCCTCGGTCAGGACCGCAAAGGAGAAGCTGCCAGGAGATTGGATATCCGCGTGGATTTGACCATGGATTTCCACGTCGATGAAGGTTTTGCTGAGCCGGAAAGCGCGCGCCGAGTGCAGAACCGACAGCGCAGGGACACCACAGCGCGAGCTGGTCCGCGTTTCATCATAGTAGTTGACCAATCCTTCGCCGGGCTCGTAGGCCTCCTCCGGCTCCTGCTGGTCAGGCTCAGCAGGGGCAGACTCCGGCATGATCATCGGCTCATCGTGATCCTGGACACGATCGGTGCCATGGAGGTCGGCCTGATTCGGTGCGTCCACCGCCCGCTGGGCCAAAGCACCGTCGCCCGTGTCTTGCGCGTCGTCTTGACCCACACACGCCGAAGCCAACATCGTCACAGCCGCCACCAGGAAAATCATGTTCTTCATCGTCGGAGCCCTCATCGCAGGAGTTTGTGTCTCTTTGGCAAGTTCGTCTTTGCCACGACCCCAATCTGACACCGACGCTCTGTCACGGCCTCTTAAGCCGGGCTTAAACACCATTAAAGGGCCATTAAAGCGGCTTTCACAGTGGCTTTTAACACCGGTCAACGCGGGCACAAACATCCTCAATAGGGTTCAGAAAGAATGTTTTTCCCTCAGGCACAAAAACCACATTCAGGAGGTTTATAAACCCGAAGCGTGGGCTGGGACGTAAGAGCCAAGAGGACAAAACCGGACCCTTTCATCCGAGGTGTGCAAAGGGGAAAACAGGGAAACAAAAAGGTATTACATCAGAGCACACAGAAAAGCGTTCAGGTGTGACTTCATACGACATTTTTCCCTTGTCCTTGAACCGCCGATTCAGTTAGAAAATGGGTTGTTGTTGCAGTGTGTCCCACAAAATCCCCACTGAGGGTTAAAATTGTGGGCAACCTTGGAGAGTCCAAAGGGCCATGGATTCACCCCAGAAAGCCATTGCAGGTGTGTTGTTGGTGTTGCTGATGGGTTCAGCGTTGTCTCTGGCATCCATCTATGCCTACGCCGAACCGCGCACCACGCTGGGGGTCCTCTACCTGCGTGTGCTCTACGATCCCTCGGTTCCAGACCTCAACAACATCTCCACCCACCTGGCCAAGGTTGAAAACGGTTACCTGCCGCGCCGCTTTGATGCGTTCTTGATGGAAGAGTTGGCACAGATGGATCCTCAGGGCGAGGACTTTGCCAATGTGGTGGGGTTTTACGCTCGCCAGTCTCAGCGCTCGCGCTCGGGAGAGCAGATTTATGAGGAAGGACGCCCCTACGCCCCGCGCATCATCGAGTTGGGCCTGGAGCGGGCGGCGGTCGACTCTGATGATGGGGCTGGTCACTTGATCCTGGCCCATGACATCATCCAGGGGCGCAAGTCCTACAAGCCGCAGGTTCACGTGCAAAAGCACGACGTCGAGGCCCAACTGCACTTCCTGGCCGAAGGGCGCACCGAGCTTGTGAAAATCCTGGAGCCGTAGACCAAAGCCTCAGTACCCGACGGTCAGCTTGGTGGTGGTGTCAAAGCCAAAGCAGCCATGAACGATCTTGCCGTCAAAGCCTTTGTCGCGCAGCGTGCCAGCGCAGGTGCTGTGACACACCCCCATCCAGCCCTCTTTCCAGACAATCTCTTTGCCGTCCTTGCCCTCGGACACCGTCAGGTTGGGCTTGTCGCCCGACTTCAGTGCCTTAAAGGCCTCTTCTTCCATGGACAGCGCGCAGAAGTCGGTGGCCGCCGATGGGGTCCCTGAGACTAAAAAGAGCACCACCGCCACCAACACACCCACAGCCAAAACCGCCAAAGCAGCGCCCGATACAGCAAAGGTCTTCTTCACAGCACACCCCGGTACAACGTCGTTCAAAAGAAGCGTTCACACCCTCTATAAAAGACGTCCGGACGCGCAGGCAAACCCCACCACCAATTTATACCCAAGTGCAAACGAAAGGCTTGGTTTGAGGCGAGCAATAACGGATGGCAGGGGTGAGAGAAGACAGAGCAGTGCAGGCAGTGGCGAGGGCAGGACGGGCAGATCGAGGAGAGGAGCGCAGGCGG
>CAKZKQ010000498.1 GCA_937123825.1 uncultured Pseudomonadota bacterium
ATTGGCCATCTTCGGCAAGGAGGATATTTCCAGGCTTGAGATCGAGGTGGAGAAATCCCTGTTGATGAGCTCCGTCCAGTGCTTCCACCAATTGTTTGAGCAGGACGAGACTGGCTGAGGGAGTGATGGGGCTTTGTGCGCCTTCTCGTCGAGCCTGCTCCAGGAGGTTGGACAGCGGCTGACCGTCAAACCACTCCATCACAAAGAAAAAGCCCTGCTCCGCGTCCTTCTCCAGCCCTCGAAACGCAACAATCCCCGGATGACGAAGTCTTTGCAGAACCTCCATCTCGCCACGAAAAGAACGCAACCACTCCTCGGTAATGACTTGCCCGTGTAGCAGTTTCACAGCCACCGTCTCTTCGCGCTGTCGATCCCAGGCTTTCCACACCTGTCCCATACCACCGCTTCCTGCCAGCTTTTGCAGTTCATTACGTTGGGCCAACGCCACCGCTGGAGGGGGGTGGGTCGGGGGGTGGTCGTGACCCGGCCGATCTGGGTGGGGCGTGATGATGGGGGCTCTGCGGGCGGCGCGGGCGTCTGCGAACCAGTCTTGGAGTCGGTCGCGGGGCCTTTTTCTGAAGGGCCGCACCCGAACACAACAATGGCGCACGTTGCCGTCAGGAGGATGGCGAGCGCTAAAAGACGCGCTGCCCTGGTTTTGGAGGGCAGCGCCGGGGTTTTGGATGGGTGTTGCACAACGGGCAGTGGGGAGGGCTGCGGATCAGGCCATGCGCATGATCTCTTCGGCGATCTCGGTGACCTGCTCGTAGGACTCGGCCACAAAGAAGATCTCCTGGGGGGCGTCGTAGTCGATGCTGAGCTTGCGGATGGCCTCCAGCGAGAAGGGCTTCTTCTCGACGGTGGGGTCAATGGAGCGCAGCAGGTCCTGGATGCCGCCGTTGTTGCCAGCGCCAAAGATGCGCAGCTCGCCGTTTTCGCGGATCAGGCCGTACTCGACGGTGTACCAGTAAAAGAGCCCGATGAGGTCAAGCAGCTCATTGTTGCCTGCATCGACGGCAGCCTGGGCCGCCTGTCCGATGCGCACGGAGAGTTCCACAAAGGGGCCGTGCATGAACATCGGCGCGTGGCCGCGCAGCTCGTGGATGATGTCGGGTTCGGGGGTGAAGAAGGGGTACGAAGTGTGCCGGATGTAAGGCGTACAGCGCATCACCTTCTGTTGGAGCATCGGCAGAAACTCGCCCTTGTCCAATAGGCCACCAACGGGGGCCAGCATGAAGCCGGTCTGCGCCTCCATCTTGGCCGACACTTCGTCGAGTTGTGGGATGCGGTCGATGGGCAACGCCAGCTTGTCGCGCCCTTCGAGGTAGGCCGCACAGGAGTAACGGTCCTGGAGGCGGATGAGCAGTTCAGAGACCAGCCGCCATATTTCGTGTTCTTCCTCGGTGTACTGATAGGCCGGGATGGAGGGCCAGACTTGTCGGGACTCTTCTATGAGCCCGCTGACGCGCTGTCGATATCCCTGGTCGTGGGCGCCAGGGTAGTTGGTTTGTACGATGCTGCCATAGGCATGGCGCGCAAAAGGGACTTCGGCGAGAATGTTTCGCTCTCGTCTCATCGCAACCTCGTGTGAAGGGGAGCATTGAACGCGCATAAGAGCGCAACGCGTTTGAACACTATAACCGTGTGTTGTCTTTCCCTACAAGGTGTCAGCACGTCGCGTTTGCGTGGAGCCTGCGGTCTTTTGAATGGGGTTCGCTTTTGGAGCGGCGTGGTGTACGGCGAGCGCGGCGTGGGTGTCCTTGACAAGGGGTGTGGTGGCGTGGATTGATGGGTGCGTCCGGCCCTTGGCCGCGGTGCTTTGCGGTGGCTGCGGTGGTCTGTGTGAGGGTGCGGGCATGCGGTGCGCGAGCCTTGTTGTAGAGAGAGGATGTCGTCTCAACCTGATGCTGTGATCGAGGAGCGCGCGCCGAGCGCCTTCCCATTCCCTGAGCGGCTCCCCCCGGGGGCGGTGCTGGGTGATCGGTACGCGATCACAGGGTTTCTCAACCGTGGTGGTTTTGGGGATGTCTACCAGGGCATTCAGATGGACACCGGGGTGGAGATCGCGCTGAAGATCCTGCGCCCGGTGGGCGACGCGGCGATGCAGGAGGAGCTGGAGCGGCGCTTTGTGCAGGACGCTCTGGCGGCCGCTCGGATTCGGCACCCCAACGTGGTCAAGATCCTGGCTTGCCACGACACCATGTCGCTGCGCCTGCCCGATGGCCCCAGCGCCGACTTTACCCGCGCCTATTTTGTGATGGAGTTGCTCTATGGCCAGGGCCTGGAGCGCGAGTTGTCTGAGCACGGTCCGATGGACCCGGCCAGGGCGCTGAAGCTGGTGACCTGCTGTTTGGAGGGTCTCTCTGAGGGGCACCGCCAGAAGATCATCCACAAAGACCTCAAGCCCGAAAACCTCTTTTTGGCCCACCCCGGCAAGCTGGCCGAGGCGCTGGTGATTTTGGATTTTGGTGTGGCGCGCGTTTTGGACTCGCTTGGCGGGCGTTTGACCCAGCCCGGCAGCGCCATTTGCACGCCTGAGTACACCCCGCCGGAGTATTTTGAGTCCGGTCTGGTGACCCCGTCGCTGGACGTCTACCAGATGGGTTTGATTCTGGTGGAGATGCTCATTGGCAAGCCGCTCATTCAGGGCCGCCCCTTTGAGTGCATTCGGATTCATGAAGAAGGGGTGAAGCTGCCCGAAGGGCTGATGGCTGGGGCGCTGGGGCCGGTGCTGCGCAAGGCGGTCGCGCGCGATGTAGAGGCGCGCTACGACGACGCCGCTGATTTTTGTCAGGCGCTGCTCCAGATTGACCCCGAGAGGGTCTGGCCCACCGAAGAGATCACCGAGTTGGACGACGTCGAGGTGGTTTCGGTCACCGAAAACCCCGAGTCATCGTCTCTGGATGACGCCGAGCAAGGCGCGGCGGATGGCTCTGAAGATGGGGCCGCTGCGGCCAAGCCTGAGTTGGCCATCCCCGAGGTCTTTGCCAACTCCGAGCCCACGCCTTCACCGGCCCCTGTGTTGCCGCCCCGAACCCAGCCTTCGATTCTGTGGTGGGCGATCGCTGGGGCGGCCGCCATGGTTTTGATGGCGGTGGGCGTGCTTTTGGGGGCGGCGATGGGCAGCGCCAGCTCAGACGCTGAGGTCGAACAGGGGCAGGCGGATTGTTCGAGCACCGCGCAGTGCATCAAGGAGGCCATGGCCGCCAGCGAGCGCGGTGACGCCAAGGCGGCGATGGGCTTTTATGACCGGGGCTGCAAGCTGGGCGACACGTCGTCCTGTACGGCGCTGGCCACGGCGCTCGATGCGGGCGGTGATGCTTCTGATCAGTCGCTCCACGCGCTGCGGCGCGCCTGCGCAGGGGGCGATGGTCCCGGCTGTCGACTGCTGGCGCAGCGCTTTGAGCAGGGCAAGGGGGTGCGCAAGAGCCAGCCCTTTGCCATGGAACTCTATCTGTCGGGCTGCGACGCCAAAGACATGCCCTCTTGCATGGCGTTGGGGCATTTTTACGAGGCCGAGAAGGTCTTCAAGAAGGCCTTTGAGTTTTACGAGATGTCTTGTGACGGGGGAGAGCAGCGCGGTTGCACGGACATGGGGCGCATGTTTGAGCAGAACCGTGGTTTCATGCGCAAAGACATGGAGCGGGCCGTGGAGCTGCACAAGAGCAGTTGCGACGCAGGTGAGCCTCGCGGGTGCGCCAATATGGGCCGCTTGCATGAGCGCAGCCTCATTGAAGGGGCGGCGACCAAAGACGCGCTGAGCTACTACGGCAAGGCCTGCGACGCCAAAGACGCCCAGGGCTGTCTGGGGCTGGCGGGCATGACCGAGCGCGGCGATGGTGTCACAGCCAGCCCCATGAAGGCGTTGGGTCTCTACGAAACGGCCTGTGAGGGCGGCGCAGCCCACGCCTGTCGCCAGCACAAGCGCCTGTTGCGGCAGCTTGGCAGCGACGAATAGGGCCTTTTTAGGGCTTCCTTCAGTGGTTGGGCCCGGCTCAATCCCTTCAATTCAGCGGTGAGAGTGAGATGGTCTCGACGCGAGACTTGGCGAACTGGGCGCATTTGAAGCGTTCGGGCTCGGTGGCCTCTTCGGGGACGGGGGTCGAGGCGTCGCGCTCTTCGTAAACGGCCGAGATGGTGTAAAAGGCCTGCAAGGTCTGGCCATCGACCGAGTTGAAGCGCACGCTGGTGTTGACGATGCAGTCGTCGCCCTGGGGCATGGCGCTTGAGCCTTCACCGATCCAGCGGTGGCTGAGACCCTCGACGCTGTCGAGGCTCTTGCTGGGGTTTTTCTGGGTGATGATGATCAACTCGCGCTGGATGAGGGTGTGATCCTCGTCATCCTCGGGGTAGGCGTCGCGCGAGCACCACAGGCTGATCTTGTAGGCGGTCTGTCCGCCGACACCCTGCTTGGGCTCGGTGGGGATGACCTCATCGATGGCCAGGACGGCAACGACAACCTCGTTGGCGGGGCGGGCGCTGACACCATCGTCGGCGGCACGGGCCGCGATGCGCTGCTTGGGGGCACCGAGAACGATGACCTGTCCGGTGGCGACGACAATGACCAGCTGCGTGGCGGCGACGGCGCCGATACGCTTCATGGCGGGGTTGGCCGCGACATCCTGATCGGCGGGGATTTCACCGGTGGTGGATTCCCGGGCGACGGGGCAGCCGATGTGTTCGTCTTTACCGACGTAACAGAGTCGCAGCGCGGTGGCGGCGGGCGCGACATCATCCGCGACTTCGAGGATGGTCTGGACATGATCGACCTGTCGGGCATCGATGCCGACCAGTCCACGGCCGGGGTCGACGATGCCTTTACCTTCATCGGGACCGCGGCCTTCAGCGGCACCGCAGGCGAGCTGCGCTACGTTCAGACCGCCAGCAGCACGCTTCTGTTCGCCGATACCGACGGGGACGGCACGCAGGACTTCTACGTCTTCATGAACGGGTTGATTAACCTGCAAAACAGCGACTTCGTGCTGTAATCAATGCGGGCAGGGGCCATCGTGTCCCTGTCCGACCTTCGCCCTGGGGGCGCTTGCCAGATGGAAACTGCTTGGCTTGCGCTGCCGGGTGTCGCATGTGTGTCCGCGGTCGCATGGAAAAGCGGGAGGCGGGCAAGATGCAACAGGGGCCGGGCATCGAGAACGGGCAGGCGATCGCCGGGCCGGTGCGCAGGCCACCGGTCACCCCCTTCAAGACCCAACTGCTGAAGTGGGTTGGCAACAAGCAGCGGTTCGCACACGAAATCATCTCGTATCTGCCGCAGGACATGGGCACCTACCATGAGCCTTTCATCGGGGCCGGGGGGGTGCTGGCCAATCTCGTGCCTGCGCGCGCCGTAGGCTCTGACGTCTTTGCGCCGCTGGTCGAGATCTGGCAGACCCTGTCGACCGACCCGGCGCAACTCAAAAGCTGGTATGAAACCCGCTGGAGGCAGTTCACGACAGGTGACCGGATTGCCCAATACGAACGGATCAAGGCCAGCTACAACGCCCGGCCAAACGGCGCGGACCTGCTGTTTCTCTGCCGCTCCTGTTATGGCGGCGTGGTGCGCTTTCGCAAGAAGAACGGCCACATGTCGACGCCCTGCGGCCCACACGATCCGATCAGCCCGGTCTCTTTTGCCCGGCGCGTCGATCTGTGGCACCAACGGACGGCGGGGGCACGGTTCGAACACCTGGACTACCGCGACGCGTTGGCACGCGCGCAGCCTGGCGACGTGGTCTATTGCGATCCGCCATACGCGTTTTCCCAGACGATCCTATACGGCGCGCAGGGCTTTGACCTGCAAGAGCTGTTCACCGCCATCGCGGATTGCAAGGCGCGGGGTGTCCGCGTGGCGCTCAGCATCGACGGAACCAAGAAATCAGGCAGGTTCTACTGTGACATCGAGATGCCCGACGGCCTGTTCGAGCATGAGATCCTCGTCAATCTCGGTCGGTCCATGCTGCGACGTTTCCAGATGGGCGGGCAGAGCCTGGAACACGAAGTGGTTCGGGATCGGCTTTTGCTGACATACTGACCATGGGCACAACCGCGGGCGCATTCAGCGCCGTTGCCCAGAAGCGCAGGCCGATGGACCGTCGATTTTCTTTTTGCGACGTAAACGCCCTGCCGGCCGTTTAATACCAACGGCCTTAGGTTTTGACCGTTTTGGCGTATTCTCGGGTGGTAATCGAGCGGACGGTGGCAGTGTCGT
>CAKZKQ010000499.1 GCA_937123825.1 uncultured Pseudomonadota bacterium
TGAACGACGGTGTTGCCGGGGCGATGTCTTGGTTTGACGTCACCGGTTTCTCTCTCAAGGTGGACGTAGTCCTGCACCGTCCTCTTGGTGACGCAAAAGCGTTTTCCCAACGTCTCGTAGGAGCCTTCGCCGTTCTTGTAGGCGTTGACGATCCGCCATCTGAGGTCTTCGCTGTGTGATTTGGGCATTCTGGGCCTCCCCTTTGGTTTCAGCCCATCATACCACACCTCCAAGCAGCGTTAACTCTCAGGCGCCCCGTTCTAAGACAGCCCCTGTCAACACAGCAGAATTCAAATTGGCGTTGGAAAAATTGGCACCACTTAAAATAGACCCTGTCAAATCAACAAAACCAAGATCCGACCCAACAAAAGATGCACCACTTAAATCTACACCACAAAGGTTTGCCCGCTGGTGACATTGCCCGTCCGCACAAAACTCACCTTCCCCACAAATTTCATCATCATCACAAACAATCCCTGTGGCTTCACCGCGCAACTGCACACCAGACAGATTGGCATGACGCAAACTGCGTAAATCGGACAAATCAGAGTCGAGCACCACACTGCCCGAAAGCTCCAAGTTAGCACCACCAAGATCTTCCAACACCACATTGATATCAACATCAACTGGACCATCGCCAACCCGAACAAAACGCCGAATCGTTGTAAAACCAGGTCGCTCTGCCACCAGAATATAAGTGCCCCGACGAAGCGATGAGAACGCAGGTTCAAGCCTTCCTTCTCGAACCTCATTGAGCCTGGGCTGCTCATTGTCTTCATTGATAAGTCTCAAAGAAGTGTAGCGCTCGTGAGAAGGCAACCAGCTGGGGCCTATGGAAATGTTGACGTTGATTGCACCACGAGGCTCTTCTTGTTCCAGCCTAAATACGTGCTCGCTAAGTGGACCGCCTTCAAAGTCGAACCTGGACTCTGTCGCATTCCACAAGACTGCACTGACTTCCTGGGAAATATATCCAACCCTCTCAAAACGAAGAGAATGCTCAACACGGGCCGCAGGCAGAACAAACTCACCGCTGGCATCTGTCAAAGTAGATGAAACAGGAGCCCCGCCAATAAACATTTTAACCAAAGTGCCATCGTGTTCTTCTACACCATCCAAAAGAACTCGGCCGATCATGGCTGCAGAATCTTCCCCTTCAGTCTCTGCAACAAGCTCAACAACCCCTAAATCAAAGCTTTCAACATCAAGCTGAGCTTGAAACACACGATCAACATCAACAAAACCCGGCCAACGTACACTCAGAACAAAGATCCCATCCTCAGCCAAAATATGCTCAAAAACAAACTCACCTTGAGCATTGATCACTGCGGGCTCTCCACGCCTTGATATAAAAACCTGAGCATCTGAAGTATCAGGATTGCCCAAAGCTGAAAAATCCAAACGCCCAACAACCGTTGTACCAGGAACATCTGAGTCGCATAAATTACCAACACCATCCTGATTGGCATCGGACTGTTGTGTGTTATACACCAACGGACAATTGTCCTGTAAGTCAGGAATCAAGTCATTATCATCATCATCATCACATGCATCGCCAATCGAATCTTCATCGTTGTCTTCTTGATCTGAATTTGCCAAATCAGGACACGAATCTTCTTCGTCAGGCACACCATCAAAATCACGATCTGCATCAACATCTGTGACGCATTGACCAAGATTACACACCTGTCCAAAGGAACAATCCCGGTCAGCCAAACACTCTAAATCAAAACATTTACCAGTATCTATATTGCATCCCTGACCGACACCACAATCACCGCTTGAAGCACACGAACAGTCCTCTCCCACACATGGTTCGTCATCCAACGCACACTGACCATCATCACAAAATTGCCTGATGGGGCAATCGCTGTTCAAGCGACATTCAAGATTGCTGTTTTCAGCCGCGCCGTCACCATCACAACCAAACAACATCACCAAGCATAACACCCCCACAACCAACAAGAATATGGCATTACGCATATCGCCAACCCTCCAGCAAACACACACTAAAAGTATGAAATTATTAAAATACAGAGTAACATCCACCGCATAGCACCAGATTCGGTATAGGCATCCTACATTCAGATACTTATGACAGATCTATCGCAATCGGTGGACTTTTAAAGACAACCTACCCTCAAGGAAGAACGCAACTCAATAGTTGTCCGCAAATTCTGTCGTAAACATCCAGATAAAGCGGAAAAGGCACAAACACCGATGTAGCAAAGGGTGTCAGCGCAGGCGCAAGCCGCCTTTGCGATCCGAGAAGAAGTCTTCCACGCGACTCAGGACGACCATGCTGACGAGGACGCCAACGGGAGCCATCAGCGATGAGGGCAGCGCGCCAAGCAAGAAAGGCTCAAGCAAGCTCAACTCTCCGGTCAACGCCAGGATGATCCCCACCTCAATGGCCATCATCAGCGCGGCGGCCACCACCGAGAGCATCCCCAGGATGACGCGAGAGTCGACGTTGAGGCGCGTGCCAAAGATGCGCACCAGGAAGAAGACCACAGTCAGGGCCATGGCGCGGGTGCCGGGCGGCGTCGCCGCCAGCAGATCGGCCCCCCAGGCCAGGATCAGCGTCACCGCCGCCGCCTCAAAGAGTTGCGGGGAGCGCGTGCCCAGGTAGATGACCAACCCCACCCCAAGGTGGGGCATCAGCACATCAAACCCAAAGAGGTTGATCAGCAGCGCCTCGGCCAAAAGCAGAAAGAGGCACACCAGACTGAGTACAAATATCCGCACTGCCGCCTCCCGACGCGCTCAGGGACGCACGCCTGCGGCATACTCGCCGGTCACAATAAAGACCTCTTCCAGCCTGCCAAAGTCCACGGTGGGCTCGACAATGGCCTTCTGGTCCAGACCCCAGGGACGTTTTTCGACGCTGGTGACCTTGCCGACCAGCAGCTCCTGGGGAAAGACCCCGGCTTTGCCGCTGGTGACGATCTGGTCGCCTTCAGCCACCTCGTCTTTGCGGCGCAGGTGGGCAAGGCGAGCCTCGTAGTCCTTGCGGTGGCCGAGCCCGTGGATGAGGCCTCGGGTGCGGTTGCGCTGGCTGATGACATCGATCTTGCTGCGGGGATCGGACACGAGCATGATCTCGGCGAAGTTGTCGTCGTAGACCTCGACGACCTGGCCAACAACCCCTTCGTAGGTGACCACGGCCATCTGGGGCCGAATGGGCGAGTTGACCTCGCGGATGTCGAGCTTGACGCGCAGGACGCGGAAGTAGGGGGTGACGTCGCGGCCAATGACGCGCGCGGGGCGCAGCTTAAGATCGGTGCGGCTCTCTTTGAACTCGACCATCTGGCGCAGACGAGCGTTTTCCTGAAGGACGCCGATGAGACGCGCGCGCTCTTCTTCAAAGCGGGCCACTTGTTGGCGCAAGCGCTCGTTTTCTTCGCGCAGGCCGCGCAGATCGACGTAGTCTTGCCAGAGCTGATCAAAATAACCCAGCCCCACCGACCCACCGGTCTGCGCCACGGACATGACCTGGATCATCAGCGAGTCTAGGACACCGCGCCCGGGCTTGCCACGGCTTAGAAAGAGGCTGATGGCTGGCAGCAGAAACATCACCACCACCAGCACATGCACCTTGAAACGGCCAAGGATGTCAGACAGCACACACCTTGGGAGCGGCGGCGGGCACCACGCGCGGCTGCAAGCGACCAGCGCGCTGCGTGACAGCGCGCGTCGGGCTCTGAGGCCGGGGTCGGTTTAGAGCGGTTGTGCCCTGTCGCCATGGCTCCTCTGAACACTGGCCGCCGTCGGCGTCGACGGCCTCCACAGCCTCTACATCGAGGCGATCTCTTTAAGGAGGTTGAGCTCGTCGAGCGCTTTGCCCGAGCCCATCACCACGCTGGTCATCGGATCGTCGGCGATCATCACCGGCAAGCCCGTCTCCTCGCGCAGCAAAATGTCGAGGTTCTTAAGGAGCGCGCCACCACCGGCCAGGACAATGCCTTTGTCGACAATGTCGGCCGACAACTCCGGGGGGGTCTTCTCAAGCGCCGTGCGCACGGTCTCAACAATCTGATTGATGGGCTCCTGGAGCGCCATGCGAATCTCGTCGGAGTTGACCTCGAGCGTTTTGGGCAGCCCGGCGACCTGATCGCGCCCCTTGACCTCCATGGTCATGACCTCTTCGGTCGGCGCGGCGGTGCCGATGGTGCACTTGATCATCTCGGCGGTGCGCTCGCCAATGAGCAGGTTGTACTTGCGGCGCATGTGGTTTTTGACCGCTTCGTCGAGCTTGTCACCGCCCACGCGCACGCTCTTGCTGTAAACAATGCCCGCCAGCGAGATGATCGCCACCTCGGTGGTCCCACCGCCGATGTCCACGATCATGTTGCCGCTGGGCTCGGTGATCGGCAGCCCGGCGCCGATGGCCGCTGCCATGGGCTCTTCAATCAGGTAGACCTCACGGGCACCGGCGGACTCGGCGGACTCTTTGACCGCGCGCTTCTCAACCTCGGTGATCCCAAAAGGCACACAGATGACAATCCGGGGGCGACCGACCGAGCGCGAGGAGCTGGCGCGCTGGATGAAGTAGCGCAGCATCGCCTCGGTGATCTCAAAGTCGGCGATGACGCCGTCTTTCATCGGACGGATGGCGGAGATCGAGCCCGGCGTGCGGCCCAACATCTCCTTGGCGTCCCGGCCCACGGCCAGAACCTTGCGCCCGCCGCGGCCATCGGTCTGAACCGCCACAACGGACGGCTCACAACTGACGATCCCGCGACCTTTGGCGTATATCAGGGTGTTGGCCGTGCCCAGGTCAATGGCCAGGTCATTGGCAAACATCCCCATCAACTTGTTGAACATCGTTTCCCTCGCCAGCGCACCGCGCGCCCCGGGCGCCAAACTCGCCGTCGCGCGCACCAGCCTACCCGTCCATGGTCAGGCCCGGCTGCAAACATCATTAGATACTGCTTCAATTCCCAAACATCGCGCAAGCAGCGCCACACGTCTATACCAAGGTCGCGCACAAAACAAAAGTTGCCCTCCCACCATAGACCGTTACGGTGGTCTGACACACTCCAGGGCCGCGCCGATCCATCGCGCCCCGCCACAGGACGACACGCAACATTATGAAGAGCGGCAAGCCCAAAACCCTGCTCGCCATCGACCCCGATGCGCTGATGGTCTCCGACGCCGACGCGATCCTTGACCGCGCCACCGGAGCGCTCGCGCAGCAGCGTGCCTACCTGGGGCCGCTCCACCTGGGCCTGATGACCCTGCTCTACGACGCCGGACACCTGCCCACACCCGACACCCTGGCCTCTCGGCGCGACATCTCGGCCCTCCAGCATTCTCTGGCCGATCTCGAAACCGTGGGCTTGACCACCCCCGCCGGCAAAGACCACCTGACGCTGACCCCCGCCGCACGCCAAAGCCTCGCCGCGGCCCTCGAAAACCACTGGGAAGACCAACGCCAACGCGCCACCGCACAGCTCGCCGCGCTCGCACCCGCGCGCGGGCGCCGCAAAACATCCCAGAGCACCTTCTGGACCTGGCTGCGCCACATGATGGCCTTCATCAGCCACCGTGGCCTGCGCGTCACCCAGATCGGCGCGCTCAACCGCAGCGACCTGCGCCGCTTTGAAGACATCGCCGACCTGCCCGCCAGACAACACCTTGAAGACTGCCTGGCGATCGGCCGCGGCATGGACCTCTTCTTTCAACACGGCGACAACCTGCTGATCGGCGCCGGGGTCGACCTGCTGGACCTGCCCGGGCTGGAACTCTCGGTCGAAATCCTCCACCGCTGGGCCTCGGGCGACATCCTCCTGGGGTTGCCGAGCGTCTCGGGGCTGGGCGGGCTGCTGGGCGCGTGGCTTGAGCCGCTGACCAACAACCGCGACGCCGCACCCAGCGCCCAGCGCCGCATGCCCGATCGCCTCTTTCGACACGACGAACACAGCCACCAACTCATCCAAAGCGCCCTGGCGCAGTTCTCCCCAGAGCCCGTCTCGGCCTTTTTGACCCAACAAGCCGCCTCGGTCGACCTCCAGGCCGCCCGCGCGGAGTTTCTGGTCGTCCATCAGCGCCTGCGCACCGGTCTGATGACCTTGATGGCTTGCCTGCCCCGCGAGCGCCCCATTGAGTGGGCTCTGCTGGGCGATCTGGTCCACGCCCATGTGGCGCTGGACATGCTGCGCCGCCCCGCGCTGGCGCTGAACTACAACGGCCAACCCCAAGGCGTGCTCTTTGCCAGCGCCACCCAAATATTGCCCACCATGCGCGGGCGCCTCCAGGAACACCTCAAACCCTGGTTTGAAACCCTCATGGTCCCCGCCGGGGTCGCCACCTGCACCAAGGACACCTGCCGCATCACCAACGCCGCCCCGCTGCCTCCGGTCGGCCCTTTTGACAGCCTCCCCCCCGATGACCTCTACCGCATTGAGTCGGACCAACCCATCCCTCAGCGGCCCACCTCGGGCATGGTCCTGGGCCAAGGCAGGCTCATCATCCAGCCCAACGGCGAGGTCATCGCGCCGCCCGACGCCTCCATCCACGCCATCATCCATATGGCGTGCGGTGGCACCCCTTCGCGCATTGACACCATGATGACCTTCAAGCTCGATAGGCGCTCCTTGATGCGCCTGAGCGACGCCGGTCAGGACGTCAACACCTGGGCCCAGATGCTCGAGCAATTCAGCGCTGGCGCCATGCCGCCGCTCACTCGACAGCTCATCAATGATGTGGCCGACAAACACGGCGAGATGTCGTTGGCACCGGCAGGCGGCGTCCTGGTCGCCAAGGATCCGCTGCGCCTGAAGGAGCTGCTCAGCCACCCCAAGCTGGCCAAGCAGGTCGTCCTTCACCCCGCCCCCAACGTCATTGTCCTTGGGCCCCAATGCGACCTTGAGCAATTCCTGTCCGAAATGGGCGACCGAGGCTTCTCAGGCCTCTTTGTCGAGCGCCTGCCGTCTGTCTGACATCCAGGCAACGCACACTCAAAGAGTGCACATCCAAAGACGCCATCACCGACGGCGGCGACGGCTCAGGCACAAAAGCCCCAGCAAGACACCGGCCGCCAAAGACCACGGCGCGCGGCGACGCCTTCCTGGGACTGCACACCCACAGCCGTCATCGCTGGTGTCGCCCACATCGCTGAGGTCGGGCTCATCTTCGTCGTCGGGCGCGTCATCTTCGGGGTCTTCGTTGGGATTGTTGTTGGGCTCATCGGGCATCGATGCTTGACGGCGCATCGTCACCACCGCGGGGGCCGAAAGCGCAAACCCATCCGACACCATCAAGACCACCGTCCAGCCCACCGGCGTCGGATCGCGCGGTTCACCCAGCGTCACCGACACCATCGACCCACCCGAGTCGTCCAACTCGCCCAGGCCGCGCGTCAAACCCCACGCAAAGCTCAAAGCGCCGCCCTCGGGATCCGCGCTGGCCGAACCATCGACCTCAATCACGTCACCCTGGGCCGCCCCATCGGGCCCTTTGGCGTCGGCCACGGGCATCGCGTTGCCCCCCGGCACCACCCGGACCCGCGTCTCGGACGGCACCGAGGCGATGTCGCCAAAGACCTCATCCTGAACCATCACGATCAGGCGCACCACCACGGCGCGCTCCTGCTCGACCGGCTCCAACACGCGCAGCACGCCCACAGCAGGAGCCTGGGCAAAGGGCTCGATCTCAAAGCGCTCCGGGCTGCCCACCTCCCACACATAATCCAGCTCACGGCCCTGCGGATCAAAGCTCGCCCGACCATCCAGATACGCCACCGGCGTCTGCACGTCGGGCGGCGGCGCCACCTGCTGCGGCGACCCCACGCGCGCCACCGGACGCTGCTCGGCCCCCAACACCAACACCAGCGCCTGAGCCTGGACTTCATGGACGCCGTCGCTGACCAACGCGCTCAGTTCGTGGCGCCCGTCGGTCAACTCGACCTCCACCGCAGCGCCCTGGGCCAACTCCTGACCCATTTCATCCACCCAGCGCACACTCAGCGGCAACCCATCCGGGTCCTCGGCACGGGCCACCAGCGACACCGGCGTCACCGCACCGCGCGACTCCACCAACTGAGGCTCTATCGCCTCCACCACCGGCGGACGGTTCTCACCAGGCTCCACAACCAACATCACCACACCCGTGGCCATCGCCCCCAGCGGATCCCTCACAAAGACGTCAAAACCATACGGCCCTGCATCCCCAATGGACGTCTGCCAGGAAAACGCCCCGGTCTGCGCATCAAAGCTCGCCCCTTCGGGCAACGCCCCCTCAATGCCGTACTCCAACGGATCCTCGTCGGCGTCCTGACCTTCGAGCACAAACGCCGCCAACTGACCCTCGGTCACCGTGACGGTCTCCACCTCGGCCAGCGTCGGCGCGGTGTTGGGGCGCACAAAGACGTCCGTGGACCCCTCCGAGATCGAAAACCCATCCGACGCGCTCAACCCAAAACGAAACGCCGTCGGCTCCTCAAGCTCCAACGGCATCGTCACCGTCAACGTCGCCCCATCAACCCTGCTGACATCAAGCGCCGGGCCCGCCAACTGAGCCCACGTGTAGGTCACCGCGTCACCGTCCGGATCCCCCGACTGGCGCGCATCGATGAAGACCTCCTGACCCGGCTCGGCGATGATTTCGCCCGGCATCGACACCACCGGGGGGCGGTTGCCCGCAGGCGGCCCCAGAGTCAGCCGCAAGACGTAGTCGCCCACGACCTCATGGAAGCTGCCATCAAAATGCACCAAGTCCCCATGACCGCTGACCGCCACACAAATGGTCCCGTCGCCTCCAAAGAAACCTGAAAGGCGAGACATTACAGAAACGCCGCCGTCATCGTTGGTGGTGCGCAAGTCCCAGACGTCGCCGTCTCGGATGCGCGCCAGACCAAGGGTCGTGTCCGTCAAAGACTCTCCAGCAGGCAACGTGTCCACCGCAAAGGTCATCCCATCGCGGATGAAAAAGCGGATGTAATCCACGTCATGGGGACCATCCAGGCGCCCCTGCTCCTGCCAGGTAAAGGCGTCCACAAAGGGCGCTGTGCGGCAATCGTTGTTTTCAGGCTCGCCGGCCCCCTCGGTGGGCACCACGGTGATGTCGATGGTGTCGGGCACCGAGAGCACATCGCCGTCCACCACCCGAAGCATGAACGTCAGCGTCGTGGGCTCGTCCACAAAGGGCGCCTTGAACTCGGCGACCCGAGCATCGGCGCCGCGCAGCTCCACCGCCGCGCCCTCTTGTTGCGTCCAACGCCACTGCACCTGCTCTTGCTGCGCCC
Organism: uncultured Pseudomonadota bacterium; assembly: GCA_937123825.1. Lineage (GTDB taxonomy): Bacteria > Myxococcota_A > Bradymonadia > Bradymonadales > CAKZKQ01. The sequence continues at coordinate 9,248 of CAKZKQ010000499.1, forward strand.
CCACGACCTCACCCAGGAGCTGAATCCGAGCCCCCTCGGCCACCACGCGGTCGGGACCGGCAAAGGTCTGGGCGCCGATGGCGGAGCCCGGCTCCACAACCACCTCCACCTCGTCGCGCCCTTCAAATTCACCGTCACCCACCATCAACTCAAAGCGCAGCGTCGTCTCCACCTCCACGTCGGGCGCCACAAAGGTCGTCACCGACTCGCCAGGGCTCCCCAGCGCCGCCTGTGGCCCCTCCACCTGCGACCAGGCAAAGGAGAGCGCGTCGCGCTGTGGATCGGTGCTTCGCCGCCCATCAAGCCGCACCAAACGCCCCGAAGGCACCCGCTGGTCCTCACCAGCCACCGCCACCGGAGGCCCGTTGACCCCCACCGGCAAAATCGACAGGCCATAAGACCCACCCGTGCGTGAGTTGCCACCATCAAAGGTGAAGTCGGCGTAGGTGCTCACCGCCACACAGTGCCGCCCCGCTTCAGAAGGCGCCCACCGCGTCCGACTGTAGAGCCCCAAACCACCATCATCGTTGGTTTGAATCACGCGCCCATCGACCGCCAACACGCCCAGCGTCGTGTCGATCCCCTCGCCAACCTGAAAGGTCTCAATGTCGACAGCCTGACCGGCCTCCACCTCGATGGCCACAAAGTCCACGTCGTGTTGCACGTCCAGGAGCCCATCGCTGAGCAAAAACGGCGGCGTCACCACCGGCGCGGTCTCACAGCGGTTGTTGTCTGGCTCATCCACACCGTCGCCCGCCGGCAAGACTGTGATGGTGATACGGTCGGGCTGACTTTCAAAGCTCCCGTCCGACGCCACCAACTCAAAGACCACCTCCAACGGCTCATCATCCGAGGCAATCGGCGCATCAAACGCCACGCGAGGCACGTCGGTGGCGGTCAACTCCACCTCAGGGCCCTCCGCCTGCGACCAGACAAAGGTCAGCGGATCACCGCCAGGGTCGCTGCCCGAGCCCTGCAACTGCACGCGCGCACCACTTGGCACCGTGCGGTCGTTGCCCGCCGCTGCGCGCGGGATCTCCGACTCCAGCACCTCCAACTCCACCGTCAACAGCTTCGACGACACACCGTCCGTGGTTGTGTTTCGGACCTCAAAGCGCACCTCGTACACACCGGTCGACAGGCCCGAAGGGTTCACCCCCGCCGTCAACACATCGTCTGGCGCGCTGCCCTGAAACTGCTCCAGCGCAAACCACTGCGGCAGCTCTTCATCGGTCAGCAACTCAAAACCCACCGACTGGCCATCGACCGACCCAATGGGCAGCGTCACTTCGACCGGCTCAGCCTGCTCGGCCAACTGCAAGCGCACCACGCGACCCACGTCCAGGAGCGCTGGCGCGTCGGCCTCGGGCTCCAAAGGGTGCGAGGCCATCAACGAAAACGCCTGCAAACGCCCCTGGAAAGGCTCCGCGTCCTGGCGCACCACCACAGTCCAGCGGCCGCCTTCCTCGATGTCCTGACCCGACACAAAGATCTTCTCGACGTTGTCGCGCCGGTTGGGCCCATCTCGCAACGCTTGCTCTCCGGGTGCGTCTGGCTGCAAACGCCATGGGTAACGCATTACGGGCTCCTCACCCGGTGGCACCAACACCACATCCAGATCGTTGACCAGCGCCGAGGTCCGGTCATCCGGCCCCCCGGTGTTGGCCTCCCCGGGCGGATCCGTCCACACCAGCGTCAACACCAGGTCTTCACCCGGCACCGCATCCACGCCCCAGCTCAGACTCTCCCGGCCAATAAAGCCTTCAGTCGCCAGCCCTGGAGTCTGCGCCGAAGCCTCAATGTGCTCCGCAGCCCTGCGGGCATCCACCAACCCAAAACCCAACCGGTGGTCCGGCCTCCCCTCACCCAAAGGCGAGCGCGCCGTGTGCACGAGCAAAGCCTTGGTGGCTGCCGCAGTGGGGGTGGCGCCGTTGTGCAAACTGCCGTAAAGCTCCAACAAAAGCCCAATGGCACCGGTCACCGTCGGCGTCGCCATACTGGTGCCGGACTTTACCCCATAGGCCTCATCATTTTGACTGGTGGTCGAGAGCAACCCCTGACCATTGGCGGCCAGATCGGGCTTGATCCGCCCATCATCGCTGGGCCCGTAGCTGGTAAAACCCGTCGGCTCCAAAACCGACACGTCCTGCGGTCCGCCCGGCAGGTCCTCGGTCGCGGCCACGATGATCAGGTTCTTGGCCAGCGACGTGCTCGCGATGCAGTCATACCCTCGGTGGCAATCCACCGGGCGCTGCTCATCGGCTGCCCCAGGACGATCCCCGCGGTCGTTGCCCGCCGCCTGAAGCCAGATGTCGTCGTTGTTGTAAACCACCTCATCGGCGCGCCGAGCGTTCTGATCGTATTTGCCAAAACCGGCGTTGCCCCGATAAACCCACTGCCCACCGCCATCGCTCCAGCCCAGATCCTGCCCATAAGAGTGGTTGGAGGCCGTAAACGTGTTGCCAAAGGCAGCCATCTTGCCCACAGCGTCTCCAAAGAAGCTGTAACCAATCAACTCGGCCTCAAACGCCATCCCGCGCGCCTCTGGACGCACCACACCACCGCCAACCATCGTCCCCGCCACATGCGTCGCGTGGTCCCCAAATCCCTCCGAGTTCTCCCTATAAAACACTCGCCCGCCAAAATCGCGGTGGGTGTCGCGCACGCGCCCATTGTCCAAAATCCCCAGCGTCACGCCCTGACCCGTCAGGTCGTATCCAGCCAAACCTCCCGGCTGAATGGCGTCCACATCGCTGGTCAATCGCGCGTCGTTGTTCATCACCTCGGGCGCGGCGGCCTGCGGCGGCGCTGCGCTGACCGGCTCGGCCAGGCGCTCAAACACAGACCTCACTTGCGGCTGCGCGGCAAGCGCGCGCAAAGACCGCGCATCTCCCTCCACCCACACCGCGTGGCCATAGCGCAGGCCCCCTTCATGGGCCACCCCAACGCGCTCCAACACCGCCCGAATCTTCGACCAGGGCTGCGCCGCAAAAATCACCTCGGCGCGGTGCACCCCACCAGGGTCCCCCACCAAAGCCTCCCGCAGCCCAAACCCCATCTTCTCGTCAGGCCCCGGCTTGTGCGCCTCAAAGCCCGGCGGCAACGCCGCCCCAACGGGCGCCAACACCACCGTCACGCCTTCCCCGCGCCGCCCCAGCACACGCACGCCAGCGTCCATCAAAAGCCGCTGGCCATCGCCGACCGCATCCGGCGACACCGCCCTGACCCAGAGCTGCTGCACACCAGCCCCATCAAGCCCAGCGCCATCCTGACCCAACCCAGGCCCAGAACCCCCATCAGGCCCCTGCTGCTGACAACCCCACAAGGCCGCCCACAACAACGCCACCATCAAAACAGGCGCCCTGCGCCCAAAACCCCAAGGCCCACCGTCAAAATGCATGCTCACAGCCACTCTCCCTTGCTACTTACCTATATAGTAGCATTTGCGGTCGGGCTTTGCTTGGTAGCAGTTCGCTTGCTGGCGCTGCGCTTTCGGTTCGCGGCGCTGCGCTTGCTTGTGGTTCGGTCGCCGACGCTTCGCTTGGCTTCCTTGTGGTTCGTTCGCTTTGCTCACTTATGGCATTTGCGATGTGTGGGTTCTTGGCTTCGCCGGTACGAGTTGGGCATCCCGTCGAAATTGGTTCATTTTTGGAGGCTGGATGAGCGATGGTGAAGGTTTGTGGGGTTTTCCAGGGGGTTTGTGGTCGGTGGCCAGGGAGGCTTTCCAAGGGTGTGAAGGGGTTGTGTGGTCCCAGTTGAGTGATGGATGCAGGTTGTTGCTTTTGCCATACTGCGTTTGGATGGGTTCACAAGCACGCCGTATTTGGTGTCATGGGGAGTTGATGAAGACGTTTTGTATCAAGGGCCTTTGGGCTGGGTTTGCGGTGGTTTTGTGCGTGGCCTGTGATGGAGGTTCTGCTCCGGTGGGCGATGGTCAGGTTCCGCCTGCAGCGTCTCCAACGGGTTTGAGCAACTTCAAGGCCTGGGACACCTGCTTGAAAACCATCAAAACGGTCTACGCCACCCCTTCGCCAGCTCGACCCGCCAACCCATTGGCCCCATGCGCGTCTCTCTTTCAACAACAACCCTGTCGTGAAGCCATCGCCACCAACCACGACGGGATCTGGGACGCCTGCACCAACGCCTACTGCCCGCTCTTTGAAAAAGCCTCCCAGAGACTCGACCACTGCGCCGACCCCAAAACCAGGGACCTTGTTGTCCGCGCCGAGTTCATCAACGTCATTCTCTCCAAAGAGCACAACCTCACACCCATGCCCCAGCGCCACATCAAAAGCCTCAAAAAAGCCTTGAGCGCCCCCGTCGAAGACCGCCAACGCCGCATGGCCGAGTTCACCATCGCTCTAACCCAAGACCCCCAACTCACCGAGCGCCAACGCCAAGCCTGGAGCCTGGCTCTTTCGCTTGCTCGCTGACGCTCGCTGTGCTCAAGAGCAGTTCGCTTGCTAGCGCTGCGCTTTTGGTTCGCGGCGCCCCGATGGGGCTTGCTTGTGGTTCGGTCGCCTGCGCTGCGCTTGGCTTCCTTGTGGTTCGGTCGCTTCGCTCCCTTGTAGCATTTGCGATGTGTGGGTTCTTGGCTTCGCCGGTAAGAGTGGGGCATTTCGTCGAAAGTGGTTCGTTTTTGGAGGCTGGATGGGGGGTGGTAGAGGTTTGTGGGGTTTTCCAAGAGGTTTGTGGTCGGTGGCGACGGCTTGGGAGGCTTTCCGTGAGGGTGGACGGCTTTTGAGGCATTTTGAGCTTTTCAAGGCACTGACGAATGGTTTGGAGGCGAAGGCAGGCGGCGATGGCTCGCCTGCCTGAGTGGCCCTTGAATTTGCAGACCAACACCATCAGTGGTCTCATAATGGGCGAAGGCAGGCGGCGATGGCTCGCCTTGCCAAGCGGCCCTGGAATTTGAGGACCAACACCGTTGTCCCCACAAAGGCCGGCAGGAAGGCGAGCTCAGGCAATGCCCGACAAATGTCCCGTCGCCCGGCGGTTCGATAACGCCGATGTCGTCGTCACCAATGCTCAACGGGCCGCTGGCCCGCCTGCGCTTGTTTCCTAGACCTCGACGCCATCGCACTCGCCGGTGCTCGGTCCCATTTATCGGGCAGTGCCTGGCCGCCTATCCTGCCCCCAAAATCAAGCCGGGCATACACATGTGGGCGCAGGCACCAAGACCATAACCTTCGCCATCCACTCGTCCCCACCCTCCCTCTGAAGTGTATTTCGACGTGATGACGACACGCTCCGGCGAAGCGAAGCACGATCCACTCATCGCATTTGCCATTAGGGAGCGCAGCGACCGCACCAAAAGGGAGTGAGCGCAGCGAACGACCGAACCAAAAGCGCAGCGCAGCAAGCGAACCGAAAGCAAGCCAAGCAAAGCGCCGGCGCCGCGAACTGAGAAAACTCACACAGTGAGTTTACTCCAGGGTGCGGTCGAAGACAGCGCCCTGGGGTGCTGTGAGGCGCGAGGCGTCGAAGGGTGCTTTGTAGGTGAGTTCGGAGACGGCGGTGTTGGTGACGAGGTCGCCGCGTTTGCCGTCTTTCATCATGTAGGTGGTGTGTTTTTGGGCCATGGTGAGGGGGCCGACTTGGGTGTGGTCTTCGTAGACGAGGAGTTTTTCGGGGGTGTGGGCGATGTTTTGGGGTTGGACGAAGGGTTTCCAGCTGACGACGTAGCGAAGGGCGAGCATGCGGCCGTCGTCCTTGGCGAGGTAGACGATGTAGTAGTCGTCGGGTGCGTCGCCGGTGCCGGGGTTGAAGGTGACGCGCAGGACGTCGCTGGGGGGCAGCCCGACGTCGGCGGGGTTGTCGTCAATGAGGGTGAGGTTGACGCCGGGGTCGCCAAGGACAAAGGGCATGGCGACGAAGTAGTAGGGGGTCAGGGCCCAGAAGCGGGCGGGGAATTTGGCCTGGGGGTCGTCGAACTTGCTCCAGGCTTGTTGGCCGTCCCAGGCGATGGTGCCGGTGACAGGTTCGGTCAGGTTGTGGTAGGCGCGGGCCTGGAGGAGGTCGATGGTCTGGTGTGAGTTTTTGGCCTCGCCTTTGACGGGTCGGTAGTCGTAGCGAAAGGCCAGGGCGCCGCCGTTGAACCAGGCCTCAAAGCCGCCGTGTTTATTGACGCTGCGCAGGGCCAGCTTGCCGGCCTCGGAGGCTTGGAGGCGAGCGGTGGCTTGTTGGGCGCGGGTGTCGGCGGCGGCGGGGCCGGAGGTGGGTGCGGAGCTGGGGGCCGACGACGGTGCGTTGTCGGGGGCCGGTGCGGAGTCGGGGGCTTTGGTGGGGGGTGGGTCGTCGGTTTGCTGGGGGGCGGGCGTGGAGCACGCGGTGGCGATGAGGCAAAGGGTCAGGGCGATGAGCCACGCGGCGTGTTTGCGGGTGCGATGCATGGGGTTGGGTGTCCTCCGTAGGGTTTCAGGCGCCGTGGTGTGTGGAGTCCGATAAAATCTAAGGGACGGCGCGTGAGGGGAGGAGGTTAACCACAGCAAGATGTGAATCAAGCGTTCATTTTAAGTTTTGGTGTGGGACGTGCCCATGAGCGCGCCGAGTTGTTGTTGTCCCAGGACGACGGTGACGTCGTCGATGTGTTGGGCGATCTCTTTGAGGGCTTCGAGTTCTTTGAGTCGCAGCAGGGTGGGGTTGCTGTGGAGGAGTTTGGCGGTGTTGGCCAGGGAGCGTGTGGCGGCGGTCTCCTGGCGTCGGGTGATGAGGTTGGCGTCGGCTTGTTTCTGGGCTTCGATGACGCGGTTGAGCAGGGCTTTCATTTCGCCGGGCAGGACGATGTCTTTGATGTCGACGCGCAGGACCTCGACGCCCCAGTGTTGGGCTTGTTGGCGGACCTGGACAAGGAGTTGTTGGGCGCAGGCGTGTCGGCTCTCAAGGAGGTCATCGATGGAGACGGCGCCGACGTGTGTGCGGGCGGCCATTTGGGCTTCGCTGTAGAGGTTGGCGCTGAGGTTGGTGGTGGCCTGGACGCTCAGGACGGGGTCGGTGATGCGGTATTTGACGATGAGGTTGATGCGCACAGAGGCTTTGTCGGCGGTAATGATCTCCTGGCCGGTGATCTGGAATTCCTGTTGTCGGACATCGATCAGGTGGGTGCTCAGAGTGCGGTTGTGGGTGCACAGGGCGTAGCGTCCGGCGCCGAGGACCTGATCGAGTGTGCCGTCGACGTAGACGAGCAGTCGTTCAAAGGGTTTGACCAAGCGCACGGCGGCGATCTTGGTGGGGAGCAGTGGCCAGAAGGCGGCGGGCGCATCGAGGATGGTGTTTTGGAGGTCGATGAGCTGCGCCGTGACGGGTTGGAGATCGGTCCACAGGGCGTAGCGTCCGGCGGTCAGGACGGCGGATGGGACGCCGTCGATGCGGACGAGCGCCACTTGGTCGGGGCCGACGTGGAGGGCGTCAAACTGGTCTTGTGGGGCGACGCAGCGCATGTGGGGTGTGATGGGGCAAAAGCCGCTGGAGAGGTCGATGGTCTGGCATTCGATCTGTGCGCCGAGGGTCCACAGGCGGTGTGTGCCAGGGGCGAGCCAGGCGTGGGGTTGTCCGTTGCGCAGGACGAGGGTGCGTTGGTGCAAGGCGACGTTGATGCGTGTCCACATGGTATGAGTGCTCCGGTTGCTTTTATGGGTCTGCGGCAAAAGTTAGAAAATGGTCTTTGCTTTAGACGCTTGGATTGTTACCTATGGCCCGGTGCCGCCCGCTGTGGGGGTTGCGGCGCCGTATTGCGCATCGATTGCATCTTTCAGGCCCAAAATCTGGATCATGGCGCCCGGACCTGTTTAAATGAACGTTGTCGGTAAAGGCGTGACGCCAGGCTTTCGGGCCAAGGGATGCGCGGACGCGGGGGAAGGCCAACGTTCTGGTCGTTGTTCCAGGGAGAAGGGACTGATCAGAGCAACAATGGGCACGCCGACCCCTGTTCAAGCCAATATCCGTCCTTAGATCATGTGCGTGGAATGAGAAGGGCAGTGCGTCGGTCAAACCACCTTGCTGGGATGACCACGCCGATCAAACCATCGACTTATGGCCGACAAGATCCAAGAAGCTGAACAACCCGAAATCAAAACGATGACCAACGCCAAGGTCGCCGACGCCTCCAAGCCTGTTCAGGCCAGCGAGATCGTCGAAGACGGCGGGCGATGGGTCGGTCGGGTCCTCGATCAGCGCTATGAAATTGAACGCGTCCTTGGCCGCGGAGGCATGGGGGTGGTGCTGCTGGCTCGCCAGATGCCCATCAACCGCCGCGTGGTCGTCAAGGTCCTCTCTCGCCGTTTGCTCGACGATGAAGTGGCCCGCAAGCGCTTTGAGCGCGAAGCCCAGAGCCTGAGCAACCTCAAACACCCCAACATCGTCACCCTCCATGACTACGGCCACGACGGCGATCTGCCCTACATCGTCATGGAGTACATCGAAGGCAAGACCCTGGCCAAGGTCATGCAACGGCGTCGCAGGCTCGGCCTGCGGCTCTTCTTCCCGCTGGCCGTCCAGCTGCTGGCCGCCATCGGCGCCGCGCACCGCCACGGATGGGTGCACCGAGACCTCAAGCCCGACAACATCATGGTCTCGCCGCGCAAGAATCAACCCGACTTCATCAAAGTGCTCGACTTCGGCCTGGCCCGCATGCTCTCCACCGAGGAGGACATCACCAAGCAGAACCTCATGGGCACCGCGCTCTACCTCAGCCCCGAACAGATCCAGGGCATGAAGATCGACCAGCGCTCCGACGTCTACGCGCTGGGCATCCTCTTCTACCTCCTGCTGACCGGCAAGCGACCCTTCAAGAGCCGCGATGACGTCAACCTGATGTTCCAACACCTCAGCGCCGAACCCGAGCCGCTGGAGTTTGTCCTGCCCGAAGGACACGACATCCCGCCGGGTGTCTGCGCCCTCATCCACCGCTGCCTGCAAAAGGACCCCGCCGCTCGCCCCGCCGACGCCACCGAGGTCCTTCAGCTGCTGCTCTCTCACACCGCCAACGAAGACCTCGACCTGCCCCAGATCGAGCTGCCCAAGCTCGCCGAGCGCACCCCCTCCACCGATGACAACCTCTTTGCCATCATGACCGAGGAGATCACCGACCTCGGTGCGGTCGCCCTTACCTTCCTGGCCGCGACCTCCGAAGAGCGCTTTGATGAGGCCGACACCAACGTCTTTGATGGACTCTTTGCCAACACCGGCGAGCTGACCGGCGGGCGGCCATCCAGCATCATGCGCCAGGCGATGACCAACGCGCCCACCGCCATCCAGCCCGCTGCGGCCCCTGTCTCCCCCGCGCCGCGCAGCCACTCCCAGCGCGTTCGCGTTGGGCCCGCCGCCGCGCCGCCGACCCCCTGGACCCAGGCCCCTGTCTCCCGGCAGACCGGCAACATCGAGATGGTCCGCACCCAGGCCGACAACAACCGGCGCCTGATGTGGCAGGTGGTCATCGGCGCCCTGTGCGTGGCCATCGCCTTCCTCATCGCTGGCATTGTGGTCACGGTCCTCCAAGGACAAAACCACCCCACAAACCCGCCTGTGACCGCAGAGGACAGCCGCCGCACCGCCATCGTCGGCGTCATCGAGCAGTGCGAGACCCTTCTGTCCCAGGGGCGCTACGGCGAGATCGAGCAGATGCTCTCGGCCATCGAGGGCGAGGCCATCAAACACCCCGATTTGATCGGCCGCATGGCTTCGGTGCGCGAGGGCGTCAACATCGCGCGCCTCCAACGGGAGGCCAAAGACCTCGAACGCAACGGCGACCTTGCCGGGGCCATCAAGGTCCATCAAACGCTCATGGATCGCAGCGCCGATCAGGTCAAAACCTCCCAGGCTGAGGTTGATCGCCTGCGCGCAGCCATCAAAGAGCGCGACGCCAAAAAGAACACGCCCCCGCCGCTGCCCGAGCAGGTCGAGGAAGACCCCAAGGACAAGCGCAAAAAGGGGCGCAAAGGCCGGCAACCCAAAAAAGGCCGCAAAAAGTCGCCCAAAGGCGCCTCAAACGACAAACCCGCCGGCAACAAGCTCGTCGATGACTCCGTCCTGATGGAAGTGCCCTACTGAGCTCTACCAACGCCACGGCACCATCTGACCGTCCTCCTCCACCTGCGCCATCGTCACCCCACAACCCAACAACATCCCGTCGTCCAACTGCGGCAACTGCCCCGTGCGCCGGTAGGTGGCCCACAGCGCGCTGTGCTCCTCTTCCAGCAACGACTCCACGGCCCTGGCCTTCAGGCGCACGATCGGCTTGCCGTCCGTGCTGCTGCGCTGAACCACGCGCCGCTGCGCCGTGGGATACACCGACAACTCCAACTCAAACGCCCCCGCCACGTGTGCATGGTGGTAGTCCTCAAAGCCGGTGCCGCTGCGGATCGTCACCACGCTCATCTCAAAGTCCCACCCCAGACCCTCCATGTGTTGCTCCAACACCCCCAGATCATCGGTGAAGACGTGCAAATCGATGTCGCTGCCGCGTCGCACATGACCCGTGCTCACCGAACCAATCAAACGCGGCTCAAACGCCTCCAGCGAATGCATCGCCTCCAGCGCCATCACCCGCATCACAAAGAGCCGGTCCTGCCGGTCAGAGCCCTCGCGCAGACGCGCCAGTTCCAGCAGCGCCTGCTGAATCTCGCCGTTTGAGGGCAATTGGCTGGGCCGAAACTGCAGCCGGCGCTTGCCCTGTTGACCCAGCAAACGCCGGGCCGCCATCTGCTTGGCGTCCATGTATTGTTTGACGCCCTCTTCATACATCAAGCGCGCCGCCTCTTTGGCCAGACGCAGGCGCAACTGTGCCTTGTGTGGTGTGGTCTTCATGGTGTTTTCAAAAGGGGGTTGGAGGGGAGGTGGGTGAGCAACGCTTTGCGAAGCTTGGCGATGGCGCCGCCAACAGTGCGGCCGCCCCGGCTGGCCCCAAAAAGCCGTTTTTGGACGACCTGCTGGCTGACACCCAACCGGCGCGCGATCTCGCCTTGAGACAGGCCTTCGCCGATGACAGGCTCGACCGCCCGGCGCTGTTTGTCGGTCACCGCCGTGGCGCTGGCCTGATGGAGCGCGTCGTAGAGGTTCGACAGTGGACTCTGCGGTGCAGAGCGCTGCCAAAGTGCGCTGCCGTGGGGCATCTGGTCCAGGAGCTCCTGGGCAAAGATCAGTCTGTGCTCTCCCGAGCGAGGCCTCGGGGCATCAAGCGTACTCCTTGTCATGGCTGGTGGCCGTCAGGCCAAAAGGCTGGAGGTGGTCCATCATCAGGTCGATCGCGTCGGACGGCAGCATGGTCCGGGCATACGGATCGCGCCCGGCCAGATCCCAGCGCCGCAGCGCTTCCAGCTCCCTCAGGCGCGGATCGCGGCGGAGCTTGCGCCGCGTGCGTCGCGGATGGTGCAAGAGGTCCATGTGGTGGGCCACGAGCCACACCACGCGGTCAGAAAGGTGGGGTTTCAAGAGCTGAGCGCCAATGTGCGCATGTTCTGGGGCCGAGATGGCCTTGCCGATGTCGTGCAGCAGCGCCGCCGCCAGCAACTCCCCGTCCGAGGTGTCTGCCAGCGCGGCCTCAAAGACCTGCAACGAGTGAAAGAGCGCGTCTCCCTCCGGGTGATGGCGCTTGGATTGGCGCACGCCGTGAAGAGACGTCAACAAGTCTAACAGATGAGCCCTCATGGTGCATATCGACGCCCGGCCTTGTGCGTCATTGGCCTGGAGACTGGCCGCCCTGGCCCTTGAACGGGCCGCCGTGGAGGGCGCGAGTCTCGGTGTGTGGGGTGTGCGCTGCGTCTGTGATGCAGCGCCGTCTCACCCTTGCGCGCGCCCACACCCACTTTGGCGCAGGTTTTTGGAGGAAAACGCCATCAATTGCTCTCCGGTGCCCTTCACCACGGCCTGGAAAGTTTTGGTTTTTTGATGCAGGTGCCCGCAGCGGTTGATTGCTGTGGGGGTTTGGTGAATGTTGAATGCCCAAAGCGCCCTTTGAGGCGCGGCTTTGATGCACCTGGAGTTGGCATGAACCACCGACGATCTCAACCCTCTTTGATGCGCGTTTGCGCCGTGCTGGCGCTGGTCTGGACCTCTGGCACCGCCTGCGTGGTCACCCAGGCCACCCACGACCAGCTCAAGGCCGAACTCGACGCCACGCGCGCCGAGTTGACCGAGCAGGTCCAGCAGCGCGACGACGCGCTGAGCCGCAGCCAGGAGGCGCTGAAGCTGGCCGATGAGGAGTTGGGGGCTCAGCGCACCGATCGCATCGCGTTGGAGGCCAGACTGGCTCAGACGATCAAAGACAAGGCGCAGTTGGACGCCTCGGTCGAAGAGATGCAGCGCGCCATGGCGCAGTTGGAGCGCCAGGAGGCCGAGGCCGAGCGGCGGATCGAGGAGTTTCGCCAGCTCGTGGGGCGCTTTCAGAAGCTCATCGACGCGGGCAAGCTCCAGGTCAAGATCATCGATGGGCGCATGATCGTCGAGTTGGCCACCGACATCCTCTTTGACTCGGGGTCGTCCAAGCTCTCCAAGGCCGGGTCCGAGTCGATCGCCGAGGTGACCCGGATTCTGGCCGCCATCCCCAAGCGCAACTTTCAGATCGAGGGTCACACCGACAACGTGCCGATCAAGAGCCGCAAGTATCCCTCCAACTGGCATCTGGCCTCGGCGCGGGCGATGTCGGTCCTTGAGACCATGCTCGACGCGGGGATGCCGCCTGGGAGGGTGAGCGCGGCCAGTTATGGTGAGCACCGGCCTGCGGCGAGCAATGAGACGGAGGAGGGGAGGTTGGCCAACCGCCGCATTGAGATCGTCATTGTCCCCGACCTGTCCATGCTGCCTGGCTTTGAAGAGCTTGAAGATCTGTCCGGCCAGTCCAACTGAGTGTCCAAGTGCCCACCTTTGCTCCGGCGCTTCGCCCGGAGTTTGTCGCCGCCGTCCTGGTGGCCAGCGCCGAAGTGCGCGCCTGCCTTTTGCCACAAAATTCACGGATTGAAGCCCGTCGTCGTCGGGGTTGACGATCTTTTTTGGATCTGATCTGAATGCTTGTCAGTGCATGTCGTCAAAGATTGCACGAGGGGTGGTCCGGTGCCTGGGTCAGGGCCACCTTCACAAGAGCGTGATGTGAACTTTCTCATTCCACGGCGACCCCAACGATGTCGCCAGGGCTATCGCCCTCTGAACGCGCTCTTGGACTGTCTGTTGGTGGGCTCATGCGCCCCCTCAAAAGCACTGATGTTGAAACCTCTCCGATATGCGGGGCAGTCCTGTCGTGGCCCCGGGAGAAAACCAAGCGGTACTTTAAGATGACCTTGACCCGTTCCAACACCTGCGGCATCTCCCCGATGAAGAAACTGGCCACCGGCGCGCTGGTGGCCCTGTGCAGTCTGGCTCTGCTGGCGCCCTCCGCGATGGCCGCCGAGCCCGAAGGCCAACATACACTGGGCACCGTTGAAGCATCCCGCGACGGCGTCAAACGCACCCGCACTCGCACACGGACCAAGCGCCGTGTGCGCAAAAGCCGCCGCTCAAGAAGCTCCTCGCAGCGCAGCGGCGCCTACTTTGTCGGCGGCGTCGGCATGGTCAACCTGACCGACCAGCCCTCCAACCTCGATCTCGACGACGGCGCGGGCATCTCGCTGGGCCTGGGCTACCGCCTGATGCCGCAGTTGGCCCTTGAAGGCACCTTCCACGGCTCGCTGCACGACTCCGTCGGCGGCACCGACGCCACCAGCAGCAACTCGCTGACCGGCGGCAGCCTGAACCTGAAGTACTTCATCCCGCTCAGCGGCCCCAGGCTCGAAGCCTACGGCCAGGCCGGACTCGGCTTTATGAACGTCTCTTCGGGAGACACCGAGATCGAAGGCACCTTCTTCGACATCGGCGCTGGACTCGACTACCGCCTCAGCCGCGAGGCCGCCGCGGGTGTCAAGGCCAACTTCTCCAGCCTCTCGGGTGAAGACCAGGGCGGCGGCTCGGCCGACCTCAACACCTTCTCCCTGATGGCCACCATCAGCTTCCAACTCTGAGTTTGTCCATTGTCTGACCGGCGCCGCAGGCCCTGGAGAGTCCACAGACCGGACCCCCCAGGGCCTGCGGCGCTCTGGGACGTTGCCCCTTTGTGATCGGCGGTTTATCTTGGCGCGGCCATGACCCATCAGGAGGGCACCGCGTTGAAGATCGCCGACCAAATCCGCCAGAACGTGCGACCCTTTACGACCCTCGATGTCGGCGGCGCCGCACGTTGGTTCGTGCGCGCCCACGGCGCCCAGGAGCTGGCGCAAGCCTTGACGTGGGCCAAATCACACCAAGTGCCCGTCTTTGTCCTGGGCGGCGGCAGCAACGTCCTGATGGCCGATGCTGGCTTTGATGGGCTCGTGCTCCAACTCGCCGACCACCACATCGAAATCCAACACACCGACGACGGCCGCTGTCTGGTCCACGCTGGCGCTGGGGTGGTCTGGGATGAGCTGGTGGACTTTGCCGTCACACACGATCTGGCCGGGCTGACCTGCCTCAGCGGAATCCCCGGCTGTGTCGGCGCCGCGCCCATCCAAAACATTGGCGCCTACGGCCAGGATGTCTCCGAGACCATCGCCCAGGTGCACGCCGTCGAGCGGGCCACCGGCGCCTCGCGCACTTTTGAGGCCGACGAATGCGGCTTTGCCTACCGCCACAGCCACTTTAAAGGCCGCTGGCGCGATCAGTTCGTCATCACCGCCGTCACTTTTGCCCTCTCACCGGGTCAACAAGCCCCCCTGCGCTACCGAGACCTCAAAGAGCGCTTCGCTGGGCAGGATACCGCCCCCCTCAAAGAGACCCGTCAGGCCGTGCTGGAGATTCGACGCAGCAAATCCATGGTCTACGACACCGCCGACCCCAACCACCGCTGCGCCGGGTCGTTCTTTGTCAATCCGATTGTCGCTGAAAAAGACGCCCAACACGTCGTCGAGGTGGCCCAGGAGCGCTGGGGGCAAGACACTCCCGTGCCTCAATATCCGGCAGGGCAGGGCAAGGTGAAGTTGGCCGCCGGGTGGCTGATCGAGCGCTCCGGCTTTGAAAAGGGACACATCGCAGGACGGGCAGGGCTCTCATCGCGCCACTGCCTGGCCCTGATCAACCGAGGGGGCGCCAGCGCCGCCGAGATCGTCGCCCTGGCGCGCACGATCCAAGCTCAGGTCCAACAAACCTTTGGGGTTCAACTGGAACCTGAACCCACCTGGGTCGGGTTTGAATCCCAAGACACGGCCTGAACCAAGCCGCTGGTCCGTCAAATTCAGAGCACGCGCTCAACCTCGGTCCACCGCAGCGCCTGGAGCAGGTCCTGGACCAAATTGTGGCGCGTCCAGCGCGGCGGGCGCCGATCGTCGACGTGGGCCCAGAACTCTTCAACGACCTCTTCAATGATCTGAATGGCGGTGTCGTTGCGCTCAAAACGCAGCGCCAGCAAATCGCATTGGTGCGGATCCCACTCGTTGTGGCCCGCTGGACCCACCATCGCCGCCAACACCCCCCAACTGTAGTCCGTCGCAGCCAGATAACCCTGGACCTGGGTGGCGTAGTAGATCGGGATCATGTCCTCGTAGAGCGTGTCGGCGGTGCGCGAGTGGCGCGTGGTGGTCTTGGCCTCAAAAACCCCCGGATCGTCCCCCGGGATGGTCCCGTCGGTGTTGGCCTGCAGGCGCACCCTGGGCCACTGGTGGTGACGCAGGAAGTCGTGACCATCGGTCACCGGCATCCCCGAGTCCAAGACAAAGCGCTTGATCACCGCCCCCTCAAGCCGAGAACCGCGCGCCGCAGCCGCGCCCGCGTTTGATGGGCCTTCCATGCCCGTTTTGAGCCGATAGATGTCCAACGGCTTCTTCCAACTCGACAGCCCAAAAATGGCTGCGATATCACTGCCACCAATGCCTTCGCGGCGCTTGGCGTGCCATGCTGCGTCGTGTCCCATGATCTCCTCTGGACGGGCCGTTTGTCGTGCGGTATCCGAACCGCCGACCTCCGGGGTGACTTCTGAAGTTAGCGGAGGTACTGTACCTTTGGCAAGGTTTTTTGTCCCTTGATGATCTTGTGAAAGATGCCACAGCCCCCTATCTTGCCCCCCACCCAAGCCCCTGTTGGATGCGCCGTTGGCAAGACGGCGCGGCACGAGAAGAGGTAAGAATGACTCGAACACTCATGGGATTTGCGGTCGCCGCCGCCGCAATGCTGACCATCGCAGGCTCATTGCTGGCCGATGACGCGCGCCCCGACATGATCCTCATCCCCGCAGGCTCCTTCACCATGGGTGCCGACGGGGTCGGCGAAGAAGACGAGCGCCCGTCCCACAAGGTGGAGCTGAGCGCCTACTACATCGACCGCCACGAGGTCCTGCGCGGCGACTACCTCAAGTGCGTCGACGCCGGCAAATGCAAGCGCCCCAAAGGCTTCGGCAAACGCTTCTCTGAGCCCGATCGCCCCGTCGTGGGCATCGACTGGTTTGACGCCACCAACTACTGCGAGTTTGTTGGCAAACGCCTGCCCACCGAAGCCGAATGGGAAAAAGCTGCCCGAGGCACCGACGGCCGCACCTACCCCTGGGGCAACGAAGAGCCCACCAAGGACCGGGGCTGCTTTGCCTGGAACGAGGGCCGACCCTGCAAACCCGGCTCCTACCCCGCTGGAGACAGCCCCTACGGCGTGGCCGACATGGCCGGCGGCGTCTGGGAGTGGCTGGCCGATGTCTACGACGCCTCCTACTATCCCCGCTCCGACGCCAAAGACCCCAAAGGCGGCACCTGCGAAGAAGCCCTGGCCTTCTTCCGCAAACTGCGCAAAGAAGGCCGCCAGGGCTTCACCGGCTCCAACCCCATCCCCACCGAATGCGAACGCGTCCTGCGCGGCGGCGCCTGGAACTACCCCATGAAAGGCCTCCGCTCCAGCAACCGCGTCCACCACGGCCCCGACTGGAGAATCAAGGTAGCCGGCGTGCGCTGCGCCGCAAGTTTGGGGCGGCCCTAATGGCGTCAGACACCACGGTGGTCACTCGCAATAGCGCTGCTATGGCTTCGCTCCCACCGAGGCGTCTGCCATCCATTATTGCTCGCCCCAAACCCGTGGCTTCTTCTCTTTTCTTTTTTGAATTGCTTGGGTTTGGCGTCAGGTCTTTGGCGGCTTGGTGGCCTGTGGGTCAACGCTCAGTGTTTCGGCGTCTGACATTCGTTATTGCTCGCCCCAAACCCGTGGCTTTCTTTCTTTTATTTTTGTCGAGATGGGTCCTTTTTCTTCGCCTCCCAAAACCTGCACACCTCTGTCCACAATGACACACACCATGGGTTTACATGAGCACCAGTGAAACGGTTTGAAGTGCCTCAAAGCCCCCAAAATACAGCGAATAAGACCAATACAATGTTTTAACCAACAATCAAACGCCTTCCAAATGGCCTTCTAAATTGGCTGAACATGCCACGTTTCATAGCCGTGGCCTGGGCGCTTGGAAATCCGGTGTTTGTCGGGGGTTGTGTCAGAAGTCGGGCGTGCTCAAGTCCTTATAAGAGGGGTTCGCCGACCCCGACTCAACCGCAGGCCAGGACAAACATCATGAAGACCTCACAAAAAACCCTCGGCGTGGCCTTGTTGGCTGCGATGATGGCCGTCTCGATGGTGACCACAGCCCAAGCCAACCCCAAGGCCGCCAACAAGGCCAACAAGGAAGGCGACTCCGTACGCTGTGAAAAGCTGGAGTCCAAAGAAGACTGGGCCAGCGCGGGCGCGTGCTTTGAGCGCTCGTATTTGAAGGACAAAAAGGGACGCAACGCCGACAAACTCTTGATCCGCGCGGCGGTCAACTTTGAGCGGGCCAGCCTCTTATCCAGGGGCATTGAGCTGCGCAAAGAGTTGATCCAGCGGCTGCCAGACTCCAACATGGTCGCCGACGCCCTCTTTGGAATCTGCAGCAGTTACGACGCCATGGAACACCGCAACGGCGCCGTGACCTACTGCACGCGCTTTGTGAACTTCTTCCCAGAGCACGTCGATGCGCCCGAGGCCGCAGAGCTGGCCCGCAAGTGGGAGCAGCCCGTTGAGGCCGACGACAAAGATCTGCGAGAACTCTGAAGGAGCACGCCATGTCTACGCTGACCTGGGTGGTGCAACACAACCTGGGCAGCGCCGCCGACGTGGCCCGGATCGCCAAACACTGCCAAAGACTGGGGCTGACCTGCCATCAGGTCGATGTCGTGCCTTTCAGCCACGAACTGCCCCCCATCGCCGACATCCAGGGCCCTGCCCTCTTCTACGGCGCAACCACCTTCATCCACAACGTGGTCCGCAGCGGGCGCTGGTCTCCCGGCGCCTTCTTCAATGAAGAGACCATGCGCTTTGGCACCTGGGGCCCCCACTACCACGGCGCACTTGTCAGCGCTGATGCTCGCCTTACCACCCTGAAAACCCTGGCGGCCAACCAGGAGTTGGCTGATCAGACACACGTTTTTGTCCGCCCAGAAAATGACCTGAAGGACTTTGGTGGGACAGTGATGGAGATGGGCGAGCTTCGCCAGTGGGTGGCGCGGCTGGAGGCGGTCGAGACACTGCTCTCTCCCGACGCGCCGATCGTGACGGCGACCCCTGTGGACATCGCCCTTGAGTGGCGGCTCTTTATGATTGAAGGCCGCGTTTGCTCGGGCAGCCAGTACCGCGCCCATGGCCACATGGCGGTCAAAGCCCAGGTCCCCGAGCGCGTGATCGAGTTTGCCCAGCACCATGCGGGCATCTGGAGCCCCGATCGGGTTTTTGTGATGGACATCGGCCAGGTCAACGGGCGCCTGGGCATCATCGAGGTCAACGGCTTCAACAGCTCCGGATTTTACGCCAGCGACATTGAAAAAATCGTCGCGGAGGTCTCAGCACTCTATGATGAGTGAGCACAACCTCCCGGAGGCCGATCACCATGAACCCACTGCCCCAAGAAGTCCTCGCCGCGCGCCAGTGGGCCATCGAAGCCCACGGCGATCAACGATACGGCGATCACCCCTACGTCTACCACCTGGACGCTGTGGTGGCGCACCTGGAGCCCTACGGCCCCCAGGCGCAGATCGCGGGATACCTCCACGATGTGATCGAGGACACCGATCGCACGCAAGCCGAGGTCGAGGCGAGCTTTGGGGCCACTGTGGGGCGCGCGGTGGCCCTGTTGACCGACGCGGAGGGTCCAAACCGCAAGACGCGCAAGGCGCTGACCTACGCCAGAATGGGGGCGTTGGGGCCAGAGGATGGGTTGGCGTTGATCGTTAAAACGGCGGATCGATTGGCCAACTTAATCCAATGTACGACCACAAAAAACAAGGGCCTGACCCGGATGTATCGCAAGGAGCATCCGGCCTTTCGAGCCGCTGTTTATCGGGCTGGAATCTGTGATCCACTCTGGGAGCGCATCGACCAGATCATGGGCTGAGGGGGCCAGGGAAATTGTGCGTCCTACCATTGACAGCGCACTTCTCCTATATTATCGCCCATCTGGAAACGGCTGGATTTCCAGCGCGGTAACAACATCTCCCTGACTCAATCAAACGCAGCTCTACACCCTCAAACACACCCGGTCCATCATGAACGGAAAGTCCTTGAAGTGTATCGTCGGCGCGATGCTGGTTGCGGGCCTGCTCGGCCCAGGATGTGCGTCCAGCGAAGTCCAGGATGAAGTCCCACCCACGCCATGCTTTGGCGACCTTGACTGTGACATCAGTCAATCGTGTGTGGAAGGCTTCTGCGTTGAACGCCAAAGCGAGTGCATCTCGGATCCAGACTGCCCGGTGGGCCAGATCTGCGAAGGAGAGGCATGCCGCACAGGGTGCCGTGGCGACGCCGATTGTCCAGAAGACAACGTCTGCAACCCGGTCAACCTCTTGTGCCAGCCCACCTCACAGCCCTGCGGAGGGGCGTGCGGCAACGGAACGCGCTGCGATGAGGCCACCGGCGACTGCATCCCCATCGACGACGAAAACAACAACCCCAACAACGACCCCGGCTGCCAGGACGACAACGATTGTCCCGGCGACCAGGAGTGTGAGCAGGGCCAATGTGTGGATCCCGTCGATCCGCCCGAGTGCCAGAACGACGGCGACTGCCCCGACGGTCAGCGCTGCGACGTGGACACCTGCGTGCCCGACGAGCCCACCGGCTGCCAGAACGACAACGAGTGCTCTGAAGGACAAATCTGCCAGAACACCGCCTGCGTGCCGGGCTGCCGTGGCGACGCGGACTGCGACGGCGGCGACATCTGCATTGACAACCAGTGCTCGGGAGGCTGCCGCTTTGAGGACGACTGTCCCGAGGCCCGCAGCTGCATTGAAAACGTCTGCTCTTGCACCGACGACGCCTTTGAGGACAACGACCAGACCTCTGCGGCCGCCCCGCTCTCGGACGGCACCGCCATCGCGGCCAACATCTGTGGCGGCGACGAGGACTTCTTTGAGGTTCAAATCGGCGGAAACTGCACCATCCAGGCCGAGTTGGTCTTTGCCCACGCCGACGGCGACCTTCAAATCGAGCTGCTCAACAACAACGGCCAGCAAGTCGCCGCCACCAACACCACCAGCGACAACGAGACCCTCAGCGTCCTGGTTGAGCAAGGCGGCCGCCACTTCCTGAAGGTCAGCGGCGTCAGCGGCGGCGAAAACACCTACCGGATGACCTTCGACGTGCTTGAGTGCAGCCCGATCGCCGAAGGCCTGGTCCTCTCGGAGATCTTCTACGACGCGCCCAACTCCGACGACGGCAAAGAGTGGGTCGAACTCTTCAACGGCTCTGACCAGACCATCAACCTGTCCAACTTCTCCATTGGAGTTGGCGGCAGCGACTACACCTCGGGCACCTTCCAGCTTGAGGGCACCATCGCGCCGGGCGGCTGCTTTGTGGTCGGCGGCCCGACCTCCAACGCCGACAACGGCAACCCCAGCTTTGACCAGGAGCTTGGCTCACTGACCATGCAGAACGGCGGCAGCGCCTCGGACGGCGTGGCCCTCTTCGCGGTGCCCGCCAGCCAGATCACAGCCCAGACCCTGCCCATCGACACCGTGGTCTACGACAGCCCCAACGAAAACGGCCTCATCAACACCCAGGGCATGCCCAGCCAGCCCGACGTGGGCGACGCGGGAGCAGGCGAGTCTTTGGAGCGTCAGGGCGACACCTGGGTGATTCAAGAAAACCCCACCCCCAACAACTGCCAGGGCCGCTGAGCGTGTGGTTTGGCCTCACCCCTGTCGGGCCAGGAACCAGACCACAGCCGCCAGAAAAACCAGCATCGCCAGCACACCCATCAGGAATTGGAGTGACTGGCTGTCGGCCTTGCCAAGCTCCTGGCGCAGGCGCTGGGCTTTGGCCGGTTGGCCCAGGTGCTGGCCGTAGATCTCCACCAACTCTTCGACAAGCTGCGCCCGCTCGATGTTGGCCAGATCGGGCTGAGCGATGCGCGTCTCCAGACTCTTGGCCAGATCCTCCCAGCGGTTCAGCCGGCGCAACACCTTCTCCAATTCCTGGCGAGCGCGGCTGTGGCGTTCGGCCACTGTCAGGACCTTTTCAAACCAGTGGGCCGCTTCTTCGCGTTGGCCGCGGCGTTCGAGTCCCTGCGCGATGGCAAAGAAGACCTCGGGGGCCTGTGCAGAGCGGCTGCCTTCGATCGACGGCGAGATCAGCGCCATCAAATCTTCGTTCAGCATCTCGGTGCGGTCCCGGCGGCGATCCAAACGACGCTCCACGAGCACTCGCCATAGCCCAGCGCTGGCCGCCAGCGCCCCTGCGCGCTGACACAAAGCCCGATCGCCCCAGTGCCCATCCAACTCCTTGAGCAACGCGTCGAGCGCCTTCTCAGGGTCGCTCAAGTGCTCCTCGGCGATCTTGGCTGCCCGCTCTGAGAGGTCGTGCAGGCGAGCTTCGTCGTCGGTGTGTGAGAGCTCGCTTTGGAGGGCGTCGTAGAGTTCTTGCCAGCGCTGCTCGGACTCCAGCAGCTCCATGAGGCGAGCACGGGTTTGGAGGGGTTGTGGGCGAAGGGCGGTGAGTTTTTGGTAGGCTTCGATGGCCAGATGGGCGTTGCCGGGGGGGCGCTCGTGCAGTTCGGCCTGACGTTGCCACAGGCGCGCCTTGGTGGAGACGTCTTTGGAGGTTTCGACGCGGCTTTTGAGGATTTGCGCCAGTTCTCCCCAACGCTCTTGGGCTTCAAAGCGGCGCTCCAGGCCCGCCTGCGCCTCGGCGTGGTCGGGTTCGACCTTGAGCACCGCTCGCCAGGCCTGCTCGGCTGCGTCGCCTTGATCGAGTTGTTCCAGGACCTGGGCGAGCTGTGCCTGGTGGGACACAAACGACGGGCTCTTTTTGTCGGGCTCCAGGGCAACCAGGCGCTCCAGGCATTGGCGCTGCCAGGACAAGTCTCGGGCGCGGGTTGCCAGCGCGGCCAGCGCCGTCCAGGCCTCGGCGTCGTCTGGGTTGATCGACGTCGCCCGCTCCCACCAGGGTCGGGCGCGCTCGTCGTTGTGGAGTTGGTCTTGCCACAGCGCGCCCAGGCGACGGGCCACATCGGCCTGCCAGGGCGGATCGTCCTTGAGGCCGATCATCGCTTCCAGGCTTTCGGCCAGATCCAGCCACTGTTTTTGTGTGTCCTGGGCCTGGGCCAACTTTTCCCAGGCACGCAGCGACGCAGGTTCGAGCTTCAAGATGGCGCGCAGGTGGCCCACCGCCGCCTTGGTGTCTGACAACATGGCGTCGGCCAGGTTGTAGAGCCGCCAGCGCATCTCCAAGACCTGCACCGAATCGTCGCAGTGTGTGACATGTTGCAGGAGCACCTCGTGAAGCCTTTGGTGGTCGCCGACCTGCAAGAGGAGCCGCTCCAGGCTCTTGAGGGCTTCGGGGTGGCTCGGCACAGCCTCCAGCGCCACCTCAAAGGCCTTGATGGCCTCTTTGGCGCTGCGCAGGCGGTCTTCCCACAAGGCCCCCAGGCGCATGGCGATCGCCGCGCGCTCCAAGGCGTCTTGCTCGGCGTCCATATGGCGCTGGTAGATCTCGGCCAGCGGCTTCCAGTGGCTCGTCAGAATGTAGAGCCGCTCCAAACCTTCGAGCGCGACGGCCCACTGGGGCACACACTCCAGTGCCTGGAGCCAGGCCTTGATGGCGGCGTCGGGATCGGCGCGGTGCTCTTCGTGAACCTGGGCCATGAGCGCCCAGGCGTCCGCAGCGCTGGCCGGGTCTTCGCACGCATCGGCGGCGGCATGCAGGGCTGTCAGGAAGGACTCCCAATCGTTTGCGCGCTGGGCCAGCGCCATGGTCCGCTGGCGCCAGGACGGCTCCTGGGGGTCTTGGAGCATGATCCCTGCCGCGCAGAGCAGCGCGGTGGTGAGATCGCCCATGTCGTGCTCGCAAACGTCGATCATCAGGGCGCGAAAGCGGCGCTGCTCGCTGGGGTCGTCGCTTTGCTGCGCCAGAAGCTCGATCGCCTCGAACATCAACTCCCAGTTTTTGGCGGCACGCAGCGAGGGCTCCAGCACCGTCCAGAGCGTCTCTTTGCCGTGCTCCGTCGCTCGAAAGCTCTCCATAAGGGCGTCGATGGCCTGGGCATTGTCTGGCTCATAGAGGAGCACATCTTTGTAGAGCGCCATGGCGCGCTCCACATCCCCAAGCCGAGTCGCCACCAGGGTCGCCAGGCGAATCCGCAGCTCATTTTTAAGCGCGCTGAGGGTGGCCAGCTCGATCTCGGCCTCAATGGTCGCCGCCTGGGCGTCCCAGGCCTGACACGCCTCGTAGAGCGCGTCGAGCGACGGCAGCGCCTCTTTGCGGTCCACGTCGGTGAGCGTCAACCAGTGCTCGATGCCGTCGCGGGTGCGGACATAGAGGCGCTGGGAGCCAAAGCGGCTGGCAAGGCGAGGAAGCGCGTCCTGATCGAGGTGGTGGACGGTGAAATCAAAGATGGACGAGAGCCTGGACAGCGCCACCATCTGACCGTCGTGCACCAGGAGGTGGGTTTGACCCGAGCCGCCTTGCATGCCCGCGTGAACGGTGACACAGGCGGTGATCTTTTCCGGGTCCAGACCCGAAGGGAGCTTGGCGGCGATGTCCTGAGGCAGTTCAATCATTGCAGCACGCCCGGTACGGCCAGAGTAAAGGGGTCAATGATGGCGTTGAAAGGCTCGCCAGAGTCCTGCTCCACCATTTGGTAGGAGCCCTGCATGACCCCCACGGGGCAAGGCAATGGGCAGGCGCTGGTGTACTCAAAGCTCTGTCCAGGGTTCAGGATGGGTTGTTCACCCACCACGCCGGGGCCACGGACGTTTTCGGTGCGCCCGTCGGCGTCGGTGATGACCCAGTGCCGGCTGATGAGTTGGACCGTCCTGGGGCCTTCGTTGGTGATGCGCACACGGTAGGCGAAGAAGAACTGCTTGCGGTCGGGATTGCTGCGCTCGGGCACAAAGAAGCTCTCGGTCACAATCCGCACGCCCTGGGTGATGGTGTTGCCCATCGTACCTCCCCATCGTCGTTGATGATGGGCAGGATTTGCCCAGCCTCACGGCCTTGTCAAGCGGCCTCTTTGGGCCTGCGGCTTGACTTGTGGCGGCCTTGCTGCTTGTAAGAGGGGGTTTGATGGCCGCGCTCGGCAGCGGCCCACCGCGCCAACCACGAATCAACACACCGGCAACACACCCGTGCCGGCATCAGCGGGACAGATACCATGGGTCTTTCATGCGGCATCGTCGGCCTGCCCAACGTCGGCAAGTCCACCATCTTCAACGCCCTGACCAACGCGGGCGCCGAGAGCGCCAACTACCCCTTTTGCACCATCGACCCCAACGTGGGCGTGGTGCCGCTGCGCGACGCTCGGCTGGACAAACTGGCTGGGATCGTCAACGCCGCCAAGACCCTCTACGCCACGGTTGAGTTTGTGGACATCGCCGGGCTGGTCAAAGGCGCCAGCAAGGGCGAGGGACTGGGCAACAAGTTTTTGGGCAACATCCGCCAGACCGACGCCATCGCGCACGTG
Organism: uncultured Pseudomonadota bacterium; assembly: GCA_937123825.1. Lineage (GTDB taxonomy): Bacteria > Myxococcota_A > Bradymonadia > Bradymonadales > CAKZKQ01. Next base: position 34,197 of record CAKZKQ010000499.1, read on the forward strand.
TTGCGGTGCTTCGACGACGAGAACATCATCCACGTCGAGGGCTCGGTCGATCCGCTGCGCGATTCGGAGATCATCAACACCGAGTTGCTGATCGCCGACATGGAGTCGCTCGAAAAGCGCCACACCAAAGAGTCCAAGCTGGCCAAGAGCGGCGACAAGACCGCCCGCGCCACGGTGGCGGTCCTGGATCGCTTCCTGGCGGCGCTTGGCGAAGGTTTGCCCGCCCGCACGGTGGAGTTTACCGACCAGGAGGCCCCGCTGGTGCGCTCGCTGCACCTGATCACCATCAAGCCCATGCTCTACGTGGCCAACACCGCCGACCCCAGCGAGGAGAACGCCTACGTGGACCAGGTCCGCGAGATCGCCGAGCGCGAGGGTGCCCACGTGGTGGTGCTCAGCGGCAAGATGGAAGCCGAGATCATGGAGCTTGAGGAGGAAGAGGAGCGCCAGATGTTCCTCGAAGAGTTGGGCCTGACCGAAACCGGCCTCGACCGCCTCTCCCACGCGGCCTTCAACCTGCTGGGTCTGCAGACCTACTTTACGGCGGGCGAGAAAGAGGCGCGCAGCTGGACCATCCGCAAGGGCTGGAAGGCGCCGCAGGCCGCCGGCGTGATCCACACCGACTTTGAAAAGGGCTTCATCAAAGCCGAGATCTACTCTTGCGACGAAATGTTTGAGTACGGCTCGGAGGCGGCGCTCAAGGGTGCAGGCAAGATGCGCCTGGAAGGCAAAGATTACATCATGCAAGACGGCGACGTGGCCCACTTCCGCTTCAACGTCTGATCAAAGCCGCCTGCTCAAATCAACCGCCATCTTCAGACAGCGGCACCTGCAGGATCAATTGCACTCCCCTTTGCGAAGCAGCCTGCAGGAATTAAGCGCCAGCCTCACAACAACGTCACCTGCGGGAAAAATTACGTTCCATTTTGCGAAGCTGCCTGCTTGAATCAACCGCCATCCGTTCAACAAAGCCGCCTGTCCCAAATCAAGCGCGCTCATTCAACAAAGTCGACAAGCGAACAAGGGGCTTGGAGACTCCAACGGAGTCTCTCCGTGGCTGGGGCAGGGGCCCCAGCGACGTGACCCCGCCAGTGAGCGCTA
>CAKZKQ010000500.1 GCA_937123825.1 uncultured Pseudomonadota bacterium
CTTCAGCGACACACCCGTGCGCTGGATACAGTGGTAACGGGCACCGTGGCCCCCCCTCCCGTGCTGCTGACACAGGAGAGGAAGCCGACCCAAGAGAAGGAGCACTTTGGGCCTGGCACCTAGGAAAGAAGACACCTTTTCAGGTTGCTCATCCCCTACGGACGACCCACCCCATAGCCCATTGCGCCTTTTTCTTTAAAAATGCCTCAAAACCCTGCCCACCCCCACCACAAGGAGCACCAACACCCACATCATCGGCCCAAAAACGTCAAAAGGCCCAGGAAAACCTCCCTGGACCTTTGCACAAACGCTCAACAATGAGCCGCCGCGCCGTTCAATACTGTGGGATGATCTTCAACAGGAGCGTGTTGTAGTCGTTGCGGCTCTCGTTGATGTTGGTGATGTAGACCGCAGGGTCGTCTTTGACGGGGCAAGAGTACTCACAGGCACCGCAACCAATGCAGCGCTCTGGATCGACATGGGGACGCTGGAGTTTGATGATCTCACCGCCCTCCTCGCGCTCCTTGTGAACCTCGACCTCCTCAACCCAGATGGCCTTGGGTGTCGTGGGACACCACTCCTCACAGACGATGCAGGGCACGTCCATGGACCAGGGCAGACAGCGGCCACGGTTGTAAAAGGCCGTCCCCAGACGGATGGCCTCATGACCGTCGGTGCCCAGCTTCTGGGCAGTGACGATGGGCTGGATGGCCCCAGTGGGGCAGACCGAGCCGCACAGAGTGCAGGAGTGCTCGCAGTAACCGACACGCGCGATGGCGATCGGCGTCCAGATGCCCTCCAGACCCGCCTCAAACGCCGCCGGGTGCAGGAAGTTGGTCGGGCAGACCTTCATGCACTCGCCGCATTTGATGCAGCGCTCCAAAAACTCCTTCTCCTCCACCGAGCCGGGGGGACGAATGAGCTTGGGGTTGTTGTTTTCAAAGAAGCCGGTGCTGGCGCGGCTCAGCGGCAGCATGACGGCCCCGGCGGCGACGCTGGAGAGCATGGTGCGCCGTCCCATGTCGGTGCCGACCGCCACGTCCGAGCGGCGCGGGAAGAATTTGAAGTGGATGACATCTTCGGGGCAGGCGCCTTCGCAGTTGAAGCACAGGTGGCACTCGGCGGCGTGCCACTGGACACCGCCCTGGGGCTCGGCGGCGCCCTGGCAGTTGAGCAAGCAGAGGTTGCAGCCGGTGCACTTCTCGTGGTCCTTGCGCATGCCAAAGATGCTGTAGCGGCTAAAGACACCCAGCAGCGCGCCCAGCGGGCAGAGCATCCGGCACCACAGACGGGTGACAAAGCGGTTGGTGAAGATCAACCCAAGGAACATGACCCCCAAAAAGACCGTGCCGTTGTACATGGCCTGGTTCTGGGTGAACATCGAGGCGCGCAGCGAGTGGCCCTGGTCAGCCACAGTCTGGAAGAAGTCGACGTTGGTCAGCGAGAGCATGTCCAGCCCGTTGGACATGGCAAAGTTCATCGCGGGCATCACCCCCAATCCCACCGAACGGACCATCAAGCAGATGGGATCGAGCAAGCCGATCTGAACGGTGGAGAAGATCGAGGCGGTGAGCATGGCCACCAGGATGTAGAACTTCACCCGCATGTAGGGCTTGAGGCGGTTGGCTTTGATGCGCTTGCCGCCCTTGATGTCTGGCCACAGCGCCGCCGTCCAGTGGTGGAGCGTGCCAAAGGGACAAATCCAGCCGCAGAAGAAACGTCCCAGCAGAATCGTGGGCACCGCCAGGAGCACGCACCACACCAACCCCTTAAAGAGAGACTGAGCCGCGATGGCTGTGCTGAGCCCCACCAACGGGTCGATGGACAGAAAGATGTTGACCGGCATGTCCAGGCCCAACATCGCGTCGCCCTTCTCGTCGATGGCGGCGGCCGCCTCAAAGTCCGGGATGTATTCGGTCTTTGAGAGCAGATAGAAGAATAGAAACAGGAAGAAGGTCTGCGATGCACGACGCATCCAGACCAACGTGCGCCCTTTGCGGCTGGTGGCACCAAACTCTCGCGCCTTGCGGATCGAGTCCTTGGCCGCGGGCGTATCGGCCGCCACGTGCTGCTCTGCGCTCTTGGGGACGTAAATCCCACTCCACCCCAATGCCATGATTCTACTATGACCCCCGAAGCTGGCCTGATGTCATCGAACCCGGCGCCCGTCACGATGGCGCCAAAGCCCTCGTCAGGTCACTTCCTTGAAACGAATCTTATTCAAGTCCACCTGTCCGAGCACACCGTTGGCCATCTTCAGATAACCGATCTCCAACGGATCACTGCCCAGGATCGACGCAGCAATGCCATCGATGGCCACCTGGTCGGTGCCCACCACAAGGATGTTTCGCATGGCTGTGTCAGAGAAGCTGCCCCCCTGGGGGCCGTTGCGCAGCAAGACCCTGAAGGCGTCGAGCACCGTCAGGGTCGGCCGCATAAAGTTGGCCAGGTCATAAATGGACGTGTGGATGTCCTGGTGCAGGAGGTTGCGCTGACCGCCGAGCAACCCGTACCAGTTCTTCATGCAAGCGGTCACGCGCGTAAGGTTGTGGTGCTTGCAGATGCCCATGTTGATGACTTTGTCGGCAAAGACCAGCGGCGTGTAAACGGGCCACTTGGTTAAGAGCCTGCCCTGAAGGACCATCTCGCGGAAGCGGTCCTCACGAGGGAGCAAGACCCTGGCACCAGCGTTGTAGGCCATTTGACCGATGCCGGAGCGGTTGTAGGCGCGGTTGGCATCGTTGCAGCTGGCGTCGGTGACGATGACCTCTTCAGCCCCTGCTTTGATGCAGAGGTTGACCATGGCGGCCACGAGCCCTGGGTTGGTGTTGGCGGCGTGCTTGGGCACGCGATCCCAGCCGATGTTGGGCTTGATGGCCACGCGGTCGCCGCGGCTGATGAAGCGACTGATGCCACCCAGGTGCTCCATGGCGCGGGTGAGCGTCTGCTCGGGGTCCACCCCGTGCATCTGCACCACCTCGGGGTAGCGGCTGTCGTCCGGCACGGTGTAATCGCGCACAATGCCAGTCTGCTCTTCCTCCGACACCCGGTTCTCGCGGTCGTAGAGCGCCGCCGCGCCGCCACCAAAGATCCCGGCGCCCACCACACCGCCCGCGGCGATTTTCACAAAATCACGTCGGTCGATGTCGTCACCGCGGTAGGGGCTCTTGAAATCACCTGCTTTGGCCATGGTCCGTATCCTCGGATGCGTTGGGCGCAGCGCCGCCGGGGTCACCCCCTCAAACGCTGCGCAGCGGGCTCAGAAGCCCTCAAAGAGCGCCTTGGTCATGGTGCCAGCGGTGGGCACGTCTTTAAAGTCGCGCCCGCCGCCGATGACCTTACCCTTCAAAAAGACCGTCTGGGTGCCCAACATGTCCTCGTACATGAAGGCCTTGTCGCCGGCACCTTCGACGGGCTTGACGCCGCCTTTGTCTTTGACTTCCTTGCGGCCCTCAATGTCCTTCTTGATGCTCTCAAAGACCTTGGTGGCCTCGTCCGGCGAGCCAAGCTCGGCGGCGTAGAGCAAGACGGACTCGTCTTCGCCTTTGTAGGCGTCTCCGTCGGGCTTGTAAGCGTGGATGAAGGTGTTTTTCATCCCGATGAAGCCAAAAGGCTCCTGGGGAGTGAATCCACCGGCGCCCGCGATGCGCTTGTCTTTGGGGAACTTGGCAAAAATCGCCGGCAGCTCAGCCTTGTCCTTGATGACGCTGTCGACCTTGCGGGCCACTTCCAAGATGGCGGCCTCGGCCTCTTTGCTGTCGTCAAAGGTCTGGACTTTGACCATGTTGGAGCCCTTCCAGAAGATCAGGTCAGACTGGCGCAGGCACCAGTTGTCGCCCACTTCGGCGTTGTCGGCACAGGAGCTGCGCTCGCGGCCAAACTTGCCAAAGGAGCCAAGGACGTCCTTGAAGCGGTACACCTCAATGTTGACCTCTTCCTGGAACTTGCCTTCAGCGGGCTTGTAGACGGCCTTGGCCATCTCCACGACGCCGTACGCGATGTAACCCTCGCTGCCGCCGTCGATGATCTCAAAGAGGGTGTCTTTGGTGTAGTAGTCCGGCCCCTGGGTCAGCTTGTACTTTGGCCAGGCGTCGGGCCTGGGCATGAACTCACCGGCGCCCTTGAACTTGGCCTTGCTGGTGTCGACGGCCTTGTCCTGCTGGCCGGGGACGAATTCGCCGCTGTTGGCCTTCTTATCCCCGCCGCCTGCTGCGGCTTTGTCGCCGCCAGCGCTTTTGCCGCCCTTATCACCCCCGCCGCCATCACAGGCCACCGCACCGGCCACAAGCAGCGCCGATGCACACAGGAGCACCAAATTACGGGTGTTGACCCGAGTATTGTTGTTCTTCATGTTTGCGTTTGCCTCACTTTCGATGCGGCGCCATCGGCCTCCCTGGCGTCCCAGACGTCGCCCCCGTGGGGGCAGCTCGGCATCCAGTCAGTGTGCGCCGCTAATGTTGACGTGATAGGTCCACTTTGTCAACGCATCGACCCAAACGTCGCGCGAAACCACGTCTTTAGAAGCCATCAACAAAGGAAAGGTCAAGTTGTCTGCCACAAAGACCGTCACAATTTCTGACCCAACCCGGCTTAGACTGCGTCATACAACTGGGTGCCCTCACCATTTGCGCCCGGCCAACTGGCCGATATAAATCAATGGTGACGACCAGGTGCGGGATCACAGACCACAGCAGGTCAAAGACAAACCAAGCCAAAAGAGACCTGCCTGATGCTGTGACAAACCAGAACAACCACTGCCTCAAACAGGGAGAAGAATGCGCGAAAGCAACAACATCTGGATTCTGGTCGCTGCGGCGCTCGCCACAGCAACGCTGCTTTTGGGCTGCGGCGACGACCGCAACACGCGCCTGGGCGCCGAAAACGAACCATGCAACTTTGATGGCGACTGCCGCCAGGACTTTGTGTGCGGCGAGGAAGCCCTGTGCATCCCTTTGGGCGGCAACACCAACAATGATGATGGGCAAGCCGACTGCCTGGACGTCGCCAGCCTGCCCGAAAACGTCATCTCCGCCGTCCTGCTGGCCACCAACCGCCCCGACGTCGGCCAACCCAGCGGCATGTGCCTGACCTATCGCCAGGCCGACATCCCCGAGCCTGTGCCAGCCGGCACCGAAGTCATCATCTCAGAGCTTCGCTGTGACCAGGGCGATGACCTCCTGCTGAACTTCACCGAGCCCACCCCTGGCATCGGCTGCCCTTTTGTCCGCGCCACGTTCACCCGCGATGACGGCACCATGAACATCGGCTACATCTGTGAGGCCACGGGCAGCACCACCGTCGTCATCGCAGACAGCATCACCGGGCAGGTCCTCAACAACGTCGAACTGGAGTGTGAGTGACGTCTTTGACACAATCCCGCGCCCCCCTTAACTTAGAGGGTGTTGGGAAAGTCCAGGCCGCAGTGGTGGAGACCAAACACTCAACCCGCGTTGTGCACACAACAGGCATCTTTGCCCAAATTGTCACAATGCAATTGAGAAACGTCCCCCACTGCTCTTAGCCCCACGCTTTTCCGCTTTGCACTTCTTTGCTCTCTATGCGTCCACCCCCGGGACCCGCACAACTGTGGACCTCCCCTGCGAGATCGAGCCAGGACTGGCGCCATGCTCATCAACCGCTCCTTTGGTGAATTCGTCCTCTTCGACCAACTCGG
>CAKZKQ010000501.1 GCA_937123825.1 uncultured Pseudomonadota bacterium
TACCAAAATGCAGACGAAAGGCTTGCTTTGAGACGAGCAATAACGGATGGCAGGGGCCTCGGGATGAGCGAAGCTGTGGCAGCGCCACCGCAAGCGAGTTCCGTGGTTCCTGGCGCCGTTAGGGCCGTCACAAAGTCAGTCGGACGTCTGCAGCTTGGTATGAGGGTGGCATGGTATGGTGTTGCGGTGCCCTCTGCTCAGACAGTGTCTGGAACACCCACACTACAACACAGCGCCTGCGAATATTTCAAATTGTGCCGATCAGCGCCCAAATGGGCGCGTTGGCGGCCTTGAGAGGGAAGCAATGGAGGAGGGGCGAGCGCTTCAGCCGCCGCCTTCGGCCACAAAGCGCAGCATGGTCAGTTTGGCCATGTATTCGCTGGTGAAGGGCAGCTCGGGGTTGGTGGCCAGCGCCCCCAGGATATCCATTGCTTCCTTCTTCTGCCCCACGCGATCAAGCAAAATGGCCTTGTTGACCATCAGGTGCCCCATGGTCTCTGGGTCGGGCTTGTAGGACATGGCCAACTCAATGAGCTTCATGGCCTCCTCGTCGTTGTCCTGCATGGTCGAGAGCACTCGCCAGCCCCCCGGAAACTCGGGGGCTTCTTTGAGCATCTTGTCGAGCTTTTCGCGGCGCTTGTCCGGCGGGGTGTTGGCCATCAGCAGCTCAAAGCGCATGTAGGTCGCCGGCGGGAGCTTGCCGTCGATCTCGCGCTGAAGTGTGTCGATGGCCAGCTTGGTGTTTTTATAGCCGCGGGGTGCCAGACGGTCGGCCTGCTTGTAGGCGTCGATGGCCTTCTCCAGATCACCCTGCATGATGTAGGACCACCCGGCGCCGTAGACCGGGGCGGGCCAGTGCCTGGCGGCCAGGCTGGAGTCGATGAAGAGCTTGAGGGCCTTGTCGTATTTGCGGCTGTTGCCGGCGGCCTGGGCTTGTTTGTAAAGCTCGCGTGCTTCGAGCGCCACGCCCTTTTCATAAGGGGGCTGGAAGGTGCGTATGGCCATGGCAAAGCGCTCCAGGTCCGCCATGGTGATCTTGACGCCGTTCTTTTCGTAAACGACCTCATCACCGCTGGTCAGCCGCTTGGCCGCCCCAGGCTCGCCGCGCTCCTTGTCATTGGCCTTGTCCGCTTTGGGGGCCGCTTTGTCGTTGGTCGCAGCGGCGGCGGCCTTCTTGGCGCCGGGCTCGGCCGCGGGTTTCTTTTCCCCCGAGCAAGCCCCCAGCGTCAGCGCGCAGCCCAGCAACGCCGAAGCGGCGATCCGGGTCCAGCGGTGTTGTTTGGTTGTATTGTGCGCCACAGCCACGTCCTCTCTTGTCTTCGGTCTTTGTCTTGCTCAGCCTTCCAGCGCAGCCCGGATGAGGCGCTGATAGAGTTGCGCCCCCGCCTCCAGGTCTGCGACCGTGATGTGCTCGTGGTCCGAGTGCGCAAGGCGGATGTCTCCAGGCCCGGTCAACCACACAGGTCCAAGCGGTCGCAACCACGCCGCGTCGCTATTGAAAGGCACCACACACGTCTCTTCATCCCTCGGCGGCCGATCAAAATGCTGCGGCTCGCCTCGGCTAAGGACCTGCACCTGCGCCTGCTCGCCTGCAAGCTGCCGAAGCTGCGCCTCAAGCCCCTGGGTGTCGCTCACGGCCCGAAACATCAAATCGGCGCTGGCCTCGGGCGCAAAAATATTGGCCGCCACGCCCCCGCGGATCATCCCCACGTTGATGGTCGTCGGGCCCAGATCCGGGTCTTGGGGCCACTGGGCCTGCCGCACGCGCCACAGCACGTCCAAGAGCTTGTCGATGGCCGAGTGTCCCGCATCGAGGAAGGCCGAGTGGCCCGCCTTGCCGGTGGCCAGCACGCGCGCTTTGAGGATGCCCTTTTGACCCAGCGCCACCTGACAGCGCGTGGGCTCCCCCAGGATGATCCTTTTGGGCCGCAGCGGCAAAGAGGCGGCCGCCGCAGCGCCGCAGTGATCGGTCTCTTCGCCGATCACCAGCAAGATGCCCACGCGTTTGGCCAGCGCGGGGTCAGCGGCCCGAAGCCGTGCGGCGGCCTCGACCATGGCCATCAAGACGCCCTTGGTGTCGCACGCACCCCGGGCGTAAATGGCGCCCCCGTCGCGCAGCTCCACCGGCAAAAAAGGCGGCACGGTGTCCACGTGGGTCGAAAGCACGACCTCTGGATCACTGCCAGTGGTCGCCAGCAGGTTCCAGCGCTTGTCAAAAGGCTCGCCGGGCACCTCCAGGCGCTCAACCTGGAAACCTTCGGCCTCCAGATCGCGCTCAAGCACCTCAAGGTAGGCGCCTTCCTGGCCCGAAGTGCTGTCGATCTTCAGCCAGCGCACCAACTGCGCCACTCTGTCTTCCCATCCCATGTGCTCTGTGTGCCTCCAGTCCCAACCCGCGTGTTCCCATCGTGTGATGCAGCGCGGGGGATGCATCGGTTTTACGGGTTTGTGTCACGATTGGCCAGATGTGGCCTCAATGGTTGTGGGTTAGAATTGAAGACCCGAGTGAATCTTTGAAAACGGCGTGCGTCGAAGACGACGGCGCATCTTGCCTTCGGGCCTGTGTGCCGTTAAATCGGATTGACGGGGTCAAAGGGTCAGAGCGCCTTTGAGGCGCAAGCTTGTTGACGGCCCTTTTCGGGCAGGTGATCTTGATTGACAGTTGCCCAGGCAGTGATCAGACACGCCAGAGAGGACATATAAGTCACGGCCCCTTTGTTGCAGGCACAGGGGTCAACGCAGCGCCCACGGGCGCGACGAGGGATGAGGATGATGGAGAAGTTGAAGCGACGTCTTGGTTGGCGGCAGGTGTCCGGCGCGGTGGCGGTGGCCATCGGCGGGGCGATGATCCTGGCGTGCGCCGGCCCTGACGAGGCCACCTATGTGCGCGGCGATGAGGTCCCCGGGATCGACGAGCCCGCCATGAGCACCGGCCTGGACAAGCGCGACCTGGAGGATCTCTTTGCCGAGAACGTCTCCCACATGATGGGCTCGCGCTTTTACCGTGACGCGTCGCGCGCTCAGCCGCCTGCCACGGTGGCGATCTTCCCAATGAAAAACGAAACCACCGAGCACATCGGCCCGCAGTTGCAGGCGCTGCTGTCCAAAGTGGAGACCCAGTTGGTCAACGACGGCATCGTCGATGTGATCAGCCACGAAAACCAGCGCGTCCTGCTTGAGGAGCTTCGCCTCCAGCAGACCGACCTCTACGATTCCAAGCGGGCCGCCGAGTTTGGCCGCCGCCTGGGCGTGCGTTACTTCATCACCGGCAAGGTCTACGACGCCGCCGAGCGCACCAGCGATGTGCGCCGCGTGCAGTACTTCCTCTTTATGCAGGCCATTGACGTCGAGACCGGCGCCATCAAATGGCAGAACGAGGCCGAGTTGACCAAGGCGCTGGTGCCGTTGGAGTAGGAGACATGATGCGGATCAAGCCACACACCCTGCCTGCTTTGGTGGCGGTGGCCTCCGCGTTGTGGCTCAGCGGCTGTTACGCTGGCTACCAGGGCGCCGTGGAGAACATGCACGCCGCCATTGATGCCGGGGACATTCCCACTGCGCTGGCTGAGGCCAACCGCGCGCTGGGGGTCGATGAGGCCCACCAGATGCCACGCGGGACCGCCGAAGACACCACGCTGCTGCTCCTTGAGCGCGCCACGCTCCTTCAAGGGCTCGGGCGCCACGAGGACGCCGTGCGCGATTTTGCCGAGGCCGACAAAGCCATGGAGATCCTGGACTTGAGCCAGGACGACGCGGGCGCTGTCGGCGAGTATCTCTTTAGCGGAGATGCGGGCATTTATCGCGCGCCACCCCACGAAAAGTTGATGGTCAATACCCTGGCCATGATCTCCTACATGTCGCTTGGCGATCTGGAAGGGGCCAGGGTCGAAGCGCGCCGCCTGGGCGTGCTGCAGAAGTACTTTAAAGACGCCGCGCCAGAGGAACTGGCCCTTTATGGGCTGGGATCCTATCTGGCGGGCTTTGTGTTTGAGCAGTCGGGCGACACCGAAGAGGCCCTTCGTTACTACATGGAGGCCTACGACAACGGTTATGACGAGCTGGCCGAGCAGGTCGCCTATCTGGGCGAGCGCGTCGGTTCGGGCCATGATCTGGTCAGCCGGGCCAGGGTGGAGGCGCCGTCGGCGGCTGCGCCGACCCGGGACGAAGGCGAGATGCTGGTGATCGTCCAAAGTGGCCGGGTGCCTTACAAACAGGCCGAGCGCTTGCCGGTGGGGGCCTTTGTGGTCGCGCCGGTGGCCGACGCCCGTTGGCAGATGAGCCCAGCGGAGCGCCGCCGGGCCGATTCATTGGTGGCCGAAGGGGTCCTGAAGTGGATCAACTTCCCCGTCCTTCAGCGCAGCCCCTTGCCGTTTCGGCGGTTTTCGGTCTCGGTGGGGTCATCGCGGCCCGACCCCCAGATTTTCATGGATCTGGAGGAGTGCACCATCGCCGCCTGGGAGTACGACAAGGACAAGCTGATGTTTGCGGCCTTCACCCGGATGGTCGCCCGCGCGTTGGCGGGCAACGCCACCGAAGCCGTCGCCAAGGGCAGCAAGCTGGACAAACAGCTCTTCCCTGGCGCCAGCGCCTTGCTGGGGGCGGTGGTGGAAGGGGGCCTGACGGCCGCCGACACGCCCGACACCCGGTCCTGGACGCTCTTGCCGGCCAACATCCGTGTTTATCGGGTCAAGGTCGATGACGGCACCCACAGGATCATGGCCCGAGGCTCGGGCGGCGCTTCCAGCCGTCAGTCCTACGAGATCGAGGTGCCTTCTGGGCGCTACGGCGTGGCCAACTTCCGGTTCTTTGCCTCCGACGCCTTCTGAACTCGCCTCAACCGGCTCTTTTTCTTTCAGACAAGAGATTCGCCCTGGAGGCCCACACCGTGGGAACTTCCGGGGCGCTGTCGTTTTTGTATCCCTGCCGACAGGGGCGCGGGTTCTGATCGCCAAGGGCGGGTTTGATGTGGTAACTTCGCAGCCCTGAATCAAGGCAAGCAGCCGCGCTGCGAGATCCATCCGATTTGCTGGCCCCTTCTCACAAATAAACCCTTGTGACATCGACGTACCGACGGACAAGCCGGTTTGGGCGTCGGTGTGGGTGATGGTGTTTGAGAGGGGGCGGCGTTTGATGAAGGTGTATGGGGGAGGGACATGAAGAGATTGTCTGGGGTTTTGCTCCTGATGTTGTGGGGGTGTGCGGGGGCGCCGCAGCCAGCGGGGTCTTCCAAACCCGTGGAGTTGCCCAGTCAGGTGGGACAGGCGCCGCGTAACATCGCGCCGACCACGCTGCCGACCAAAGATGTGCTCCTGGTGGGGGCCACGGTGATGCCCGTGTCGGGCGAGTCGATCAAGAACGGTTCGGTGCTGCTCCAAGGCGGCAAAATTACGGCGGTGTCGGCCAAGGCGATCGAGGCCCCAGAAGGGGTCGAGGTCATTGACGTCAAGGGCAAGTACATCACGCCCGGGATCATCGACACGCACTCGCACCTGGGGGTCTACGCGTCGCCCCACGTCAACGCCCACTCGGACGGCAACGAGGCGACCGGCGCGACCACGGGCCAGGTCAACGCCATCAATGGGATCTGGCCTCAGGACCCGGGGTTTTACAAGGCGCTCACTGGCGGCGTGACCACCCAGATGGTCATCCCTGGCTCGGCCAACTTGATTGGTGGGCGCGGAGTGACGCTCAAGAGCCACCCGGGGATTTCTGCCCGCGCGATGGTTTATGAGGGGGCGCCGGTGGGCTTGAAGATGGCCTGCGGTGAGAACCCCAAGCGGGTTTATGGCGGTCGGGGGCGGATGCCGTCGACGCGCATGGGTTCGATGGCGGTCTGGAAGGCGACCTTCCAACGCGCGGTGGAGTACCGCCGGGGCTTGGAGAAGCACGCCCAGGCAATGCAAAAGTGGGAGGATGACCCCAACCGGGACCCCAACAAGCCCCCGGCGCCGCCCAAGCGCAATCATGAGATGGACACGCTGGTGGCGGTCATGGATGGGGACATTCTGGTCCACGTGCACTGCTACCGCGCCGACGAGATGCTCCAGTTGTTGGAGTTGGCCGACGAGTTTGGCTTTAAGATCCGCTCGTTCCACCACGCGGTGGAGGCGTACAAGATTCGGGACGTGCTGGCGAGCTGGGACGTGAGCGTGTCGACGTGGGCGGACTGGTGGGGGTTCAAGATGGAGGCCCACGACGCCATTTTGGAGAACGCCGCGCTGCTGCACACCGCCGGAGCGCGGGCGATCATCCACTCGGACTCTGAGATCGGCATCCAGCGTCTCAATCAGGAGGCCGCCAAGGCTTATTATGCCGGTTTGGAGGCTGGCCTGAAGTTGACCGAGACGGACGCGTTGAAGTGGATCACGCTCAACGCTGCCTGGGCGCTGGGGATCGATCATTTGACCGGGACTTTGGACGCAGGCAAAGCGGCCGATGTGGTGGTCTGGTCTCGTCATCCGCTGAGCGTCTATGCCAAGGCCGAGATGGTCTTTGTGGACGGTGTGCTGGAGTATGACAGCGCCAAGGGCGCCCAGCCCTGGAGCGATTTTGAGGTGTCGGGTGACACGCAGCGCAAGGAGGCGGCCCAATGAAGAAAGCAAGAATGATGGTGTTGCTCCTGGGTTTGGTGGTGCTCTTTTGGGCTGCGCCTGCGGCGGCTCAGCAGGCCACGGTGCTTAAAGGTGCGGGCATCTGGACCGGCGTGGGGCCCGCGACGACGGGCGTGGTGGCCTTTGGTGCCGATGGGCGCTTGACGGCGGTGGGCAAAGGGCAGGGGGCGGGTGAGGTGATCGACGTCACCGGCAAAATCATCACCCCCGGGTTCATCGACATTCACACGGGCCTGGGGCTGGTGGACGTGGACCTTGAGAGGGACACGGTGGACGCCGATCCGGGCGGCGACATGATCCGCTCGGCCTTTATGGTCGCCGATGGCTTCAACCCCAACAGCCTGGTGGTGCCCATTCAGCGCCCCGGCGGTGTGACGTCGGTGGCGATCGTGCCGTCGGGTGGGTTGATTTCGGGCCAATCGGCCTGGGTGGACCTCTATGATCCGCGCTTTAACGCCGCAGTGTCCAAGAACTCCGTGGCCATGCACATGGCCTTTGGGCAACACGCGGCGTCGGTGACCGGTGGGTCTCGCGGCGGCGCGATGGTGGTCTACAGAGAGTTGTTTGACGACGTGCGGTTTTACGCCAAAAACACGCGCGGCTACGACAAAAACCAGTCTCGGAAGCTGGGCGCCAGCCGCCTGGATCTTGAGGCCCTGGTGGGGGTCGTGGAGGGCAAACTGCCGGTGGTCTGCGGCGCGCAGCGCGCCAGCGACATCTTGATGGTCCTGGCCTTGGCGCGACAGCAGGGCTTTAAGCCGATCATCGTCGGCGGCGCCGAGGCGTGGATGGTGGCCAAAGAGCTGGCCGAGGCCAAGGTGCCGGTGATTTTGGATTCGATGGCCAACCTGCCGGCCAATTTCGAGGCGCTCGGCAGCCGCGAAGACAACGCCGTGCTTCTGCACGCCGCAGGGGTGCCGGTGATCTTGAGCACTTTCAGCAACCACAACGTGCGCAACCTGCGTCAGATGGCGGGCAACGCCGTGCGCGCTGGGCTGCCCTTTGAGGCCGCGCTGGCGTCCATCACCTCGGCGCCCGCGCAGGCACTGGGGATGGGAGACGACTACGGTTCGCTGGAGGTCGGCAAGCGCGCCGATCTGGTGGTGTGGTCCGGCGACCCGCTGGAGTTTTCTTCCAGGGTCGAGCGGATGTTCATCGGGGGTGTGGAGGTGTCGATGGACAACCGCCAGCGTCGTCTGATGGAGCGCTATCGTCAGTTGCCACGGCGAGCCAAGCCAGCGCCGCCGGGAGAGAGCCCTTGAAGTGATGGGTTGCAAGGGGTTGGAGCGTGACGGATTTCTACGGCGTTGAGGTGATGGAGTGTGAAGGGGACTGTCTGAAGTTTCGGGTTCAGCTTGTCTATCCCGACGCGGGTCCTCCTGGCGGGCATGAGTTTGCCCGGGCTGTGTTGGAGTGTCTGACGGGCCATATCAGGGACAATCCATTTGAGGCGGCTTTGGAGGCCAGCCCTGGTGTGCCTCCGACGCACTTCATCCGTGCGGTGCACGTGGTCTGCAGTGAGCGCGATGAAGCGTCTGCCAATGCACTGGCGCAGTTTACGCGCGATGGGAAGCCCCACCAGGGCGACACCGATTGGATCATGGCGCTGCGGGTGCATGATCCTGCGTGGCTCGAAGGGCTTTGTCCTGGTCAGCACGACGCCTTGGGGGCTTCCAACTCCGAAGATCGCACCCTTTATGGTTGGACCGATTGCACCAGCACGGTCAACCAGACGGGGTTGCATCAGTCGCTCGAAGCGTTGGAGCGGTTTTACGGTGAGTGTTTGCCCGCCTGGAAGCGCGAAATGCTAGAGGGGTGGTATGGGGGGAGGTTTGTGCCGCTGGTCGCGCATCCTGGGGCATTGTACGGCGATTATCCGGTCCCCCGCTTGTTGGATTGGATCGGCCTGGAGGAGTTTCCGTGGAGTGAGTCTGAGGGGCTTTACCCGTGCACAAAGACCCCAAGGCAGCGGCACTGCGCGTTTCTTTGCCACTTTTTGCCCCACCAGCGCCCCGACGATGGTTTTGTGGTGGCGACCCCATCCCCCCATGTTCATGATCCCCCGACGTACCGCGTGGGGACGATCTACGAAAACATGGCCCATTTTGCAGACGCGATGTTTGCCGCTGCGGTGGAGCAGTCCAAAGATGACGTGCTGGTCGGCCCGTGGATTGCCCGTGAGCGCGCTCAGGCGCGGGCTTGGTTTGAGCAGCGGGGGATGAAGGTTTCGTCTCGCTCGGCGGACGAGATCTTTGCGGACTTCATGGCTGATTTGCTCTCTCCCGATGTCCCACCAGATCTTGTGGAGAGTGTCCTGCGCGAGTTTTTTGGCAACAGCCGGTTGTTGGATGATGTGACGCCTTTGGAGCACACGTGGTTTATGCGCGTGTTCGAGCATCATTTGCCGTTGGTGCGCGCTTACCTGTGGAAAGGGGATGATGAGGGACGGATTTTTCCGTACGAGTTGAGGTTTTGTGCTGGGATGTTGATGCACATGGCGCTGACGGCGCAGGATGTCGCCCAGATGTGGGACGTGCTCAGCGAGCCGCAGCGTGAGCACGACGATCACATGCTCCTGGTTCTGGCGCTGCTGCGCGTCGAGGGGGTGGAGGTCATCCCCAGGATTCTGGAGTTGCTGCGCTCCCACGACGATCCGCAAGCCCTCCTTTATCTTGGCGCCGAGTACGAAATCCCCATGTTCAAGGCCAACCTTGTGCGCCTTGGGCTGGAGGTGCCTGCTTACCTGGATGTGTTCCTGGAGGCGTTTGTGGAGGCCGTCGATGCGATTGAGCGCTGAGGGCCTTTGTCGCGGGTCAAATGTGGGGGTGGCGGCGCGTTAAAGGCGTCGTTGGTGGAGTGTTCTGTGAGGGTTTGAGTGTGCTTGGATCCGGTCAGGGGTTGTCTATTGGGTGCAGGTCGTTCTAGGTTGTGAGCAGCACCACGAGGCTGCCACACACTACAGGACAGCCCCACGAGGTCTTGCCTGCGGGCAGTTTGCGAGGGGTTTGACGGCGGTGTGGGGCGCAGCCCTGCCTTGCATCGATGGGACTCACCACGGGGAGAGACAGGACGTGAAGGACGTGAAGGAGGCGATGGAGGCCTTCCACCAGCGATTGCGCGACGCGGGGCTTAAGAGCACGCGCCAGCGAGACGTCATCGTGGAGACTTTCTTCAAGATCGACAAACACATCAGCGTGGATGAGCTGTTGGTGGAGGCGCGCAAGCAGTCTCCGCGCATCGGCTACGCGACCGTTTACCGGACCATGAAGCTGCTTGTGGAGCAGGGGTTGGCCAACCCGCGCCGTTTTGACGACGGTCAGACGCGCTACGACCCCGAGTTTGACAAAGAACAGCACGACCACCTCATTTGCGTCGATTGCCGTCGCATCATCGAGTTTGACGATGACGAGGTGCTGGCGCGTCTGAACAAGATCGCCGCAGACCACGGTTTGAAGCTGCGCCGGCGCAGCGTCGAGATCTACGGCGAATGCCAGGTGACCGACTGCCCACACAAGGCAAACTGAGAACCCACGGGTTCAGGACCTGCACCCGAGGCTCGCCCGAGCCCGCAGGCAACGCCGTCTGGTTGCGACGGCGACGGGGTTGAACGCTGGCACCCAGGATGAGACGCCGCAGCGATGTGCGCGTCCCCGGTGGGCGGTTTGGCCGACTTGATGGGTCTTTGATGGGACCTCAATTGGACTCAATAGTCTGTTCTGTTATGGTTTGAGTGTGGCTGGCCATGGCACAGCAGCGTCGAATCTCTCCTGCGGTGCACCACGTGTTGGTGGTGTCGCTTATGGGAGAAGCATGGGCGGAGATGCAGGATGATGGAGCGGGAAATGAGCGCAAACGGGATCAGGGCACAGCGGCGGCGCCGTCGGATGGCGTTGTTGTGTGCGTTGGTGACATGCTGGTGGTCGTTGGGAACGGCGGCGACGGCGTTGGCCCAGGGGCGAGCGTCGAGAATGTAGAGCTTGTGGTTGCGCGGGTTCGCGTGGGCGATGGCGTGAATCAGGACCTCGTCTTCCTCGCACCGCTTTGACAGAATTCCGCTCTTTGGCTGGGAGCACCTGCAAGAGAAGGTTGAAGATA
>CAKZKQ010000502.1 GCA_937123825.1 uncultured Pseudomonadota bacterium
CAAAGAGTGTCACGCGCCGGTGGGCGTCTTGGATGGGGGTCTGTGGTTGTACGACCATGGCGCACAGGGCCTCGGCGAGGTCGAGTTGTTGGTGTTCAAGTGCTCGGCCGCGTGCGCTGGAGGCCATGGCGTGGGCCTGGTGGTCGGTCCACAGGGGCAGATCGAGGCTGATGGTGGCCATGATGGGGTCTTTGCCGTTGTCGTCGATGTCGGCGCCTTCGATGGCGGCGGTGTCGATCCAGTCTAGCCCGAAGGTCAGGTCGGGGTAGCGCTCGGCGTGTGCGCTGGCGGCGCGTGATTGTTGGGCCATCGCCAGCGCGCCAAGCGCCCGGGCATCGGGGTGGGCGCGGGCCAGGGCCTGCAGTTCTTGCAGGTTCTGGCCAGGGGGGCGCGGCGCGGGGGCGGCGGCGTCGATGGGGGTTTGGCTGCCTTGTGGTGCGCCGACGGCGGCCAACAGTTCGGCCTGTGTGCTTTGTCGGTCGGCGCTGAGGTTCTCGATGGCGTCGTCGGCTCTGGACAGTCCCAGCTCGATCTGGCTCAGCTCTGCGACGGTCGCGCGTCCCACCTCAAGTCTGGCGCGCGTCGAGGCGGCCAGTTGGACCAGGATGGCGCGTTGGTCGTCGAGGGCGGCACGGCGAGCGTCGATGGCCCAGAGGGTCCAGAAGGCTTTGCCCACGCGGTGTTCGAGGGTCAGGAGCGCGGCTTCAAAGCGGTGTGCGGCGGCGGTGGCTTCATGGGCGGCGGCTTGGATGTCGGCGTCGAGCCGGGCGGGCCAGGGCAGCTTGACGCGCATGCCCAGGCGCTGCCGCTGGGCGCCCACACGGGTTTCGACGCGTTGTAGGAAGACGCCGTAGGTGATCACCGGCTCGGGGTATTGGCCAGTGGCCTCGATGGTTTCGACCGCAGCGCGCCACTGCTCATACCGGGCCTGGAGACCGTGGTTGTGGCGCAGGGCGTGGAGGAGGTAGCTGCGCAGTTGGCCGTCGGCGAAGTCCTGAGGTTGTGTCTCTTCAGGGGCCGGGTCCTTGGGTTCAAAGCGTTCATCGACGCCGCGCAAATGGGTGCGCGCGTCTTTGAGCGGCTGCGAATGTGTGCAGGCCAGGGCGGTCATCGCCCATAGCACAACGAGCGCCGCGGTCACTCGCCGCACTGTGAACCTGCTCATCTTCATTTGGCCGCCTTTTTCTCGGTGAGCTTCATTTTGCACAGCGGGCAGGTGTTGTCGCCCTTCTCCGAGCGGGCATAATGGACAGTGCCCATATCGCAGTACCAGGCGCCGTCGGGGATGGCGCTTCGCTTGACCGGTGGATCAAACGTTTTGCCCTCTGGGGTCAGCCCTGTCGCCTCCTGGGCGGGGGCTGCAGGCGGTGCCTTGGTGGCTGGGGCGCTGTCGCAGCCCAGCGCCAGTGCGCTCAGGAGAAGGGCCAATGCGGTGATTGTTTTCATGGGGTTGTGTCTCCTTTGTGTCATGGACAGCCATGGTGTCTGGGGGATTGTACCAGAGAGTGTCCATACTGCCGGGTCTTTGACCTAGGCAAAGTGTGTGCCATCGATTTCAAGGCAGTCGGTTGGGGCTTTGTGCCTTGTCGTGTCACGTTTTGGCGTGGACATTGTAGACTATTGTTCAACAGATAGAAGAATAGTCTACGGTGATGGGTGCAAGAGGGCGTCGTGGGGTTTTGGGTTGTGTGGAGCGGCTGTGTGGAACGCTCTGTGCTTTGCTGTGGTGCGGCGTTTGGTGACACTTGGCGAGCACGGTGGGGGTTGGTGCACGATGGTGAAAGGCAAGAACGGCTGGAAGACAGGTCAAATCGTGTTGTCGTTGGGTTTGGTGGGGCTCTTTACGTCAATGCACTACCTGACAGACATGCACGACGTGGCGTTTCACAACGTCTATCGGCGCTTGTACTACCTGCCGATCCTGATTTTGTCCTTTGCGCACGGTTTGAAGGGCGGGCTTGGTGCTGCGCTCCTTGTGACGGTGGCGTACACCCCCCACGCTTTCTTCAGCGCCCACCGAGACCCGTCGCCCGACATGGATAAGGCGCTGGAGATCGCGCTCTATTTTGGGGTCGGGGGCCTGACGGGGTGGTTGGTCGAGCGCCAACGGCGAGTGCAGGCCGCTTTGGAGCGGACCCTGGAGGAGAAGAGTTTGATGGAGCGTCAGTTGGTGCGCGCCGGTCGTTTGTCGGCGTTGGGCGAGTTGACCTCGGGGCTGGCGCACGAGATCCGCAACCCGCTGGCCTCCATTTTGGGGGCGGCCGAGGCGCTCGCCGTTGAGTTTCCCCCGGAGCACCGCAAACATCGCATGTCCGAGGTGTTGCTGCGCGAGATTCAGCGCCTGCGTCAGGTCGTGGATGATTTTCTGCATTTTGCGCGCCCTTCAGCAGGGCAACCGGAGCCAGTGGACATGGCGACTGTCGTCGATGAAGTGCTGGCGTTGTTGGACAACGAGGCCAGACGCCAACAAGTGGTGATCGACGTGGCACTGGAGCCGGAGCAGTGGGTGGTCAGCGGAGACAAAGGGCAGCTGTCGCAGGTGATTTTGAATGTGATCCTCAACGCCCTCCAGGCGCTGGAGCGCGGTTTGGGTGACGAGCGGCGAGTCTGGGTGTTGGAGGGAGGGGTCCAAGAGGTTGGTGACAAGCGCTACCGCCGCCTTGGCGTGCGCGACAACGGCCCTGGCATAGGTCAGCAAGACTTGGAAAAGGTCTTCAACCCGTACTTCACCACACGCGACGAAGGCACCGGCTTGGGGCTGAGCATTTCGACGCGGATCATGGAGGCCCACGGCGGCTTCATCGACATTGAGAGCGCGCCAGGGCAAACCACGGTCTGGTTGGCCTTTGAGCCTGCAAAAGGGGAGGGGTGATGGCTTCCAGAACGCGGATCATGCTTGTGGAGGACGACGCGAGCCTGCGCGAGGTGCTCAGCTTTCATCTTGAAGAGGCTGGCCATGAGGTGTTGCCCTTTGAGCGGGCACAAGAAGCGTTGGCGGCCTACAGCGCCGACGTGGACGTGGTGTTGACCGACCTGCGCATGCCTGGAATGGACGGGATGGCACTGCTCGATGCGTTGATCGGGGTGGATCCCGATGCGGTGGTGTTGATTTTGACAGCGTTTGGCGGCACCGAGCGCGCCGTGGAGGCCATGCGCAGGGGAGCGTTTCACTACGTTGAGAAGCCGGTCAACACCACAACGCTCCTGGTCAGCGTGTCCAAGGCGATCGAGCACCGACACCAACGTCAAGGCCAAGGGCCAAAGGTCAACAAACCGCTCGGACGCAAGGCCCAGCGTCAGCACGCCATTGTGGCCTCAAGCCCCAAGATGAATCAGGTCCTGCGTCTGGTGGACAAAATCGCGGCCACCAACGCCACGATCCTGATCCGAGGCGAGTCCGGCACCGGCAAAGAGTTGGTGGCCTGGGCGATCCACGAGCGCTCAGACCGCAGCGCGCGTCCCTTTGTGGCGGTCAACTGTGCGGCGATCCCCGACGAACTCCTGGAGAGCACCTTGTTTGGGCATCAGAAGGGCGCCTTCACCGGTGCCAGCCGAGCCTCCACCGGCAAGTTTCGGCAAGCCAACGGCGGGACCATCTTCCTGGATGAGATCGCCGAGCTGACCCCACACCTGCAGTCCAAGCTCTTGCGGGTGCTCCAAGAGGGCGAAGTGGAGGTGGTGGGTGGAGACTCGCCGGTCGGGGTGGACGTGCGCGTGATCGCCGCCACACACCAGAACCTGGAGGCGTTGATGCAACAAGGAGCGCTGCGCCAAGACCTCTACTATCGGCTCAATGTGGTGCCCATCGAGATCCCACCGCTGAGGCAACGGCCCGAAGACATCCCCGCGTTGTCGCGGTTTTTTATGCGCCGCCTGGCCCCCAAGAACCAGTTGGAGATGGCCCGAGAGGTGGACCAACGCCTGCTCGCCTATCGCTGGCCCGGCAACGTGCGCGAGCTGCAGAATGTGATTGAACGGATGGTGTTGTTGCGCGACGGCGATTGCCTTGATGTCTCCTTGTTGCCCGACTTTGTGGTGGGTGAGGCCGACTCGGTGGCGGTGGTCGCAGGAAGTCGTCTGCCTTTTGAGCTTCCTGAAGAGGGCCTGGATTTGATTGGCCTGGAGCGCGAAATCATTCGAGCGGCGCTGGAGAAGATGGGCGGCAACCGCTCGGCGACGGCGCGCTATCTGGGCATTGCGCGCCATGTGCTGCTTTATCGGTTGGAGAAGTATGGGATTGGTTAGGCCCTGTCTGACAATTGTCCCGTCGCCCGACGGTCAGATGATGTCGATCTCGTCGTCGGCGGTGCTCAACGAACCCCCGGTTCGTCTGTGCTCGCCTCCTAGACCTCGACACCATCGGCCTCGCCGGAGCTTGGTTCCAATTGTCAGACAGGGCCTAGATTTTGGGGTTGTGGAGGTGTCAGATACGTTGACGGATGTCGTTGTGGTGGGGGTTGGTAGACGTCATTGACACCTTTACAATGTTTTTTGATATTGGTTTTGTGTTTATTTTGAGCCTCGGTGCCATTTGGTGCTGAGGTTTTGTTGTGTCTGGGGTTTGGCTGTGCGGTGTGGTTGGTGAGGGGCTGTGGCGGATTGTGGAGGTGTCAGAGACGTTGACGGATGGCGTTGTGGTGGGGGTTGGTAGAGGTCATTGACACCTCTACGATCCCAAAAAGACGCCGCACCCTCATTTTTTTGGCAACTTTCACCGCCAGCGCCCGACAACCCCTCTTTGCACCCGGCCAGCAAACCCGCTCGTCGGTCAAAGACAAAGAGGTGTCGTGTGGAAGCTTCCCTGGCGCAGCGCGCAGCAGCATTGAGTCCCTCAGCACGCCATATCGCCGACGAGATGGCGCAGTTTTTTGAGGCGCTGGTGGACCTGCTGATGAAGCGCTCGACCTCGTGTCATGGTGCCTCGGTTTGGGACGATGGGCTCAAGGTGCCTGGGTCCATGGTTCAGTTTGGGCAGAGGTTGGGCCTTGGGGAGCGTGAGCTGGAGTTGGTGGCTTTGGCCTTGGCGCCGCACTACAGCCACGATGTGGCGTGTTTGTATGGGGTGATGGCGCAGTTGGAGGGGGCTTCGGGGGCGTGTCGTGATGTCCTGGCGGCGGCTTACGGGCTTGCGCCAATGGCCTTTGATCTGCGTTTTGGGTCGTTGGTGTGTCAGTCCAGCCGTTTGGTGCGCTCGGGCCTGCTGGTGCGCGTCAAGGGGATGCTCTCACCGTCGCGCGTGTTGTGCGACCTTTTGGGTGGTCGCGCAACTTTGCCGTCGGAGATGCTTGCCTACGCGACGCACCTGAAGGTGCCGTCGCGCGAGCCTGTGTTGAACCCTGATGTTGCAGACCAGTTTGAGCAGCTTCGGGCGATTTGGAGCGCGTCGGCGATTCAACCTTTGACGCTCTTGCAGGGGGTGTCGGGGGCGGGCCGGACGCTTCTGGCCTGTCATCTGGCGGGCGCGGTGGGGATGGATCTGCTCAAGGTGGATTTGGATGCGGTGCCGGAGCACGTTGACGTGTTGGCTTTGGAGCGCGAGGCGCTGGCGCTGGGGGCGGTCTTGTTGTGCAAGACGCGTTTGGAGGCGTTGGGTTCGCGGTGGTTGTCGGCGCTCGCGGAACTCTCCCAGGGCGCTGTGCCGTTGGTGTTGGCCGTTGAGTCCCAACCCGCCGACCTGGTGGTGCCTCACGCCCGCAGCTTTGCTCGCCTTGAAGTGACCAGCCCCAACACCGAGACGCGCATGCGCCTTTGGGCGCGTTATTTGCCGGTGCGGTTGAGGGTTGGTGGGCTGACCGATGAGCGTCTGGCGTTTCGGTTCAGGGGGATGAACGGGGCGGACATCGCCGATTTGTCGCGTTTGGCGCTGGAGCAGGCGCAGATGTGCCGTTTGGCGCAGGGCAAACGCGCTGGGGTGGGGATGGCGGCTTTGGTGGGGTTGAACCACACGCTTCAGACCGGTCGTTTGAGCGGTTTGGGGCATTTTGTGGCGCCGCTTGAGGGGGGCTTGTCGCGCGTGGTGCTCAGCGAGCGTCAGGCGTTCAAGCTCCGCGAGGTGATTGACCGCTCGGTCTTTCGTCAGCAGGTGCTGTCGCAGTGGGGTTTTGAGTCTCACGGGGCGGCGATGGGCCACGTGGTCTTGCTCTCGGGGCCGCCTGGAACGGGCAAGACCCTTTCGGCCAGGGCGGCGGCCTCGGAGTTGGGCGTGCCGCTCTATCAGGTGGACTTGAGCCGTTTGGTGGACAAGTACATCGGCGAGACGGAGAAGAACCTGGCGGCGGTCTTTGACGATGCCGAGCGCAGCGGGGCGGCGCTCTTGTTTGATGAGGCCGACGCGCTCTTTGCCCGGCGCTCGGAGGTGTCGTCCTCCAACGATCGACACGCCAACCTTGAGGTGGGTTACCTTTTGCAGCGCATTGAGGCTTTTGCGGGGCTGTGTTTTCTGACCACCAACCTGCCATCGAGCATCGACCCGGCTTTTGAGCGCCGGATCGCCATTCACATCCGTTATGAGTTGCCAGGAAAGGCGGAGCGAGAGCGGATTTGGCGGGCGTGTGTGCCTGCTCAGGCGCCGCTGGATGATGGGATCGATTGGTCGAAGCTGGCCAAGGGCTTTGACCAGATCAGCGGCGGTGACATCCGCAATGCCGTTTTGAGGGCCGCTTTTATTGCCGCTCGCGCGGGCGCTCCGATTGACCAGCAGATGTTTTCTCATGCGATGGGCCTGGAGATGGTGTCGAGGGGCAATCTTGTCCGGGTGTGTCCGCGCGATCCTTCCTGGGACCGGGTGTTGGAGGGGGCGTGATGGAGCGGTTGTCTGCACTTGAGCGCCAGGAGCGCCAGGAGAACCACAAGCAAGGGGATGCGCAGGACTTTGACGCCAAGGTGGGGATGGGGCCGATGTGGCTGCATCAGCACGCCGCGGGGGGTCAGCCGGTCCAGATGCGTGCCTCGGCGCGCTTTGAGCAGGTTCGGCAGGCGTATCGCAGCAGTGGTGGGTTGCCGGTGCAGCGCAAGGCCGCCCAGCAGAGTCCCCAGAGCACTGGCGGGGTCTATGAGGCGGCCAAGCGCGGTGTGCAGGGCAGCGGTCAGGGGTTGCCTTATTTGGAACAGGTGCAGGCGTCCTTTGGGCATCATGATGTCTCTGGGGTGCGCGCTCATGTGGGCGGCGCGGCGGCGCAGGCGTCCCAGGACATTGGCGCCGAGGCCTATGCCACGGGCAACGATGTGGCCTTTGGGCAGCAGCCCTCGCTTCACACGGCCGCGCACGAGGCCGCCCACGTCGTTCAACAGCGCGCTGGGGTTCATCTCAAGGGCGGCGTGGGCCAGGCTGGTGACCCTTACGAGCAGCACGCCGATGCGGTGGCGGATTTGGTGGTCCAGGGCAAGAGCGCGCAGAAGCTCTTGGATGAGGGTCCTGGTGCGGGTGGGGCTTTGGGCGGTGAGTCTGTGCAGCGCAAAGAGGCCGGTTCTGAGGGGCAGTCTGGCGAGCAGGGCGAGGCGCAGGAGAAGGAAGAGGGCGGTGAGGAGAGTGAGGCGCCCCAGTCGATCTCTTTGACGGTCAAGGGGACCATGGACCGCGAGTCGGTCAAGTTGGTCCGCGTGGAAGGCGAGGAGGCCAAGAGCGGCGCCCCGGTGTCTTACGAGGTGGAGAGCAAGCCGGCCTGGATGGACATTGGGGAGAAGGGCAAGGCCAGCATCCGTTTTGCCGAGGGCAGCGACAAGTACGAGGACGGGACGCTGAAGTTCAGCTTTGCCAAGGATACAAAGACCTTTGTGAAGCTCACAGGGGCTGAGGAACTCAAGGCGGCCAGGATCGAGGGGTCAGGTTCCAAAGGGACGTTGGCCGTTGATCCCCCAAAGTCCATCGAGATGGACGTGGGGAGTTTTGGCAAGCTGAAGATTCAGGACATTGGTGTGGATAAGGGAGGTTTGACCTTCAAAGGGGTCTATACGCCCAAGAACCTGGCCCCGTTGGAGGAGACGGTCCCTGGAGCAAAGGTCGAGGAGACCACCGTGGTGATGAGCCGGGCCAAGGGCGAGTGGGAGAGCCAGGGCAAGGCGACCTTGAGCATGAAGGCCGGCAAAAAGGATCTGGCCACTTTGTCGTTTGAGAACGTGGAGGTGGGGGATGAGCTCAAGGCGAGCCTCTCTGGGGAGCTGTTCTTTGGCTCGGGCAAAAAGAATCGGGTCAAGGCGGCTGGCTCCTTCGATGCCAAGGAGAAGCATGTTGAATTGTCGGCCAAGGTTGGCCACGACATCATCAAGCCCAGCGGCGAGGAGGGGGGCGGAAACACCAAGTTCGCTCTCAGTGGCGACTGCGTGGCCAAATACACCAACGAGAAGGCGCCCTATTGGTCTGTCGAGGGGGTGTTCAATACGGGTCTGACTTTTCCAAACGGTGCTGAGGTCAAGGGCAAGGCCGGGGTCGAGATGTCTCAAGGCACTGGCTTTGCGGTCATCGGTGGTTTGGAAGGGGAGTTTCCTTTTGGCCAGGTGATTCCGGGCCAGAACAAGGGTGAGAAGAAGCGCTCGGTGAGTTTTGGCGCTGTGGCAAAGTACATCCCCAGCAAGAACGCAGGCGAGCGACTGCAGGTCACCGAGGGCAAACTCAAAGTCGAGCTCTCGCCCACGATCAGCGCCGAGGCGTTGGCCTCCTACGATGGCAAAGCGTGGTCTGTGGAGGGAAAGGTTGAGGGCAAAGGGCAGAAAATCCCTGGGTTTGAAGACACCAAACGTTTTCCCGAAGAGCCTTTGTCCATCAAATCACCGACCGCTCCTCTCCCGCTTGGGGCCTCAGGGTTGATGCTCTCTCTTGGCTTTGAGGCCGAGGCTCAGGCCTACATCAAGCCGGTCACCGTCGATTGGGTGATTGAAGGCGGGTTGGATTTGAACAACCCGGACAAACTCGTGGATTCACTGCGCGTTGAAGGCACCTCCAAGGTCGAAGCGGGCGCGGAGGTCGGCGGATCTGTCATTTTAGGCCTCGACGCCAACCTGATCCTTGGAAAAGCCGGTGCCGCGCTCAAAGGCACACTCGGAGCCAACACCAAGGTCAACGGGAGCCTTAAAGGGTCCGCCGATCTCATTGGCGGTGAAAACTTTAATATTATGGAACTCCAGTCATCGATGGATCCTTTGGGGCCGTCGCTCAACGCTGAAGCCCAGTTGTCGCTCGACAATACGATTGAGTTTTCCGGCGCCTTGCTCTTGCGTGCTTCGTCTCTGTTTGGCGGTCTGGAAGCTGTTTACGAGTATCCCATTTTGGAGCCCATTGAGTTGCTCAAATACGGCCCCATCGGCGTGAAGTATGGCATGCACTGGTCAGAGTCCAATGGCGCAGACACCGGTTTCCTTGAGTCGCCGCAGTTTCCAACAGAGGTCGGCGCGCCCATGCTCGGCAAGCTCACCGCGATCGCCCAATCATTCATGAACAAGTCTGATGAAGAGGTGGTCCAGTACCGTTCAGACGATGGATGCATCGGAAACCACGAGATGGACGATGGACCCTCGCCCCAAGCGGATCCTGCCCATGCTTTTGATGAGGGGCGGGTGTTGGATTTTGGGCCTGGGGATTTGGAGGACCGGTCGGGGGGCTTCAACCCTCAGGATCTGAAAGATTCGGAGTGATGGTCTGCGACCACTCCAACCCCTCAACTACTTCTTCTTTTTCTTCTTGCGGCCCTTTTTACCGCCGCCCTTGGCTTTGCCTTTGATTTTGGCGGGCTTGGGTTTGGCCACAGGTGCGGGGGCGGTTGGCGTGGTGCCTGCGGCGGCGGGATCATCGGTGCCGGATCCGTTGACCTGCTCTGACTCGCCGTCTTTGGGTGCCAGGATGGTGCCTGCGGGGTTGTCGCCGTTGCCGGTCAGGAGGTCGTCGGCGGACTTGCTGGCGCCAGGAGGCTCATCATCAGAGGTGAACCAGGAGCCTATCAGCAATCCAAGGGCCGTGCTGCTCAGGAGCATGAAGCCCAGCACCGATAGGAGGACCGCCGCCACGCCCACGCCGAGCCAGAGGCGCCGTTGTGCCTCGTCGCTTGTGGGCGCGGGTGCTGGGTTGGTGTCGGGTGTCGAAGCGCTGGTTTGGTCTGGGTTTGTGGGGTTTGGAGCGCTTGAGGGGTCGGGTTTGGCCTCTGGTGTGTTGTTTTGGGCGGTTGACGCGGCTTCTGCGGGCAGCGCGGCGGCTTCGGAGCGCGGTTTGTTGTCTGGAACGTCGGTCTCGTTGGCCTCGGCGGTGCTTTGGGCGTCGTTTGAAGGCGCGTCTTCTTCTGCGTTGGGCTCAGGCCTGGGGGCGTTTGTCGCGGCCGCATTTGCCTCGGGTTCGGGTTTGGTGTCGTCCGCGTCGGGTTTGTCTTCTGATGTGTCGTTGAGTGTGGTTTCGACCCCGAATTGGGCCTTGTCGACTGCCTCGACCTCGGATTCTGGTTCAATTTTGGGAGGCGATTCGGGTTTTGCTGCGTCGTTGGGGGATGCTGGGGAGTCCAAAAGGCCTGCGGCAAGGCTGTCGGCCAGTGCGGCGTGGTTGGCGGTGGATTTGAGGTGAACGGAAGGAGAGGGGGTTTCTCGCAGGAGGCCCTGGATGAGTTCTTGGGAGGCGACGGCGGTCTCCCTGGACTCTTGGATGCTGTGTGCGGTGGGTTTGTCGTGTGGGTTGTCGGCTGGGGCGTCGTTGTCCGAGGGGGTGTTGGTGTGGGCGCCCAGCGGGTCTTGTTG
>CAKZKQ010000503.1 GCA_937123825.1 uncultured Pseudomonadota bacterium
CACTGTAAGGCCGTGCAAATGAGGCCTGTCTGACCGCTCGATAGTCAAGGAGGGTGCTGCCGATGGCACGCGCAACAAAAGAACTGGTCAAAGCGTTGATGGAAACGGCCCAGCGGCTCCGCGGTGGGGCCCGCTATCAATGGGGCCACATGGGGTCGTGCAACTGCGGCCACCTGGCTCAGACGCTGACCAACCTGCCCAAGGCCGAGATCCACGCCATGGCGCTTCGCCGCGCTGGCGACTGGGGAGAGCAGGCCGTGGAATACTGCCCCACCAGCGGCCTGCCGCTCGACCACGTCATTTCCACCATGCTCGACTGCGGTCTGACGCTCGATGACATCACCAAGCTCGAAAACCTCTCCGACATCTACGTCTTGCGCCGCATCCCCATGGAGCGTCGCCCCTTGCGCCGCAACATCCGCGAAGACGCCGTCCTCTACATGGAGACCTGGGCCAAAATGCTGCGCGAAGAGCTGCCCCCCGCACCTCTGACCCCGCTGCCCGTCAGCCCCGCCATCAGCCCACTGCCCCAAGAAGAAGCCGCCTGACCATCCCACACGGGCGAAGGCAGGCGGCGACAGCCCGACCGCCTGAGCGGCCTCAATCTCCAAAAACCAAGGTCATCACTGGCCCCACGGGTGGCGAAGGCAGGCGGCGATAGCCCGCTGGCCTTCAGCGGCCTTTGAGGTTGAGAACCAATGCCGTTGCCAAAAACAGAGGCCGGCAGGAAGGCGAGCTTCGCCGCCTATCCTGCCCCCCAAACCGGGCATATACGTCTGGGCGCAGGCACCAAGCCCATAAATCCACCAGCTGTACGACCCCACCACCCCAAACGAAGCACTTTCGACGGGATGCCCAACTCGTACCGGCGAAGCCAAGAACCCAACCCATCACAAATGCTATAAGCGAGCACCGCGAGCGAACCACAAGGAAGCAAGCGCAGCGCCGCGACCGAACCAAAAGCAAGCCCCGCAGGGGCGCCGCGAACCGAAAGCAAGCCAAGCGAAGCGCCGGCGCCGCGAACCACAAATAAGCCCAAGCTTATTTGTTCACTGGTGAGGTGCGAAGGAGTTCGTTGGTGAGTTCGGGGCCGAAGGCGTCGTGGAGCATGTGGGTGACTTTGTGTTCGAAGTCGGTTTTGTCTTGGTTGGAGTCGAAGATGAAGGCGATGCCCATGCCGGTTTCGAGGTCTTTGACGGGGCCTTTCATGCCGGAGACTTCGTCGGGGGTGACGCGCCAGCGGACTTCGCCGACCAGGCGCATGGGTTCGTCTTCGCCGGGGATTTGGAGTTCGAAGGTGAAGCGCTCGCCGAGTTCCATGGGTTTGTCGGTGGCGATGAACATTCCTCCCCGGCTGATGTTGCGGGTATACTCGAAGAAGAATGCGTTGCGGCGCGGGTATTTGACCTGGACGCACATGGGGTAGCGCGGGTCGTTGCGGCGGTTGTCATGGGAGACCATGGCGTGGCCGCCGTAGGCGGTGGTGCCTTGTTGGTTGGCGTGTTCGGGGGCGTAGTGTGTAGGGGAGACGGTTTCTTCCATCATGGTCCTTCCTCCTTGAGGGACGTGAATTCATGCAGGCGGCGTCTCCGCCCTTCTTACAGATGGGGTAATCGGAGGGTTGTGCGCCGGGCTTGAGCGGTGGATGAGAAGTTGTTTGGGAGGTCCTTGTGGTGAGCAAGGTGCTGGGTCCTTTGGGGACCCGCTCTGGGGCGGTGGTGTGGGCGTTGATGGCGGTGGTGGGGGTGGTGCTCTGTGTGGTGCCGCTCTTTGATCTGCTGGGTTATGAGTCTTCGGCGGCGGCGGGGGTGGCGGTGTCGCTGCTGGGGCCGGTGATCTGGCTGCGCGATCCGCACCTGGGGCGTTTTTCGCCGGTGCGCACGCCCGATTCGCATCGTCCGCACCGGATCTGGGCCCGTTTTGTGTGGATTGGGGTGTTGTTGCTGGCGCCGATCCTGGTGTTGCTGCTCGTCAACGCCTTGCGGGTGCCCAATTGTGCCTTGGATCACGGGTTGGCCTTCTTTGGGTTGATCGCGGTGGGCAGCGCGGCGGTGTCATCGCTGTGGGCGTTGTTGGCGATTGTGTTGTCGCCCTCGAAGGTGTGGCTGCGGTGGGTGGTTTATCTGGCATTTTGGATTTTGTCGGCGCTGGGGATGGGGCTGGTGCTCTTGTTGGAGCCGCCGGTGAAGGCTTTTGAGCCGGTGATCGGCTTTTTTGCGGGGTCGATTTACGATGAGGCGCTCAGCGTGCCGCCCCAGTTGGCGCTCTATCGGGCGTGGCAGGCGGTTTTTGTCGCTGGGGTGCTGCTGGCGCTGGACGATGTGTGGTTGCGGCGACAGGGCAGGGCGGTGCCTTGGGGGCAGCGCGTGGCGATGGTGTGTGCTTTTGGGGCCGTGGTGGGGGTTTACAGCCAGCGGGCGCCGCTGGGGCTGGAGATCGACCGTGGTTTCATTGAGCAGGAGCTGTCGGGGCGCCATGAGACGGAGCATTTTGTGCTCCATTACCCGCCTGGGACGTGGCACGCGCGTCGGATTGAGGCCATTGGGCAGGATCACGAGTTTCGGCACCATCAATTGATGGAGATCATGGGTCAGGGGCCGCTGCTGAGGCCTGGGCGCAAGATTCACAGCTACATTTACGCCGACCAGCGCCAGAAGGGGCGCTTGTTGGGGATGCGCCGGACGATGATCGCGCGGCTTTGGCTTGGCGAGCTCCACATTTTGTATCGGAGCGTGGGTCAGCCGGTGTTGATGCACGAGTTGGTGCACATTTTTTCGTCTCCGCACGGTTCGGGGCCGCTGAGTTTGTCCAGCGGGGCGTTGGGTTTGCCCAATATGGGGCTCATCGAGGGTTTGGCCGAGGCGATTACGTGGCAACGCGGGGAATTGACGCCCCACGGATGGAGCGCGGCGATGCGGCGGCTGAAGATCGCGCCGGACATCCGCGGGTTGGTGCGCGCCGATGGGTTTTACACGACGGCGGGCTCGACGGCCTACACGTTGATGGGGTCTTTTTGCCGGTTTTTGATGGACCAGCACGGGGTGGACAAGCTCCTGGAGGTGTACGCCGAGGGTGATTTTGAGGGGGTGTACGGGGTCAGCGTGGATGAATTGGTGGGCCAGTGGGAAGAGTTTCTGGATGCGATGGCGTTGAGTGACGAGGAACTGGCGATGGCCGAGTTCTACTTTGACCGCAAGAGCATCTTTGAGAAGCGCTGCGCGCGCAGCATCGCGGCGTTGAGGGTTGAGGGGGGCGACAGGCAGGCCGAGCGGCGTTTTGAGCAGGCCATTGGGTGCTTTGAGCAGGCGGTGGCGCACAGCCCGCGCACGGCGCGCTATCGTCTGGAGCTTGTGGAGGCCTTGTTGGCGGCGCGTCGTTTGAAAGAGGCCCAGGAAGAAAGCAACGCCGTCCTGGCGTGGGAGGTGCTCAGTCGGCCCAACCTCGCCTGGGCGTTGGAGCGCCAGGGAGACATTCTGGCGCAGCAGGGCAAGCGCAGTCAGGCGCGGCAGTCTGACCAGGCGAGCCTGGAGCAGCACCCACGTTTGGGTCGTCGGCGCTCTGTGGAGGCGCGCATGGCGTCGTTGGGTGTGGAGCAGGCCGAGACCTACTTCTTTGGTCGTCAGGTGCCCACGACGCAAATTTATGGGCTGGGGCGTTGGGTCCAAAGTGCGCCGCGCGATG
>CAKZKQ010000504.1 GCA_937123825.1 uncultured Pseudomonadota bacterium
TGTCTGACCCTCTCTACACACCTCGCGGTGGTGCTTGTTGGACCCAAAATGGGCCCGGCACGGGTTCGGTGGTCAAAGGCGAGCTTGTCTTGTTCTTGTTATTGCCAGACTCGGTCCCCTTGCCCCAGCAGGGTCTATGGAGCTGTGAAAGCGGTCAGGGTCGAGTGGAAACCCCTTGTCTGCGCCGCGCCTGTGCCTGGCAAAATCCCAGCAAGACCGGGGCTGTCCAAAGCAGCAGACCACGCAAAAACAACAAAAGCCAGCGTCACCCAAAGGTGAGGCCGGCTCCAAGCGGGGCGCGCTGGCTTGTGCGCGCCCACACATCCAGGCGCACAGTGCATCGGGGATGCTCAGGCTTTGCGACGACGGCGGGCGAACTTGCGGTTGAAGCGCTCCACGCGGCCGGCGGTGTCGATGAGCTTCTGCTGGCCAGTGAAGAAGGGGTGCGAGGCTGAGCTGATTTCGATCGGGATGATGAAGTGCTCGACGCCGTCGATTTCTTTGGTTTTGTTGGAGGACTTGGTCGAGAGGGTGATGAACTCGTGCTCACCATCAACAAAGATCACCGGGTTGAGCGTGGGGTGGATACCTTCTTTCATGACTCAAAGCTCCTTGGAGAAGGCTGCCGACAATAAGCAACCCGTTGGCTCCATTCATTCGCTGCTTTACATCCATTGGGCAACCGGGCACAAAACACCTTCAGCGGCTGCCCCCACGCTGCAAAATTTCCAGCGCGGGCAGCGCACCTTAGACCTGCCTCGCAACCGCTGGCACGACCATTTGTCCGCTGCCACACCACAACCGCACTTTTGACCCGCAAAAAGGCCCAAACCCCAGCCCGCCAACCCCAAACTCACTCGCCCGCACCCCCACCACCCCCCCAAGGAGCCCACCATGGCATACCGTTCTCGTCGTGCCCGTCGTCAAACCGGCGTTGATGTCCAAATCAACCGCGATCTGATTGTGTTTGACGGCGATCGAGACTGGCGCCGCAGGCTGATGGACGACCCGGTGATCGCGCAAATCCTCTCGGAGCAGCGCGCCCAGGCACAACTCCACTCCGCGCGCCGCGATCTCCTGCGCTCCGGGCTGCGCCTGACGCCCGCCATCGCCCCCGACGCCTGGCAGGCCGCCGACGCCTGCAAGGCCACCCTCGGCCTGGGGCTGCCCGTGGAGCTTTACTGCGTCAATGAACCCCTGCTCAACGCCTTTGTCGCCCCGCCCCAGCATGGCCGCATCCTCATTGGCGTCACCAACGTCGCCCTTGAAAACCTCACCACCGCCGAGCTGCGCTTTCTCATCGGCCATGAACTCGGGCACGCCATCTTTGAGCACTTTGCGCTGGCCCCATCTGTCTTTGAGCACGACGAACGCATCGCCCCCATCCACATGGCGCGCCTCTTTGCCTGGATGCGCTACGCCGAGTTGACCGCCGATCGCGTGGGTCTGGTCTGCTGTGGCCAATACACCGACGCCGTGCGGGCCTTTTTTAAGCTCACCAGCGGTCTGCGCTCCGAGCGCTTCCTGGAGCACGCCGTCGAGAGCGCCGCGCAGTTTGCCGAGTTGGCGGCCGAGTCGCTCGACTCCAATGAAGAAGACTGGTTCTCCACCCACCCCTACGGCCCCATGCGCCTGCGCGCGCTGGAGTTCTTCTCGCGCTCCCAGGCCTTTCACAGCCTCACCGGGCAGGGCGACGGCGCGTTGACCGAGCGCGAGTTGGAGAAAGAAGTGCGGGCCATCATGACCTTGATGGACCCCAGCTTCCTCAACGACAACACCCCCCATCACGACGAGATCGTGGCGTTCATCGCCCAGGCCTGCACCCTCATCGCCTACGCCGACGGCACGCTCAAGAGGGCCGAGCGCCGCTTTGTGGATGAGCTGCTTGGCGGTGAAGACATCATCGCCGAAGTCAAAGAGAGTCTGCGCGCCGGATCTTTTGAAAAGGCCATCGAATACACCGCCGCCCAGGGCGCACAATTGGCCATTGGCCTCTCGTTGGGGACTCGACGCAAAATCTGTGAAGATCTGGTGGCGCTGGCGATCTGCGATGGTCAGTTGGACGATGCGGAGCTGGAGCTGCTGGAGATTTTTGCGCGAGCCCTTCGGGTCGATCCGCTCCAAGTCCACGATGCCCTGGCGCGCCTGGACAGGGCGCTGGACTGATGCCCTTGGCCTTTGATCAGGCGGAGGCGACGACCGGATCGCAGAGCACCTCTTTGGGGAGGATCTGGGCGACGTGATCGGCCAGCGCGCCGCGGAAGGTCACAAAGCGCTCTTGCTGACGGTAGGGCTCAAAGACCGGGCAGTGATCGAGCCACATCAGGTCCACCAGCCCCGCGTCCTGCGCCTGTGAGAGGGTCTGGTAGAAGCCGTCTTCCTCGCCGCTGTAGGCCAGCATCTCGGCCAGAAACTGCAAGATGACCGCCTTGCGTCGCCCGTCGCCGATGGTGCCCAGCGCCCCGTAGACGTGCATCATGTAGACCATGTTGATTTTGCCGGTGGTCTGGAGGGTGTTGAAGGCCTCAATGCCAGTCAGGAGGTGTTGGTTGCGCTCGTCGGGCTCGGGCAGGGGTTCGTCAGGTGTGTGGGGTTGACCGACCCACAAGCCCATGCGCGTCTTGAAGAAGCGCGCCAGCAGGAGCGTGAACGGGGTGGCGGCAGGGAAGTCCATCAAGGCGTTGGCCTGATCCCACAGCCCCTTGAAGGCGCATCCCCTGGCCAGATCAAAGCGGGTGTTGATCTGCCCTGGATCAAGTGCCAGGGCACGGCGCAGGTGAAAGAGGCCAAGCTCCAGTGGACCAAGCTCCAGCAGGATCCGGCCCAGCAGATCATGGGCCTCGGCGTGGGCCTCGGTGATCTGCAGCGCGCGGCGCAGCATGATGACGGCGTCACCGGGTTTGTCGTCGATGAAGTCGGCCTGGGCCAGCGCATAGTAGGGCTCGGCGCGGTTGGGGGCCAGCGAGAGCGCCTTCTTGGCCAACTCGCGGGCGCGGGCGACATGGTTGCCGTTTTCATCCAAAAAGCTATGGCGCGCCAGTGCCACGGCGGCGTCTGCCAGGATGATGGGGTCCTGGGGGCTGAGCGCGATGGCTTGCTCAAAGAGCCCCAGCGCGTCGTCCATGCCCTGATGCCATTGGGAGCGCATGGCGTGTCGGGCTCGGAGGTAGAGATCGGTGACGTTGGCGGCCGGGGCCATCAACGGGCGCTCGGCGGTGATGCCGTCTTCGGTCAGCGCGGCGGCGATCTGTCGCCCCAGGTCTTCGGTGGCGTTGAAGAAGTCTCCCGGTTCACACTCCTTGCGCCCGGCCCAGACCACAAAGCCGTTGTCGACGGAGATGACGCGGGCGCGGATGAAGAGCTTGTCGTTTCGACGCGCGACGCTGCCCTCCACGATTGTCGAGACGTTGAGCTTGCGGCCAATGTCGCGCGCCGAGCAGGTGCCCTTGCAAACCACCTTGGTGGCCCCGCGAGAGCGCACGCGCAGACCCCTGACCATGGACAAGACGTCGATGAGGTCTTCTGAGATGCTCTCAGCCAGATAGAGGTCTTCATCCTGGCCGCGGTTCTCAAAGAGCAGGACCGCCACGGTGCGCTGGGCGTCGGCGGTGGGGCCGGTTACGCCGGGCACCGACATGGGGGTGGTGGGGGCGTTGACCTCGATGATGTCGCTCGAAGTCA
>CAKZKQ010000505.1 GCA_937123825.1 uncultured Pseudomonadota bacterium
GCGAGCAATGATGGATGTCAGACGCCTCACGGGGAGCGAAGCCATAGCAGCGCTATTGCGAGCGACTCGTGTGGTGTTTGACGCCATTAGGGCCGTCCCAAACTAGCGTTTTTTGAGTATGAGGACTAGAAACCCACCGTAGCGGTTGAAGGGTTTGGCGTCTCGACTGTAGCGCTCGGCGGTGGCCAGGACGTTGCGCACGACGGGGACTTTGTGGGCGAAGGCGGCTGGGGTCCAAACGCGGACGCCTGCGGTGCGGACAAACTCCAGCTCGGGGGGCATCAGGCGCAGGATCTCTTCCTGGGTATCCCAGCGAGTGTAGACAGCCGACTCGTTGGTGGTGGCGCTGATGGCGCCGGGAGAGGCGGCCCGTTTGACGGCGTAGCGCAGGGAGTGGCGGTTGTAGAATTCGAGCACCAGAGTGCCGCCTGAGCGCGTGACGCGGGCAAACTCCTGGAGGGCTTTGCCGATGTCCTGGACGTGGGCCAGGACCTTGAAGCTGTAGAGCGTGTCGAAGCTGGCGTCGGCGAAGGGCAGCGCCGTGGCCGAGGCCTGGACGACCGAGAGCCCTCGGTCGGCGGCCGTCTCCAGCATGCCCGCGCTGATGTCCAGACCCGCCGCGAAGCGTGCCACCGGCTCGACGCGGCGCAGGATCAGGCCAGTGCCGCAGCCGATCTCCAGCACGTCCCGATCGTGGCAGTAGGGCATGACGATCTCGGTCTCCAGATCGTCGATCAGCGCGTGGTAACCCGCGTGGCGGCGATTCTCGTACCAGTTGGAGAATTCATCGTAATAGGCGCGGTTGTCGAGCATCGTTCTGTCCCTGAGCGTGTCTTTGACCGGCTCTTTGACCCCGTTGGGGTGGGGTTGGAGCCCTGTTGGGTGCCTTTTCGGGGTTGCGGCGCTTTGTTGGGGCGGCAACCTGCCCGTGATCCTGGGCTGCATGTGGCAGATGTGGGTTCTAGCAGGACACACCCGGCATGCCAAGAAGATGGGAGAGGCTCAGAGGTGCAGGTCGCGGTAGATGTCGGCGTAGCGGCGGCAGGTGATGGCGGCGTTGTGGTGTTGGAGGACGTGTCGGCGTCCGTTTTGACCAAGCTCTGCGGCGGCGCGCTGGTCGCGCAGCAGGCCGCTCAAGGCGTTGGCCAGTGCCGGGGCGTCAAGCGGAGGGACCAGCAGGCCGCCGTTCTGGTTGGGGGCGTCGCCGAGGGTTTCGCGCAGCGGGGCCACGTCGGCCAGAACCACCGGGGTTTGCTCGGCCAGGGCTTCGAGTAGGACCAGCGGGATGTCCATCTTGGCGTAGGTGGATTCGGCTGGGAGGGTCACCACCTGGGCCAGCGCCAGCAGGGCGCGCATGTCGTGGACTTCGCGCAGGAAGTGAACCCTTCCGGCCTGGTGGGGGGCCTGGAGGCGTTGTTTGATGGACGCTTCGCGCCGCAGGGACTCTTTGCGTTTGATGCGGCAGGCAAAGACAAAGTCGGCCTCGATGTTGCGCCAGAGGTGCTCGATGGCGCCCGCAAAGATGTCTGCGGCGCGGCTGAACTCGTAATCGCCGGGGAAGACCACGATGGGGCGGCCGCTGGTGAGGCCAAAGCGGGCGGCGATGTCGGCAATCCGAGCGGGCTCGGCGGCGGCCAGCGGTTCGGGCACGGGGATGGAGGCGGGGATGACCTCAACCCCTGAGATGCCCTGGGCGATGAAGCGATCGGCGGTGGAGCGCGAGACGCAGACCACGCGCTCGGCAAAGAGGACCTGTGAGACGTCCTCAAAGCGTGCTGGGACGCTCAGGACGGTGTGGACCGAGGGTTGACGCCTCCAACGCATCGCCAGGCGCGCCAGGCGGTTTGTGCGGGGATTGGGGGCGAAGCAAAAGTGCACGGCCTGACATCGGCCGCGCTCGACCAGTCGGCGCAGCGCGCGTGCGTTGTCCAGCAGGCGCGGCGAGAAGCTGCCGTCGGCGGCGTAGATGGGTTCGGCCACGACGTTGGGGTGCTCGGCCCAGACCTGCCCCTGGTGATTGGGCACCAGAACGTGGTGGACGACCTGATCGCCACCGCCGTAAGCGGCCACGTCGCGCGCCCAGTTTTTGCCCGAGTCGTGCCATGGCGGGCACAGGGGTTTGGAGATCAGCAGAACGTGCATGGTGTCGTGCTCAAAGGATGGATTTGCTCGCCGTGGCCACCGCCCCAGGCGCTTTGCGCTCGCCGTTTGCCCGCGCATGGGCTGGGGCGCTGGGTGGTTTGGGGTTTGGCCGTTGTCGGCCCACCGGCGACGGGAGCAAACCTCAACAGAACCTAGACCACGGGACATGTATCAGACGCGGCCCAAACCCGACAGGGCTTTTTGGCGTTGGTCTTGTTCAGGAATGCGTTTGGGTCAAAGCCGACCGCCCTTTATTCGGCGCACTGAGACGCGCGCCTGGGGCGGTTGGACTGCGGTGCGCTTGCGCGCCGCCGACTGCCTGGGGGCTTGTCAGGGGTCGTCCTGCTCGTCGTCTTTGGCGTTGTCTTCTTCGTCGCCTTTGGCGCCTTCGACGTAGCCCATGGCTTCGAGCTGTTTTTGCAGCTCTTCGTCGATCTCGGCGTCGCCGCCGACCTCGATTTTAAGCGGTTTGCCCACGTTGTCGGCGCGCCACCAGCGGCGCTTGTCTTTGGCGGCCATGAAGACCCCGGCCTGGGTGCGCACAAAGGCGCGGGCGATGGGGTGTTTTTTGATGACGTTCTTTTTGTCCAGCCGGTCGGCCCAGACGTCAAAGAGTTCGCCGCCGCGTCCGGTGGTGATCCACTTGTAGCGTCCGGCGCGGAAGGACTTGCGGCGGTAGAGGAAGTCGCTGACCGCGATCCGGGGCCAAGGCTGGCCGATGCCGTCCAGAGTGTCGACAAAGCTGATGCCTTCAAGGGCGCCGTGGTGGGGGATGTCAACGATGTCCAGCAGTGAGGGGACCAGGTCGACCATGGAGACGACGTGGGGGACGCGGGCGCCAGCGGTGGCCATGCCGGGGTAGCGCACGATGAGCGGCGAGTGGATCATCTCTTCGTAGAGGCTGTGGCCGTGGCCGACCTTGCCGTGGTCGAAGAACTCTTCGCCGTGATCGGCGATGATGACGATGACGGTGTCGTCGTAGAGGCCCCGGGATTTGAGGCCGTCGATCAGGCGCCCGAAGTTTTCGTCGTTGAAGGTCACTTCACCGTCGTAGAGGGCTTCGAGGTACTTTTTATCGTCCCGGTTGACGTCCATCTTGCCGGTTTTGATCTTGGCCAACTGGTCGCCGGTGGAGCGGGGCTTGATGGGGCCTTTGTAGCCTCGGTTCCAGTAGAGCTTGCGGTACTTTTTGGGCGGCGAGTAGGGGACGTGGGGGTCGATGGTCTGGACGTAGGCAAAGAAGCGCTTGCCTTTTTGTTTGTCGATCCAGTTGAGGGTGTCGTCGACGAGGCGGTCGGCGTTGGTGTTTTTGTTTTCGCGGATGTAGTTGGTGTAGTAGTCCCAGCCTTGATCAAAACCAAAGGCGTTGGAGACGTAGCCATTGGCGATGAAGGAGCCTGTCTTGAAGCCCTTGGTTTTGAGGTGCTCCGAGATGGTGACGGCGCTGGCGGGCAGCTTGCTGCGGTCCTCTTTGGTTTTGTGGGTGTCGGGGTAGAGGCCGGTGAGGATGGTGGCGCAGGAGGGCTTGGTCCAGTTCTCGTTGTCGTAGGCGTGCTCAAAGACGGTGGCGTCTTTGGCAAAGGCGTCGATGTTGGGGGTCTGGGTCTTGGTCTTGGGGTTGTAGGTGCTGAACTTGTCGTAGCGCATGGTGTCGATCAGGTAGATCAAGACATTCTTGGCCGGGGCTTGGCCGGGGCGCTTGATGGCCTCGGTGGCCGGCGAGTAGATCGCGGGCTGGCCCCAGGCGACGACCTGGTCGGCGGACCAGGTGCCGCCAGCTTCCATGGTGATCTCGACGACCTGGCCGGCCCAGGCGGTCAGATCGAGCGCTTCGGGCTTCCAGCCGGGGCCAGAGGCTTTGGCCTGGAGGATCTCTTTGGGGGCCGACTGGTCGGAGGCGACGTTGATCTTAACCTCGGCGCCACCGATGGAGGCGCCCCAGACGAGCCCGAGGGCGGGTTTGCCGGTGGGGATCTGAAGGCGAAAGGTCCAGGTTTGCGGGGTGCGGGCGACGAGCGCCTGGTGGAAGACGCCTTCGATGTCGACCGAGCGCACGCGGGGCCCTGTGGGAATGTCGGTGGCGCTGGCGCCCGGGGCCAGGATGCGGGCGTAGGCGACGTGGGCGGCCTGTTTGCGGCCGTTGACCTTGGCTTCGGCGCTGAAGCGCAGCATGAGCTGGTTTTCGCCGTCCCGGCTGGCCCCTTTGGGGACCTTGACGACGTAGTCCTTCCAGGTGTTGTCGATCTTGACGTCCCCGGCGGCCTTGTCGTTGACGTAGAAGACGACCTTGTTGGACTTTTTGACGGCCTTCATGCGGACGATGATCCGGTCAAAGCCGCCTTTGGTGTGCTTGAAGAAGATGCGGGCGCTCTTGGCGTTGGCCTCAAAGTAGTCTTCGCCGCCGTCTTTGCGCTCGGTGGGGTTCCAGCCGGTGCGCCAGCCGCCGTTGAGGTGCTTGGTGGCCTCGGCCTTGCCCAGGTCGACGATCATGGAGCCGCCGTAGTCGCGCACGCCAAAGTGGGCCAACTCCAGCAGGTCGTGGCGTTTGCGCCACCTGTCAGAGACCTCTTTCCACGTGGCGCCCACGACCGAGCGCCGATGCTCGACGCGCGCCTCTTCGCCGCGCTCATCGACGCCCGGCTGGCCCTGGTCGCCCGTGCCGCCGCAGCCCATCAGCGCTGTCAGCGTTAAGCACAGCGCCGCAGACCGTCCCATCCATCTCATCCCATCACCCAATCGTGCCATCATGGCCCTTACCTCCAGACTCCTTTGCGCGTCCATGCGCTGCGACCAACGCCGCGTACTCCGCTTCGATGGCCGCACCACGTGTGGGCCAACCGAAATTCTGGGCAGCGCGCTGCGCCGCCGTCCCCAGTTCATCACTGAGTGCCCCGTTGTGCAACAAAGCCTCCAATGCCTGCGCAAAGGCGGCCTCATCGCCGTCGGGCACCGTCCAAACCCCATCGGCGCGCCCAAGACCCTGGGCGCCGCCGCGACACGCGACCACGGGGCACCCCGCGGCCAGATAGTTGATCAGCTTGATCGGGAAGCCCGATGCCACCCGGCGCGGCAAGAGCGCCACCGCCGCGCCGGCCAACCAGCCCCGGACATGATCAAAGTCTCCGTGAGGCACCACCTGGACCTGCTGGCCCAGCCCGTAGCGCTCCAGCCAGGGCTGCCAGCGCTCGGGCTGGTCGGCGGTGACGACCACGCAGCGCGCCTTGGAGCGCACCAGGGCGGCAAACATCACCTCCGGGCTCTGATACCCGTCCAGATTGCCCGTGTAAATCGCCCAGCGCCCTTTCTTGTGGTTGGAAAAGGTCCGCAGCGGCTCGATTTCTTCCACCGCAGGCGGGTGGTAGCGCACCGGAATCCGGTGCAGCGACGCCAAGCGTGCCTGAGCGTGGCGGCTGACCGCCAGGCATCGGTCCGCCAGTCCAGGGACGACGCGGTCCAGCGTCCTGCCAAACCAACCGGCCAGAGCGCGCTTTTGCGGGTCTTGAAAGTAGGTGGGCAGCTCATCACCCATCAGGTTGTGGGCATGGTAGAGCACCGGCAGCCCCGTCAGGCGCCCCACCAACACGCCCGCCAGCGCTCCTTCGTAGTTGTGGGCGTGGATGAGGTCGTAGGGGTGACCTGCGCGGCGCGCGTTGGCCACGGCCTCAAGCCCGCGCAGGACCAGCAGCGCGTCGGCCAGCGGCTTTTCCCAGGATGGTCCCGAAGCCAGGGAGTTGAGCCCCGGCACGGCCATCGCCCGGCACATCTGGTAGGGTGCGGCGGCGTCAAACGCGCGTGTGTCTCCGGCCCCGTGGTGGTAGGTCACCAGCGAAATCCGGTGGCCCCGGTGCGCCAACCACGACGCCATCTGGCCCACGTAGACCTGCGTGCCCTGCGCGCTGGGAAACGGACACGCCGCCATCATCAGCACCGCAAACTGGCGCGCGGGGGCGTCCTGTGCCCCTGTGCTCTTTGTCTTCAAAGCGTCCCTGCTTCGTTTTTGGTGTGTTGTCGGCGTTCAACACCGGAACTGTGGGCCAACGGTCAAAAATGGTTGGTGACTGGCCCCAGATCCATTGCATTTCAGTGTGGTCTGTTATTGAGCGTGTCAGGGGAATGGCGCAAGCGGTGGCCCGAGGTTTTAAAACAGAAGACTTCCAGCCTTCTCCCCATAAGATGCACTTCAGTGCGGCGAGTCAGTGGATGTTTGCGCGCTCGTGCTCGTTGAGCGCGGACATGATGTCTTCAACGAGCTTGATGCCGCGTTGGGGCTCAAGGCAGCCAATGACGATGTTGCGGGTGGGGCCGACGAGTTGAATGTCCCACAGGCGCTCATCCAAAAACGGGTCGGCGCGGTGGGTGCCCATAACCTTGTCGATCCAGGCGAGCGCGCCGATGGCCCAGATCTGGTCGTATTCTCGGTCCCCGACAGGCAGGTATGTCTCAAGGTACTTGGAGAGGGCGTCGGCGGCGGCCTGGTTTTCAAAGCGGGCCATCGCAAAGCAGTACCCCTGGCCTTGAAAGCAAGACGAACTCTCCAGCAACCTGCGGCGCACCGCGCCAAAGTGTGTCTGGTCCTTGGTGACGCCGATGCACCAGGCGGCGTGCAGAGACTCGCGCCACCCCGACTGGAGCCCGCGGCTTAGCTGCGCGTCTGTGGCCCCAGCGGCGCTCTCATAGAGCCGAGGCAACACCGCCGAAGCCGTGCCAAAGCGCAGAAAATTTGCGTGGAGCAAATCCATGTAAAGCGGGTTTTCCTGGGGCTCTTCAACCATCAACAACGCTCACAACGGTGTCTGGAGTGGCTCAGATCAAGCGCGCAAGTTCAGCGACGCCAAACCCGAGCAGCGCCCCAGGTCGCAGGCACCAACGCTCATTCAAAACGCCACGTTAAGCTGCCACGACACGCCAAACCGGTCGCTGACCCAGCCAAACCGCTCACTGAAGCCGTACTCGCCAAGCGGCATCATCACCTCGCCCCCTTCTGAAAGCATGCCAAAGGCGCGCTCGAGCGCCTCCAGCGAGTCAAAGTCCACAAACGTGGAACTCGAAGGGGTGAACGAAAAATCGTGCTCGATGGGGCTGTCAGCACACATAACTTCTCGCCCGCAAAGCGCAAAAACCGCCACCTTGATCGTCCCCACCGGACCATGCTCGCCCTCAGCATACCGCTCAACGCTGACCACGGCCGAGTCCGGAAAAACAGAGACATAGAGGTCCATCGCTGCCTGGGCAGTGCCGCCTTGAAACATCAAAAATGGTCTGGCCTTTGTCATCACACACCGTGTTTATGGGTTCCGTTCCCTAAAAAGAGCGCCAGATGGTATGTCACCTCCCAACGCACCCATCGTTTTTGCCACTTTCACCCACAGAGTCTACCCCCGTTCAACCCAACGAGGTCCATGTTGGATGGTTGGGTTGTGAGGTTTGCGTTTTTGAAGGCCTAAACGAGCGGCTCGACTTCGGCTGAGCCGCCAAGGAGGACTGAGAGCCGGGCGGCGATGGCGCTGATGGCCAGGTTTGCGATGCGGTTGTCCTCGCTGTCCGAGTCGACCACCACGGACCACTCAAGTTCGTCGCCACCTTCTTCGGGGGTGAGGTTGGGGGGTTCCACCAGGATGACGCCGGTATAGGGCTCGTCGTCCTCTGGGTCTGGGGGGGCGTCGCCTGCGTCGAGCAGCAGGGATGGCGGCAGCGTCACAAAGTACGCTCCGTTGTCTTCGATGCCGTCTTCAAGGTCGTATGCGTTATATGCATCCAGACCGTCGGGGTCGGCCACCAGCGCGGCGCCTGGGAACTCGGCCACGGCGCTCTTGACCGCCGTCAGGATCTCTTCGGGGCTGTAATCGCGGCGAGTCAGCTTCCATATTTGGTTCCAGGACATCGGTCGCGTTCCTTGGGGGTGGGGTGCTACAAGCGCTGTGCGTCAGCGGGCCACGCGTCGCCGATGAAGGCAACCCCGGTGGGGTGGCAAGTTTGGTAGGGGCCGTTGTCCGAGTCGAGTTTGTCCCGATCCCAGTCTTTGGGGCACTCTTGCAAGCGGGGGGAGACTTGCGTGGAGGCAAAGACGCCTGTGGGCAGCTTGACCTCTGCCACCGGGATGTTCTCCACGTCCTCAAGGCCCTCAGACGCCGAGACCCAGTACTGTGTGCCGTTGACCAGCGTGCCTGAATCCCCAATGGCGGGTTGGTCGTCCAACTCGATAAAGTAGCGCTCGCCAGCGACCGCCTCAAAGACGATGGTGCCCTCGGTCCCGCGAGGTTCGCCAAACATCTGCGGCTCATGATAGACGGTCGTCACCACGTGTGTCCCAGGCTCAATGGCGTAGCACAAG
The DNA here is from genome assembly GCA_937123825.1 of uncultured Pseudomonadota bacterium. GTDB lineage: Bacteria > Myxococcota_A > Bradymonadia > Bradymonadales > CAKZKQ01. Next base: position 8,474 of record CAKZKQ010000505.1, read on the forward strand.
CCGCCGCGCCGTGTCAGAACCCCCACCGACTCCCCGTTGTGGGTCGTGGTCCACTTCATGCCCAAAGGCAGCGCCAACATGCGATAGACGCAGAGCTGCGCCGATGAAAAAGTGCGCTGGGACAGCTGCTTGCCCAAAGTCGGGGTGTCGTCCGAAATCCAGATGTTGAGCCCACAAGAGGCCAACAAGGGCGTGATCAAGAGCACAAACAAAGACAGACGTTTGCACATGGTGGTCATCCTCCTTGTCCAGATCGTGTAAGAGCGGTTTGGTGGCCGGTGCGCAGGCGCCAGATGAGCTGTGTTGAGCCAGTGTACCAAGGAGACATTGGCGCGATCAACGCGGACTCTCTGGTCTATGCACCAGGTTTGTCAGAGAAGATGTCAGGTCGGCGGGAGGGGTGTGGTATGGGTCACTGACCTTGCGGTTCGAGGTGCCCTGAAGGAGACACAGGGCTTCGGGATTCAGATGCGTGGGCACCGTTTGAGATGTCCTAAACAGGGCTTTGAGAGGGGAGGGCGGTGTGTCACGACCACGGCGCTGGGTTCAACGACGCCGCCACACCACCAGACCAATGAGCAAACCCACGAACCACAAATGCGTGTGTGAGCGGCCGCCAGAAGAGGTCGGCTGAACGCTGCAACCCGACGAGGCGTTTGCGCCCGTGTTGGCGTCATCAGGCGTGGGTTCCATGTCGCCTTCATCGTTGTTGACGTCATCATCGCCGTCGTTGTTCTCATCATCCTGGTCGTCTTCGCCACCGTCATCGGTCGGGTTGCACTCAAAGCCCCCCTCGGTGTTGCTGCACGCCTCGTTTTCGCCGCAACCAGGACCCTCTACACACTCATCCACATCAACGCAGCCCTGACCGTCGTCGCGGAACCCTGGCGCGCAGGCGCACTCAAAGCTGCCTTCAAGGTTGGTGCACACCTCGTTGTCCCCGCATCCGGGGCCGTCGGTGCATTCGTCGATGTCGAGGCAGTTTTGGCCGTCGCTTTGGTAACCGTCCTCACAGACGCACTCAAAGCCGCCGACCGTGTTTTGACACGTCGCCTCGGTGCCGCAGTCGTCCAGGCCTTCCTGGCATTCGTTCAAATCGGCTTCGCAGACCTGCTCGTCGCCTTCCCCGCTGCAGACAAAGTCGTCTGCGGCGATGCTCAAGATCCAGGGGACGAAGGTGCTGATGCGGGCGTGGCTGGCAAAGGTGTTGGCGGTGTCGCCGTTGGACGTGGAGTTGGTGCCCAGGAGCATGAAGCCGTCTCCGTCGGGCACAAAGACCGGCCCGCCGCTGTCCCCCGACCAGATGTTGCTGTTGTCGGCGTTGCCGCGCGTGCAAAACCGCTTCTCGTCGCCCCGAAAACAACTGTTGTGGTCGCGGACAAAGAGGGTCGCCTCCCGAAGGTGCCGCACCGGGCCGTCTTCGCTCAAGCCCCAGCCCGCCGCGATGATCTCTTCATCGACCACGGGTGCTCGGGTGGGCAGGCGCAGGTATTGGTCCAGCAAGATGGGCTCTTCAAGCTCCAACAAGACCACGTCGTAGGGCTCCAGGCCCCAGACCTCTTCCAGCGTCAACAGCAGGTACTCGGGGTGCATGTGAACGGCGGCCACCTGGGGCCTTTGGATGAGCGGGTTGTCGATGTCCGGGTGGCCAAAACGGATGGGCGGCGCGGCGATCTCGACCCCTTCGAGCGTCCCTTGCTCGTTGCGGTTGCGCGCCAGACAGTGGGCCGCAGAGATGATGAACCTGGGGCTGATGAGCGAACCCGTACAGCCGCCCGTATACGCCATCCAGGGGTACTTGCCCGCCGGGACCTCTTCGCCTCGGATGATCTTCTGGTCGATCTGCTCGGTCTGACCGCTCTTTGTGCCCTCCTGAGCATCGAAGGACCCTTCCATCGGCCCCTCCACGCACGCAATGGACGCCATCAGCGGCAAGACCGCCATCCATGTGGCCACTTTCATAAGCGTTTGCATGCGGGCTCCTTTCTTCACATCGCCTTCAAACCCTCCCCGACAGCCCGAGGCCTGATGGCCTGGGTCCAGCAAAGCGGTGGTGGGGGTTGCGCGGCGAGTCTGATTTTCCATGTTTTGAGGGCATTGGCCGACGTTCGAACACGGAATCATTATGGCCAGATGGCCAAATCCCGTCAAAATAGGCTCTTTTGGGGCGTTTTGAGGCCTCTTGAGGTGGTTGTGGGCTTTGGGAGGGGTGGTGAAGGCGGGGAAGGGCAGAGGAAAGCAAGGCAGAGAAAGGCGGAGGGCTCAGAGGTAGCCCAGCTTACGCAAACGCGCCTCGACGATGGCCTGCTGCGCCGGGGTGTAGTCCAGCGGCGCGGCGTCCTGCGTGGCGGCGCTGGCCAGCGGTTTGGGCTGCGCGTCGGGCGCCTGATGCGGTTTGCCCTCCATCCACGGCGGGATTTCCAGCCCCAACGCCGACAGGATCGTGGGCGCCATGTCGACCATCTTGGCCTTCTTGCGCCGGGGCGTCACCTTGGGACCGTCCATCAACCAGAACCCGTCGTGGCGGTGTGTCCCGTTCATGCCCGCGCCCTTGGCCCCCAGCCGCTCCTGCGCCGTCAAGCGCCTCCAGATCGGCCCGTCCCCCGGCGACGGCAAGCAATTGAAGCTGTAATCGCCATCAAAGGCCAACTCCAGGATGATCTCCGGGGCCTCTTGCGTGGCCGGGCCGCTGTAGAGCGCCTCCCGACGCCACGCCTTGCGCACCAGCTTGCGCCCATCCCATGGATCCTCCAGCGCCTCCAGCCCCGCGATGATCTCATCCACCAGCGCCTCGCGCCGCTCGGGCGCCAACTGACCGTGCGGCTCGCGCCCCTGCACGTTCAACCGCACCGAAGGGTGGTAGGCCAGCTCCTCCGAGTACGCCACCGTCTGGCTCCAGTCCACGTTCGCAAACCGACGCTGCGCCTCGGCCCGGCCCGCCATCGACGGCGCCAGCCGCCACAGCTTCTCCTGCGCGCGCCCCGGCACCAGACCCACCGCCGCCCGGACCCCCAGGCCCACCGCACGCTGGCGCAGGCCCGGTTTAGGCTCAAAACCCAACCACCCCTGCTTGGCCAACCACCGGTTGATGTGAAAAACCTTGTCGCTCGACCCCCCAAACCCATGGTCCGAGGCGATCAACACCGTCGTCTCCGGCCCAGCCTGCGCCAACAAGCTCGCCACAGCCTGATCCAGCGCCGCATAGACCTGCCGCAGCACGTCTTCCAGACCCGGCTCCACCTCCCCAGAAGGCCGCCTTGGCGAATGCTTGTCATGAAACGCCCAAAAGTGGTGCGCCGCCGTATCCGACTCGCCAAAGTGCACCATAAAAAGGTCCCACGGCTCGCGTCCGAGCAGGTGACCCGCGATCGCCTGACGTCTGGCCAGCCCCGCCATCAGCTTGCGCGCCGCCCGGCGGTGCCAACCCGGGATCCAGGTGTGCGTCTCGGCAAAGTCCGCAAAGACATAGCGCCCAAAGCGCTCCTTCAACTCCGCCGCCAACTGCGGCGGGTGCACAAAGCTGTCGTCAATCCCCACCGCCACCGGCGAATCAAAACCGCCGATCACCAGACCGTTGATGGGCTCGGGAGGATAGGTGGCGGGGAAGCCCACGCTGGCCACCCGCAGCCCCGCGTCGCTGGCCAGACGCTGCACTGTGGGGCGCTTGCGGATCGCCGCCCCATCAAAAGACACGTCGTACGTGCCCCGGATCAGCCGCGCAAAGTCCAAAACCCCGTGCTGGCCTGGGTTGACCCCCGTCATAAAGCTCGTCCAGGCCGGAAAGGTCGCATACGGCAGCGTCGAGCGCAGCTTCCCCCAGCGCCCCTGCGCCCGCAGCTTACCCAAAGTCGGCAAATCCCCCGAGGCCACCCACCGACGCACCAACGACGGCTCCAAACCGTCCAGACCAATGATCAACACCCGCGCCGTCATCGCGTCACCTCCACGTCCAGCAGCGTCTCCAGCAGCGGCGCCACGTCCAGCAGCTCAAAACCCTCCACCGCCTCACCGTGCGCCAAACCGCCCCCGGCCGCGATAAAGATCCCATGCCAGGCGTGGTTGGCCGAGTCCGGCCCCGAGTCGTTGCTCTTGGCCCACACCGACGGCGCGCCCACCGTATCGAGCGCCCTCCAGGCCAGATCCCCCAGGTAGACCACCATCTCTGGGGGCCAACCCAGCGCCTCGCGGTACAAGTCGCCCGTGCGGTGCGTTTCCACCGCCAGCGCCTCTCCTTGCGGCGTCACCAAACCCTGCAAACCGGCCTCGATCTGCGCCAAAATTGCCTCGACCTCATCGGCCTTCACGATCCCCTGAGGCTCGCGCCCCTCCAGGTTGACAAAGAGCCGCCCACAATAGCCGCCCATGGCCCAGACCCGGGTCTGACTCCAGTCGATCAACGCCGGATCAAAGCGCACCTTGGACTCCAGCGGGGCCTTGAGCGTCATCAAACCCTGCTCGATCAACCACTGGTTGAGCAAAAAGCCCCCCGTCATCGACTTTGCCCCGTGGTCGCTCACCACCACAAAGGCCGTCTCCCCATCGTCGCAGGCCTCCACCAGCGCCCCAATGTGGCCATCAAGCTGCTTGTGGTAGTCCAGCAAGGCCCCGGCCAGCGCCGGATCGTCCACATAGCGCGGGTGCGTTGGGTCAATGCAGTGCCACAGCGCGTGGTAAAGCCGGTCCAGACCGATCTCCACCACCCACAAGAGGTTCCAGTCGTCCTGCCTGGCCAACTCCAGCGCCACCTCAAAGCGCGCCTGGGTCATCTCACACACGCGCTCAATGAGCACATCCGGCGGCAACTCCCGAAACCCCTCCACGTCAAAGGCGTACCGAGCCCCGGCCAGCGCCTCGACCTGGGTCTCCAGCGTCCTTGGCCAGCAGTGCGGCGCCTGCTGCGGCGTCAGCGGCCCCGTGATCATCTGACCCGCCAGCGGTCGCGGAGGCCACGTCCCTGGCACCCCGATGATGGTGCTGCGCAGACCCTCGTCCCCCAACCGCTCCCAAATCGGCTGGCCTTGGAAGAAGTCACGGCGAGTGAGCGTCAAATCTCCGTAACCCGGTCCTGTGCGGGAACGAAACCCGTACACGCCCTGTGCCCCAGCGTCCTGGCCGCTGGCCATGATCATCCAGGCAGGGACCGTGATCGGCGGGTGGCAAGAGCGCATCGGCCCCCAGACCCCGCGCCGCATCAAGGCGTCAATGTTGGGAAGTTCATGGCGCCACCGATCAAGCCAAAGCTCTGGCGCAGCACAATCCAGCCCGATCACCATCACGCGCTCAGCGCCCAGATCATCGGTGGTCGGCAAGTGGGATATGTTCATCTTCCGTGTCTCGCCCCGGCACACCTTTTGGGCCGGGATGGGGGGAGTTCTTCGGCGTTGAACTCCCATGTGACCACTGCAACGGGTTTGTCGGTGGTGTTGTGCCCCGTGTGCCAGTCATGACTGGTTTTCCTTCAAAGGATGAAGGCGATGGGGACTTTGGTAAGGTCGGGGGGACCTTTACAAGTCACTGAAAACACAACGTTTTTGACGCTGAAGCGGTTTGGATTCACTGGGGGCTGCCGCCCCCTCATTCCCCCGCTTTTTGGTGCCCAGATGACCGCTTTTGAGGCTTGGGAGGTTGCTGATGGGGGCTGCTTGCCCCCAAACCCCCCGCCAGGGAGCGCGCTCCCTGGACCCGCTCTTTTGTCAGGGGTTGGCGGGTGCCTCTTTTTTGGGCGCGTCTTCTTTTTTGGGGGCCTCCTTTTTCTTGGGGTCATCGTCGTCTTCGATGTAGCCCAGGCTCTTGAGGCGCTCGCGGCTGCTCTCGTCCAGCTCGTGCTGGTCACGCTCGACGGCGTTCTCCAGGGCGCCGGTGCTGGCCTTCTGGAGCGAGTCCTTGAGCTTGTCGGTGCGCGCCTTGTCGTCCGCCGCCACGTTCTTCTGCTCGCCGGGGTCGGCCGAGAGATCAAAGACTTCCGTGGGCGCCAGACCACGGGGGTTGCCCTCGTTGGCCTCGATGATCTTCCACTGGTCGCCGCGCAGCGAGCGCAGGACGTTGCCCTGGTGGTCTTCCTCTGAGAAGACCGCGCCCGGCGCGTCCACCTTGCCAAAGAGATCGCGGCCCGCCCATGTCTTGGGGGTTTTGAGCTTGGCCGCGCCCGTCATCGTCGGCGGCACGTCGATCAACGCCGCCAGATCGTCGCGGCCCGTGCCGCCCGACGCGTTGCCCGGCATTTTGACCAGCAGCGGCACCTGGATCTGCTCTTCGTAGAGCGTCGTCCCATGCCACCCACCGCCGTGCTCCTGGAACTCCTCGCCGTGGTCCGACGTCACAATGATCATGGATTTGTCGTAAAGCCCCATGTCTTTAAGGCGCTTCATCATCCGACCAAAGTGCTCATCCCAATACGTGATCTCGCCGTCGTAAAGCTCAATAAAGCGCTTGGCCATCTTCGGATCCGGGTTGGTCTGCGCCGCGCGCGAGTAAGCCTCGCCGTCGAGCGGACGCGCAAAGTAGGGGTCGTGCGGGTCCATGTAGGTCAGGAAGAAGAAGAAGGGCTTGTCTTTGTTGCGCTCGATCCAACCCAGGGCAGCGTCGGTGGTGACCTCGGCGTCCTGGTAGTAGTGGGCCGGGTTGTCGTTGGAGGGGGCGACCTTCTCGCGGATGACGCGGGCCAGGTTGTAGAGCGAGAGCTTGCTGGCCCCCTCGTGCGCAAAAAAGTAGTAGTCCGGGGTCAGGTATTTGAACTGGTCAAAGCCCTGGTCGAAGTTGAAGTAGGGCGCGATGTTGTAGTTGGTGACCATGCCGCCAGTGATGTAACCCTGGTCCTGGAAGGCCTCGGCGGCGGTGACCACGTCCGAGGGCAGCCGGTCGGGCTTGTACATGGTCTTGTGGGCCGAAGGCGGCAGGCTGGTCAGCAGGCTGGCGGTGCTGGGGCGAGTCCAGGACGCCTGGGCAAAGGCCCGCTCAAACTGCACGGCGTCGTCCGAGAAGACCGAGAGGTTGGGCGACGTGTCCGTCTTGTAGCCGTAGCTGGTCAGGTGGTCGGCGCGCAGGGTGTCGACCATGATGAGGATCACCGGCGGGCCCTGGGCCTTGCGGTCCGAGGCGTCGATGGCCTCTTCTTCGGCGCCGCCGCTGAGCGTAAAGGGCAGCGAGGCGACGATCAGGCCGCCAAAAAGGATCCCGGCCATGGCGGGGATGCTCTTTTTGCCAAGCGGGCCCTCTTCGCGGTGCAGCCACCACACCAGGCCGCCCACCACCGCAGCGCCAATGACCAGACCCAGGTGCACGCCGATCCCGGCGGCCGAGGCGATGGCCAGCTTCTCATGGAAGATGTCGCGGATGATGCGAAAACGCGCCACGACCAGACCCACCGGCAGGAGCGAGCCGATGATGGCCAGCGTCCAGGCCATGTGGGCCTTCCAGGCTGTCTTTTTAAGGAACTTGGCGGCCAGACCCACCAGCAGACCTATGCCCAGCCCGGCCGGAGCCAGCAGCAGCGCATAGAAAATCGTCCCATAGAGGGGCGTCCATGCCCCTGCAGCAGGTTCGCTGGCCCACACCGAGGCAGCTTCCAGAAAACCCACCAGCGCTCCCGAGACCAACCCACCGGCCAGCCCCGCCATTGCACAACGAAGGACACGCTTCACGACTCCAAACCTCCAAAAATACAACACATTATGGACCTGCCATGTCGGCGGTGCACGTCCAAAGACCGTGGATATCCTACACGCACAGTCCGGCGGCGAACCCTAAAAGGGACCCCGGATCCTGTCAAGAAGGCGCCTTCCTCTTCAGATCACCCTGGAACCCTCTCATACACGGCCCGCGTGGCCGATTTGGCCATCACAGACAAGTACACGCGTTTGGATACCCTGCGCTTTGAAGGTCCACCAGGGCCGGAACTATTCTCTTCCGCAGAATTTGATGCGATTTGCCGCATGGAAGCCCATGGGGGCGCTTAGTGAAAATGCTACAATGTCCGCAAGTTCAGGCCGCTTCTGCGGCCGGCAAACACTTTTAAACAATGCGTTCTTTGGGCAAGGAGGGGGCATGGAAGGGTTGACGGTGGTGTTGACGGCGCGGCGTTTGTCGCTCTTTCGGTCGTTTGAGGCGCACTTTGGGGATCTGCCCTGGGTGTCCATCACAGACAAGGACATTGTGTCGATTGAGGGTTTGGACGCGGTGGTCAGCCCGGCCAACGCCTTTGGCTGGATGGACGGCGGGGTGGATCAGGTCTTTGTCTACGCCTTTGGTCAGCAGATCGAGGACCGGGTGCAGGCGACCATCAAGGCCCGGTATGACGGCAAGATGCCGGTGGGGCAGGCCTTTGTGATCGACACGCAACACCCAAAAATCCCCTGGTTGGTGGTCAGCCCCACCATGGAGATTCCGGGGTTGATCCGGGGGACCCGCAACCCGTTTGAGGCCTTTAAGGCTGCCCTGGAGGCCGTTCTTGAACACAACCGCCGCTCGCCTCAACAAACAATCCAGCGCGTGGGCTTTACCGGCATGGGGACCGGAACAGGCGGGATCCCAGGCGATGAGGCCGCCCAGATGATGCGCGAGGCGCTGGACGCGATGTCTTCCGCGAAGGTTTAAGCCGGAACCCAGCGCTTCCCTGGGCCCCATATCTCATAGGACCGCATGTATGAGGTTGGCTTATGTAGACTGTTTTGTAAAAGGTTGTTTTTTTGTGTCACACGTTTTCGGTCTGGGGTCTAAGCCCATGATGACGGACACAGTCATCGGTGAGTGTTGTTGAAATGTGCGGGTGCAGTCAGTGGGCGTTGCTTTAAGCGGGAGGTTTGTTGTGAACACTGCCAGGATGTTGGTGTTGCTTCTGGGGTTGTCTTTGGTTGGGGCGTGTGCGGCAGAGGAAGAGGGCTTTGAGCAGGAGCCGGGTGGGGCCGAGGCAGAAGAGCCTGACAACGGAGATGATGTGGTCCAGGAGGAGGAAGAGCCGGTTGAGGAAGAGCCTGAGGAGGAGGTAGAGGAGGAGAGTCGCTTTGGGATCAAGCGGTTTGAGGTGGCCAGCTACGCCCATCCTTGTACGGGCTTGGAGGTGCGCTCATGCAGATTGGTGCGCAAAGAGGGCAACGAGGACTTTTCGTTTCTCTACGATCCCATTGATGGCGCAAGGTTGGAGATTGGCTACAAGTACGAGTTGGACGTCAACGTCATCGAAGTTGTCGACCCTCTCGAAGACGCATCCAGTGTTCGTTATGAACTGGTTGAGATGTTGTCCGAGGTTCGCGATGAGGAGCCGTTTACGGTCACCGTTCGCAGTCCAAGCTACGTGGAATTTCGGGATGGTGAGCCGTTTGTTGTGGCGGTGAGGACGCCGGAGTGTGTGACTGAGGCCGTTTGCGAGGAGTTTGAGGCGGCGATAGAGGCGTTGCAGAGCAGCGGGACGCGTTTTGAGCTTGTGCTGCGCCACCCCGAGGTCTATCCGGGGGCGTTGATTTTGGAGGAAGTGCGCCCCTTTGAGCCTTGAGGTTGGGTTTTGTTGGGGGTCGCGCTTTGCATTTCGGTCGGGACGGCCTTAGATTGTGTGAAGAACGCTGGGTTGGGGTGATTGGCCCCGATCCTCTTTTGCGGCATCGTTGCGCCGCACCTCCCCAACAGGCCCACGTCCGGTTTGGTCCGCCGCCACTCAAGGCGCTTTGACCCACAAGGACACACCAAGCACAGAGAATCGGCGGGTTCTCCAAAGAGTGCTTCGGGCCTGAACAATGCCAGGTCTGTTTTGGCCGCCATCGCGGTCCACACAACATCCCCCATACACCACACCAAGACCCCTTTTGGAGTGTCCCATGCCAAAGAACAAAAGCTGGCGTGAACTCGACAGTATGCGCGACAAGTCATCGAAAAAAGAAGGCCGTTTTCGCATCCACACCCCCAAGACCTCCCGCAGCTACAAGGCGGACCTGAACAAGCTCTTTGACAAGGGCGAGGTGCCGGACCGCTTCAAGTCGATGTTGGCGGACACGGCCAAGTCGTCGAGCGCCACGGGCGCGGCGCGCCAGCAGGCCATCCGCAAGGCGCGCACGGCGGAGACGACCGCCGACTTCAACCAGGCTTGTCAGGACTTGATCGCCGAGTTTGATCTGCCCGACGATCAGAAGCTCTTGATGCGGATGTTGGACCACCCCGAAGAGGAGGTCATTCAGCGCGCCCTGGAGCAGCTCATCGAGATGGACGGCCGCCGTCCGCTGCACAAGCGCCCGCTTTTGCGCGCTCGCCTGGGGACGCTGGAGCAGATCGCTCAGAAGGACAAGACCCACAACCTCCTGGAGCAGCTCGGCGAGCGCCTGTGAGGGGCCCTGAGGTGCGTTTGTCTAGGCTTTGTCTGACAATTGTCCCGTCGCCCGACGGCCGATTATACCGAGTCAAAGGGTCAAGCAGATGGCACCTTCCGGTCCCATCTACCGACAGTCTCTGGCGAGACTGCAA
>CAKZKQ010000506.1 GCA_937123825.1 uncultured Pseudomonadota bacterium
CAACCGGCCGACCCGGGGCTGCTGCCGGGGGTCTGCGCGCAGCCTTCAGCGGTGGCGCCAGCGCCCGCGTCGGCGTTGGGGTCCGGGGCGGGCTCGTCGTCCTGAGGGTTGTTGTCGGGCGCGTTGGGGTCCGCGACGCACTGACCGGTGCGGGCGTTGCAGATGGGGGTGGCGGGGTTGGGGCAGTCGGCGTCGGTGCGGCAGCCGGGCTCGGGCTCCGGATCAGCACCCTGGATGCAGACCCCTTGGAGCGGGTCACAGATGGGGCGTGCGGCCGGACAGTCGGCATCGCGCTGACACTCGGGCTCGGGCTCCGGGTCAGGGTCGGGCGTGTCGCAGGCGTTGTCTTCGGCGTCGGTCTTACCGTTGCAGTCGTTGTCCTGGCCGTCGTCGCAAATCTCATCGATGGGCGCGACCTGACCCTCACACGCTTGCCACAGGCCGTTTTCGCACACCGAGCGGCCCTCCTGGCAGATGCCCACACCGCTGGTGCCGGCAGGGCCGTCGTAGCAGCCCTGCACGTCGCCGTCTTCACACTCCTGACCGCGGCACTGGCCAAAGTCTCCCCAGACGCAACTGTCGTCACAAGTCCGCACCTGAACCTGCTCTGGACCACAGTCCAGGGTCTCCACGGCGCCGCGCTCACACTCGCCCTCATCCTCGCATGCGCCGCCGCCATCCCACTGGCACTGGTCGTTGCACGTCTCAAGGGCCTGGCCGCACATGCCGCAGTCCGTGGTGCGCTCGCTGCCGGGGGCGCACACGCCCTCATCCTGACACGCGGTCAACTCCCCCCAGGTGCCGTCTCCCTGGCATGTCCGGGTCTGCTCGCCGCACTGGCCGCAAGAGCGCGTCTCGACCATGCCAGGGTCGCAATCCGAGGCCGGGTCATCGACCAGCACCTCCATCCAGTAGAAGCCCAGGTTTTCGGGGTCGAGCGGCGCCACGCGCAGGAAGTAGGTGCCCGCCTCGATGCGGCGCTCCAGCAAGATGGTGCTGTTGAGCCCGACTTCGGCCTCCTGGCTGATGTCGATCGCCAGTTGACCCTCTTCGTCAAAGAGCTTCACATCCATGTTGATGTTGTATTCGTGCTCAAAGACGCCCACGGTCAGGTCCTGGGCACCCGCTGCGGTGAACTCAAACCAGTCCTCATCGCGGCTGATCAGGTTCTCCAGCGTGTACTGGCTCAGCGGCTCGGCCTGGAGCAACTCGTCGTTGTCTTCAAAGGCGTCGTCTTCGTCGTCTCGCTCCACAGAGATGCTGGCAGTGGTGGGGCGATCGTAACGACAAAAGAGCCCACACTCGGCCTTGACGACCTCGGCGCGGGCAAAAATCTCAAACCTTGGCTCCTGGTCCTCTCCGTAGGACGTGGAGCAATCAAAGGTTCTTTGGACCAGCTGCTCTTCGACTTCCTCGGGGGTGACCTCGAAGTTGGCCTGCCACAGCACGTCGTTGAAGAAGGGGTCGTCCTCGACCAATTCCAGAGAGACCGAGTCCCCCTCGGAGATCTCCACGCGCTCCCCGAGGACCTGGATGGACATGGAGCAGTACGTGCTGCTGTCGTCGGTCAAGACGCGATCGAGCACCTCGACAAAGAGCGACGCGTCTTGTTGCTCACCCACGGCCTGGCTCTCGGTGGGGGGCTCTCCGGCCCAGGCTGCTGTGGGCAGCGCGCAGGCCATCAGGCCCGCGCACAGGGCGGCGCGCAAGGCTCGTTTTGCTTGTATGGTTTTCATGGGAGGTCTCCACAAAAAGAGGTCAATGGGTCGCCAGCCGCGGCAACGGTCGCTGTGCACAGCACCCATCAAACCATTGCAAATCGCGTTCAACGCGCCTGCCATGAAACTGGTGTTATGGTGTTGGGTCTGCTTGCACATCCGCCCAAAGACACTGCACCAGAACGCCAAGCGTTGTCCAACGCCTTGAAGACGTTGCTTGCTCCGCATCATCTTTGTTAGCCTGGAAAGCGGCAAGGACGGTTCGAGAACAACGGTTGAGACACCTTCAAGGTTGAACATGGCAAGACCCATCCATACCGCCGTTTTGCGCGCGTGTTGGGGTTCGTTGTGGTGTGCGGCGCTGATTGGCCTTGGCGCGTGCGCCAGCGATCAATCCCAAACCCCCGCGCCCGAGCAGAACGTCGAGGAAGACGCCTTTGATGACGGCAGAGATGCCCCTGAGCCCCCCGATGGAGACGCGACGCAAGACGCCCTCGACGAATCCGATGGTGTGGCAGACATCGCTGAGCCGGACGAGGACGTCGCCACGGACGATGTGCAAGACGACACCGGGGATCCTCCCGATGATACCCCTGATGATCACCCCACGCGCCCCAATGACCTGGACCAGGATCAACTCTTTGCCTGCCAGCAAACGCCCGGCGCGTCGCCCGCCCGGATTCGGCGTTTGGAGTCGGTGGAGTGGAGCAAGAACATCACCAGCGATCGAGGGCTCCTGGTGCCGTTTTTGGGCCGCGAAGAGCACCGCTATTCGACTTACTCCACCGACGAGTCCATGGACACCGCCACACTGCGCGAATACATGCGCCACAACGGCGTACCCGGCGGCACATGGAGCCTCCACTCGGGCAACGGCCACCCTCGGATCGTCAACCTCAGGGGCATGGGGAGTCTGGTCTCAGAGGTACGGTGCTTCCAGTGGAATTGGAACGACCAGCCCGTCGAGGCAGACCCGTCTGCCGAGTGCACCGACCGCTTTGTGCGCCTCTTGCTTGAACACGGCGTGCTCTTTCGGCCCCCCACCGAGGCCGAGGTCGCCCACCTGACCGCGTTTGCCCAAAGCCAGCTTGAACGCGAGCAAGCGGACCCCGGCATTGACCGGCGCGACACGATCGAGACCATCGTGCGTGCGGCGTGGATGATGACCGGGGCGATCTTCCGCTCTGAGATGGGCGAAGATGAGGTCGATGAGCACGGCCGCCACCGCCTCAAAGAGCACGAACTGGGCAAGGCCCTCTCGCTGGCGCTCGGCGACCACGCCGCAGGCCTCTCCAAGGCGGGTTACGGCAACGACAACATCGAACACAAGGTCATGCTCTTTGATGTCATGGCCGCCGTTGAAGACGGCACCATCTCGCAGCCCGAGGTCATTGAGCGCCTGACCCGGCGCTACCTGGCCGGGGCCGATCCTGCGGTGCTGGACCCCCAGATGGACGCCTCGGACTATCCGCCTGGCTACAACAGCTTTTTGGACATGTACTGGGTGTCGCCCAAATTGCAGCGCTTCTTTCGGGAGTGGCTGGGCTACGACACCGCCCACGCCATCTTCAAAGACACCCCCGAGGCCACCAGCGCTTTTTCGTCCTCGCCGATTCCCAACCGAACCCGCTACCACAACTGGCTGGCCAACGCCTACAACAGCTCCGAGTTCCCCAAGCACCTGGACGCCACCATCGCCCGGATTGTGGCCGAAGATGAGCGCGTCCTGGCCCGGCTTTTGACCGACCAGCGCTTTTTGTTGCCTGCGGCCAGTGGCTCTGACCTCAACAACGACCGGGAGATCTATCGGGGTTATCCCTACAACATCGACGTGACTCAGGACGGTGCGATCGGCGCGTCGCTCGATGAGCGCTGGATTGAATTGCCCCAAGACGAGCGCGCCGGTGTGCTGACCCACCCTGCGTGGCTGGCGGCCCACGGCGGCAACTTTGAAAATGACCCCAGCGCCATCCACCGTGGCAAGTGGGTCTACGAAGAGCTTCTGTGCATGTCACTGCCAGAGCTGCCCCCCACGGTGGATGCGATGCTCGACCCGGCCAGCGCCGAACTCTCCGCCCGCGAACGGCTCACCACGCAGATCGACGCCGACCCCTACTGCAACGGCTGCCATGTGCTGATGAACCCGCTGGGGTATCCCTTTGAGATCTACAACCACGCCGGGTTTGTCCGCGTTGAAGACCACGGCGCGCCGCCCAGCGGGCACTCCACGCTCCTGGCCGTGCCCAGCGACGACACCTTGAGCCCGGGCATGGAGGTGCTCGATGCCATCGACATGATGGACAAGATGTCTCGCTCCACCCGGGTCAAGCGCTGCTTTGTGCGCCAGTCTTTCCGTTTCTTTATGGGGCGAGACGAGACTTACGCCGATGCGTGCACGCTTCAGAGCATGGAGACGGCCTATGACGACTCCAATGGGTCGATGGTCGATATGCTCGTGGCGCTCTTTCAGTCTGACGCGTTCCTTTACCGTCACCGCAACGACGACGCACAGGAGTAGGATCATGGCCCACCATTTCTCAAGACGCCGCTTTTTGCAGGCGCTCGGTCTTGGCGCCGGTGCCGGGCTGCTGATGCCGTTGCTCCACAGCACCATGGCCGTTGGTGATGGCGTGATGCCGCGCCGTTTTGTCTTTGTCATCATGGGCAACGGCATCCAGCGCCACTCGTTTTTGTCGCCCAGCGCACAGCAGGCCTTGGCTGACAACGCCCAGCGGACCTCGGTGGTCGAGGTTGCCCCCGGCGACATGGCCCAGGCGCCGACGCTGGGGCCGCTGGCCAGCGGAGGCGATCTGACAAGTCGCGCGGTGGTGCTTTATGGCTTGTCGAGCAAGATCACTGGCGGTGGCCACACCACGTTGTACCGGGCGCTGGCGTGCTCCAGAGAGCGGGCGCAGACCGTCGACGCCTGGCTCGCTGAACGGTTGCACGCTGAGCAGCCGCTGGACGCGCTCAGGTTGGGGATCACCGAGTCGCGCACCAGTCAGCTTCAGTACGGCTTGTGTTTGCAGAGCCCAGGGCGCGACATGCCCATCATCACCAACCCGGCCGAGGGCCATGGGGCGCTCTTTAGCGCCATCGCGGGTGGAGACAGTCTGCGCGCCTTTGAGACCGACACGGCGCTGCTGGATTTTGCGCTCTCGGACGTTCAACGCGTGCGCCAGACCTTCTCGGGCGGCTCACAGGAGCGTTTGAAGCTCGAAAACTATCTCGCCTCGCTTGAAGAGCTGCGTCAGCAGCAGGAGCGCCTGATGGGGGCCAGTGATACGCTGCGGACTCTGGCGGCGCAGGAAGGACTTCCGCTTGAGGGCGGCGATTCGCTCAACTCCGACCATCCCCTCGACCGCATGGAGAGCCAGTTTCGGTTGGCGACGGCGGCGCTGCTTGGCAATCTGGCACCGGTGGTGGTGTTGACGTGTGCGGCGGGCAACGCGTTCAGTCACGTGCGCTACACCAGCATGACCGACCTCTTTAGCCTGCCCGCCAGCGAGATCCCCTGGCGCCACGGGGTGTGCCACGGCGCAGGGGGCAACCCGGTCTACCAGCAGGTGCTCGACCACGTGATCGAGCGTCAGGTGGAGATGATCGCCCAGATGGCCCGCAAGCTGGACGCCACGCCCGAGGGCGATGGCACGATGCTCGACCATACGGCCATCGTCTTTATGTCCGACAACGGGGACGCGCACCACAGCACCGCCGAGAACTGGCCTGCGTTGTTGGTCGGTGGGGAAGGGCTGGGTCTGCGCACCGGTGGCCGGACGCTTCTGGTGCCCGGTGTGTCGTCCGAGGGCAACCGGCGAGTGTCCAACCTCTTTAACACGCTGGGCTATGCGGCGGGCCATCCGTTGGATGACTTTGGCCATGAACCCGAGCAGCATCTTTACGCAGGCCCGCTCGCCGAGTTGATGTGAGCGAGTGTGGTTCGTTAAGGCCGCTGTCGAGTGTCCTTGCTCTGCGTTGGATTCAGCGCAGGCTCCCGAAGGCAGAGACAAACCCTGCGATGGAGCGGGCGTATTGGTCGCCCATGACTTCGGGCAGGTCGTGGTGCCCGGCGCCCTGAACCTCTCGAATGAGCTTGGAGCCGTTGTAGCGGTCGTAGAGCGGCTTGATGTCGCTTGCCGGGGCCACAAAGCTCTCTTTGCCGTGCAGAAAGAGGATGGGGATTTTCAACTCATCGATGCCGCTGACGCCAAAGTCGTTGTAGGTCAGTGCGCCAAAGGGCACGATGGGCATCAGGCGGCCAAGGCGCTGGCTGAAGTCTGGGCTGGCGTTTTCCAGGATGAGGCCCTCGACGGGGCGCTGCTGTGCGACGACCACCGCGGCCGCCGAACCGCCCACGCCGCGACCATGGACGTAGATCTTGAAGGGTTTGGCGCCGATGCTGCCCAGCAGGTGGTCGTAGGCCACCAGCGCGTCTTCAAAGAAGGTTTCGGAGTCTGTGGTGCCCTCTGAGTCGCCGTAGCCCTGGCGTCCAAAGACCAGCACATGGAGACCCTGGTCGCGCACGGCGTCGAGGGCGGCGGCCTCGACCTCTGGGATGGCGTCCATGCCGTGGAGGTAGAGCAGCGAGCCCTGGGCGGCGCCCTGGCGCCTGGGGCCAAAGTACCCGGTGAGTTTGTTGTTGGTGCGGGTTTTTATGGTGACTGGCTCCCAGCCCATCTTGGAGACGAGCTGTCGGCTGGCAGCTTTGTCCAGGATATGGGGTCTGAAGAAAATCAGGTCCTGGAAGAGGTAGAACGCGCCGACGGCCACGGCGTAGGCGGCCAAAAGCGTGATGAAGGTGCGCAGGAGTTTGCCGCCCAGGCCGCTGCCGGATGCGCCGCTTGAGGAGGCTTTGCGTTGGCCATGGTCCGCGTCGGCGGTGTGGGTGTTGGCGGTGCCGACGATGGGCATGCCGCCGCCGGTCTCTGGGATGGGCAGCGCGGCGTGGATCCCTTGAGGGGGGTTTTGACCCGGCCCAAAGTCAACGGGGAGCCCGGCGCCGATGTCCGGGTGGCTCGATGCCAGAGTGGGCTGTGGGCCAGAGGCGACCGGGAGCATGGGGCCGGTCGCGGTCTGCCTTGATTGGACGGGCAACGTGGGGGCCGTGATGGGGGCGGAGGCCACCGGCATCTCGGGGTTGGTCATCCGAGGCTCGTCCAGCGTTGGGTTTCTGGGCAGCGCTGGGTTGGGGGAGGTGATGATCTGGGGCGTGCCCGGTGCGGTGTTGTTGGGTCCTCGAAGGACAGGGCCAGTCGAAGACGGGATGCCCATGATGGGCTGGTTGGCCTCCATGGTGTCTTCCACGGCCGACATGGCGCGGTCGATGGCGCTCATCAAGGCTTCGGCAGACTCGTAGCGGTCATCGACGCGGCGCTCGGTGGCGCGGGCCAGCACTGCCCCAAGGCGTTTGGGGAGTCTGGCGTCGTTGGCGTCGATGGTGGGGCCTGGGCGCAGGTGTTGGTAGATGACCTCTTCGATCATGTCGCCCTCAACGGCGTACCTGCCGGTGAGCATCTCGTAGAAGACCAAGGCGGCGGCGTAGAGGTCGCTCTGGACCGAGGCGCCGTCGGGTGTGACCTGCTCGGGAGCCATGTAGCGGGGCGTGCCCACAACGTGGCCAGCCTGTGTCACGGAGAGGTTGGCGCCCTTGCGTCCGTCGTCATCGCGGTAGGTGCGGGCCAGGCCAAAGTCGATGAGTTTGACCTGCTCGCGGGCCGCATGGCGAGGATCGGAGGGGAGGGTGTGGGTGATGAGAATGTTGGTGGGCTTGATGTCCCGGTGGAGGATGCCCTGGCGGTGTGAGACGCGCAGCGCCAGCAAGAGTTGTCGAAAGAGCCTCAAGGCGCGCTCGATCTCCATGGGGGCGTCCGAGTCGATGACGTCTTCCATGCTGGTGCCCTGGATGTACTCCAGCACCAGGTAGTGGAAGCCGTCTTCGGTCAGGCCGTAGCCCATGAAGGCGGCGACGTTGGGGTGGTTGAGGCGTTCCCACAGCAGCGCAGCGCGCTCAAAGCGCGCGGTGGCCGACTTCTCGTTGGGATCCATGAGGATCTTCAGCGAGACTTTGCGCTGCGTCTGAGTGTCGACGGCCAGAAAGACTTCGCTGTCCGCCCCTTGGCCCAAAGGCTTGATGAGGCGGTATTGATCGATGATCTGGCCTGGTTCTGCGTGTGGCATGGATCACAATGTTTGCCAGGGCATCTAAGCTCATCGGGTTTGGTGGCGCAAGATTCTGGCGTTGGGAGAAGCCGTAGAAAGGCTGCAGTGCCACAAGGGCCTCTGCTCGATGGGCGCTGACGAGTCCATGAGCGCCGCCTTTTTTGGCCTTCACAGCGATTGAACCTGGCGCAAACGAACCAGAGTGTCCTTAAGCGCCCACAGCGGCAAAAGTTGGCATTGTGGGACGGCTTGGTGAAGGGATGATTTGCTTACACACCTTAGTGTTTGCCTACAAAGCGTGAGTATGCTTCAACATTTTCCGTTCCGTCAACATGGAGTCAGATCCAATGTGCGGGCGCACATGTCAGCGACTGACCTTGAGGTGGTGATGGAGAAGATTTAAGCTGTTGGTGTGAGGGTGCAGGTGGCCACCCGAAGAAACCAGGGTCCGCAAGCCAGGAGTGCGTGTTGCCACAAGCGCTCGGGCTGTTTTAAGAGGACTTTGCGCAGAGCGCGCCGGTCGAAAAAGGTTCGGTGTGATGCGCTCTCCCAAGCATCAATGATTACAGATACCGACGCTGCCGATGGCGGCGGCCAGCCCAGGCGATGGGGCCTGATGTGCGCGGCTGCCCATGGGCGGCGTAGACAGTGACGGGGGTGACGATGACAACCAGTTCTGAAAGCGGTGCGCCGGAAGGCGGCGCCGAGGTGATTGAAGCGCTCAAACCGCCCGTTGGTGAAGAGGCGCTGCGCCATCGTGAGGTGGTGGAAGGGGAGTTCTGGAAGCGCATCCCCGCCTACGCCGATGTGGATACTGAGACGTTTTTGAGCCACACCTGGCAGGCTCGCAACTCGATCAACAAACCCAAAAAACTCTTGAAGACCCTGCAGGACATGGTCCCGCAGTCTTTTTACGATGACGTGGCCGAAGGTTTCCGCCGCGCGCCGATGAGCGTGCGCGTGTCGCCGTCCCTGATGAGCCTGATCAACTGGAACGCGGCGTACGAAGACCCGATCCGCAAGCAGTTCATCCCGGTGGCGTCGCGCTGCTTGCCCGATCACCCCAAGCTGGGGCTGGACTCGCTCGGCGAGCAGGCCGACGCGCCCGTGCCCGGCCTTACCCACCGCTACCATGACAAGGCCCTCTTCCTGCCGCTCAACACCTGCCCGGTCTACTGCCGTTTCTGCACCCGCAGCTACGCCATCGGACCCAACACCGATCAGGTCGAGAAGGCCTCTTTGAGGGTCAACAAAGAGCGCTGGGCCAAGGCTTTCGCCTACATCCAGTCTCGCCCCGAGCTGGAGGACATCGTCATCAGTGGTGGTGACGCCTACCAGCTGCGCCCCGAGCAGATCGAGTACATCGGCATGACGCTGGTGGAGATGCCCAACATCCGCCGCCTGCGCTTTGCCACCAAGGGTCTGGCCATCAT
This sequence comes from uncultured Pseudomonadota bacterium, assembly GCA_937123825.1. Lineage (GTDB taxonomy): Bacteria > Myxococcota_A > Bradymonadia > Bradymonadales > CAKZKQ01. The sequence goes on from CAKZKQ010000506.1 coordinate 9,311, forward strand.
GCCCCAGAAGGTCCTCTCTGACCCAGAGTGGCTCGATGCCATCACCAAGGTCGTTGAGCGCGGCCGCAAGCTCCACAAAGAGGTGGTCATCCACACCCACTTCAACCACCCCGACGAGTTTACCTGGATCAGCCGTGAGGCCACCAACAAGCTCATGGAGCGGGGCATCATTGTGCGCAACCAGGCCGTGCTGCAGCGCGGGGTCAACGACACCGTCGATACGATGTCGCTGCTGGTTCGTCGCCTGGGTTACTACAACGTTCAGCCCTACTACGTGTACACCCATGACATGGTCAAGGGCGTCGAGGATCTGCGCACGACCGTCTCCACGGCGATCATGCTTGAGAAGTTTGTGCGCGGCTCCACCGCTGGGTTCAACACGCCCACCTTTGTCTGCGACGCCCCCGGCGGTGGCGGCAAGCGTGACGTGCACTCCTTTGAGCACTACGATCGGGTCACGGGCATTTCGGTCTACACCGCTCCGGCGGTCAAACCCGGCCAGGTCTTCATGTACTTTGACCCGATCCACTTGCTGCCTGCTGAAGGTCGCGCCCGCTGGGCCGATCCGGCCCAGCATGAGTTGATGGTTCAAGAGGCCCTGGATGATGCCAGAGCCAACGCCGTGGGGTGAGGCGCAGGTGCCCTGGTGCCCCGCAGCACCAGGCATCGACGCTCAGGGCGTTTTGCGGGCCTCGCCCTGGGCCAACCCCGACCCTTTTGATGATGTGGATGAACGCCCATGAACTTTGTCAGCGATTGCTCCAACTCCCCCATGGTTTCCATGCGCCGTCGTCGACCCAGCGCCGCAGGCCTCATCCTGCTGGTGGCGGCGTTGATGTTGGCCGCCGCGTGCAGCGATGACGCTGCCGTCGAGGACAACGACAACAACAACCGTTTTTCTGGGCCGATCCCTCCTGAGGAAGTCCAGGTCTCACCCGGTCAGGGCCCTGCCGAAGGTCCCGAGTTGGCAAACGTCCCCCGGCCGCTGGCGCTGCCCTCGGCGGGGGTTGGGCTTGGCACCTACAGCGCCAACCTGGCAGGGACCACCGCCAGCGAGATCCGGGCGGGGCCGCTGCCGCCAGGGCTGACGCTCGAGCAGGGGGGGTGGGCAGGAGACGGGGAGCCCGGCGCCGGGGCCCCCGGCGAGGTGGAGATTTTTACCTTTGAGGTGGCCCCTGACGATCCAAACGCCCAGCATGTCCTTGAGGCTCAAGTGGCGGTCTACGGTCAGGGCGTGGTTCAGCCCAGCGACAAGACCGCCAACTACTGGGAGGACGGTCCTTACGGGGTGTGGAGCACGCAGCCGCTGCCGACGCTCAACGAGAACCCTCAGATTGACGCTGTGGGCCCTCACGAAAACATCGACCTCTACATCTCCTATCCGACCATTGGGGAGCCGACCGAGACCGGGGACGGCTCTGTGGCGCCGGGGCGCTGGCCGGTGGTGGTCTTTGCCCACGCCAACAACGACCGTGTCTGCGACATCAACGAGGGGTACTACACCCTTCATGATCACTGGGCCAGTTGGGGGTACATCGTGGTGGCCGTCGATGGCACCACGCTCAACTGCCAGCGTGGCAACGTTGAGAACATTGAGCTTCGCTCCGAAGGCCAGCGCAAGGCCCTCGACGTGCTCGAAACGCTGCACAATGACCCCGAAAGCCGCTTCTTTGGCCGCGTGGACCTGACACGCATCGTCATGGCCGGTCACAGCCGTGGGGGAGGGGCCAGCCTGCGCTCGGCCATGCTTGATGACCGCATCCGTGGGATCATCGACATCCAGGGCGTCGATATGACCAGCTTTGGGTTTGGCAGCGCGCCTCTGCCGCCGGTGCCGACCATCGGTTTGACCGCCGGTGAGGACGTGGACCTGAACTATCCCATCGTCGAGCCGACCGAGGACCAGAGCACCAGCCTCATCACCTGGGTCAACATCAACGGCGGCATCCACGCCTATACGGGCGACGGGGTGCCGCTTGAGCCCGACGACGTGCCGCTCATTGAGCGCGCCCAGCAGCACGACATTACCGAGTACTTCACCACCGCCTTCCTGGCCCGCTTTGTGGGCGTGGGCGACGGTCAGCCCGACGCGGTCTTTGCGCCCCAGGCCGAGGCCGATCCGGTGCTCTTTAGCCACTACGGTGCCGAGCAGGTCGATGAGCAAATCGCCGACCTGGGCGTCTATGTGCGCTGGAACCGCCGCCTGCCGGGGGTGCTGATCGACGACTTTGATGACCTTCAAACCGGCACTGACCAGGGCACCAACGCTCTGGGCGGCGCCAACACTTCCGAGGGCTTCGGCGCCGCAGAGCAGGTCGTGACCTACCTGCCCGAAGGCGGCCGCCGCGAGCATGTTTACCAAAAGGCCACCAGCCTGCGTTTGATTGCCGACCAGGGCCCCGGGACATTCCGGCTGGCGCTGGGAGCGCAAGGTGTGGTGGCAGAGCCTGGCCAGATCTTGATGGCCAGGGTCAAAGGCCCGGACTCGGGCACCGCAGGGCCTTTTCAGATCGAGATTGAAACCACCGATGGTGCGCTGATGGTGGATGGTTCGCAGTTTATCGGCCCGGAGCCGCTGTCGAACCGCTTCACCCAGTTGAGCATCCCGCTGGAGCGCTTTGGCGTCTCCGGTCAGGCCGTCGAGATTGTCTCGGTGGCCATCCATCTGGAGTCTGGGACGCTCTTTGTGGACGACCTGCGCATTCATTAGGTTCTGTCTAACAATTGGAACCAAGCTCCGGCGAGTGCGATGGTGTCGAGGTCGAGGAGACAAGCGCAGGCGAACTGGAAGTTCGTTGAGCATTGGCGACGACGAGATCGGCATCATCGGGCCGTCGGGCGACGGGACAATTGTCAGACTGAACCTAGAGGAAAGAACCCGTACCGACATCCATCCAAGGGGGATGAGCCATGACGTTTGACCTGTACAACCCGACAGACACACACCGCTCCCTGCGTGAGATGGTCCACCAGTTCGGCAAAGAACACGTGGATCCTCAAGCGTTCGAGTTTGATGAAGCTGAGCGCTTCAACGAGGCGCTCTTTCGTCGCCTGGGCAGCGAGCTTGGCCTCTTTGGGGTCACCGTCTCTGAGGAAGACGGCGGTGTGGGGCTGGACGCGGTTGCGTCGGTGATCATCCACGAGGAGCTTAGCCGCTTTGATCCCGGCCTGACGCTGAGCTATCTGGCCCACGAGGTCCTCTTCGTCAACAACTTCTACGTCAACTCCAACGCCGACCAGCGCGCCCGTTATCTGGACAAAGTCATCAGCGGCGAGTGGATCGCGGCGATGGCCATGAGCGAGCCTGGGGCGGGGACCGACGTCTTGGGGATGCAGACGCGGGCTGTGCGACAGGGCGATCACTACGTCCTCAATGGCACCAAGCAGTGGATCACCAACGCCACCCACGCCGACATCTTCCTGGTCTACGCCCGCACCTCCGATGAGCCCGGCAGCAAGTCCTACTCGGCCTTTGTGGTCGAGGCCGCCAGCGAGGGCTTCATTCGTGGCAAGAAGGAGATCAAGCTGGGTATGAAGGCCTCGCCCACCGCCCAGATCACCTTTGAGGACGTCAAGGTCCCGGTGGAGAACATGCTGGGTGAAGAGGGCGGCGCGCTGATCCACATGATGCGCAACCTGGAGATCGAGCGCGTCACGCTGGCGGCTCAGTCCATCGGCATCGCGCTGCGCTGCATCGACGAAATGAGCCGCTACGCCATCACCGAGCGCAAGGCCTTTGGTGAGTATCTGTCGCGCTTTGGCCAGATTCAGCGCTTTTTGGCCGAGTCCTACGCCTCGGCCCACGCTGCGCGCGCCCTGGTCTACGATGTCGCCCACCGCCTGTCGCCCGACAGCCGCCACAGCCTGGGCGCGGCCGCGTGTAAACTGGCCGCCACAGGCATGGCCGAGACCGTCGCCCGCAACGCCGTTCAGGTCTTTGGTGGTTACGGCTACACCCGCGAATACCCCGTCGAGCGCCTGATGCGCGATGCCATCCTCCTGTCCATCGGCGGCGGCACCAATGAGGCGATGCAGAAAAACATCGTTTCGGATCTGGCGCGGATCTACCGCTGACCCACCCTGTGCCCTCTCTTCCTGCTCTTTTCCCTCCTTTTGCCTCTCTTTGAGCCTGCAACGCGCCGATTGTCGGGGTGTGGTTTGTCCACACTCTGACATTGGGATCAGGGTGGGGAAGGTGTGGGCTGTAAGAATTCTTACGAGCGCGGCTGGCCTGGAAGTTGCTTTAGCTTTTGAGTGCAGGAGAGCAACTGTGGCTTGCATCGAGCACGGGATGTGAGCACACTTGGGTTTGGCAGGTGGATGCACCAAACAAATCCGGGTTCATGTTGGAGAGAGAGGGTCATGCGCATGACATTTGGCAGGCGAGCGCTTTACCTGATGTTGGTAGGGTGTGTGTCTTGTATGGGGCTGACTGCGTGTACGCAGGATGATGAACCCGAGCGCTCATCGGGCGACGGTTTTGTCGATGATCGCCCCGGAGACGGCGATGACGATGATGCGCCGCAAGAGGTTGTTTCGGCGCTGAGCCCTGAACAGCACTTGATTCGGGCGTCGATGGCGCTGCGCGGCGTGCGTCCGTCGTTGGAAGACATGGAGGCGGTGCGCGAAGATCCTTCGGTGATGGGGGATCTGGTGGATCTCTACATGCAGACCGAAGAGTTCGGCGAGATGCTGCGCGACATGCACAACGAGCAGTTGCAGCTGCGCGCGTTCTTGTTTGCGTTTTTGCCGCTGGGCTCGATGGCCGACGTGGAGTTGATGGACTTCAACCGGTCGGTGCAAGAGGCGCCGCTGCGCTTGATTGAGCACATCATCATGAACGACCGCCCCTACAGCGAGGTGGTCACGGCGGATTATACGGTGGCCGACGGGATCGTGTCCGAAGTGTGGGGCATGGATTACGACGGCGACGGAGAGCAATGGGTGGAGACGCGCTGGCCTGAGCCGGGGCGCACCCACGCGGGCATTTTGTCGGACTCGTACCTCTTTGTGCGTTGGTATTCGGGGCCGCTCAACGCGCAGCGCTCGCGCGCCAACCTGATCTCGCGCTCCATGCTCTGCTTTGATTTTCTGGAGCGGGACGTGGACGTGTCGGGCAACATCGACTTGAGCGATCCCGACGTGGTCAACAACGCCGTGCGCAGCCCCGAGTGTGCGACCTGTCATCAGGCGCTCGATCCGCTGGCCAACCATTTTTGGGGTTACGAGTACTTTGTGCTGCCCACGCAGATGATCGGAGAGTACCCGTTTACGACCTACCGCCCCGATTATGAGCGCGACCACCGTCCGATCTTCAGCGATCGCACTGTGGGCTATTTTGGGTTGCCGACCCAGAGCTTGCGTGACCTGGGTCAGGCCATGAGCGTCGATCCGCGCTTTGCCCAGTGCGCCGCGCGCCGCTTTTACAGTCACCTGAGCCAGGTGGACCAGAAAGATGTGCCGATGCAGGCGGTGATGGACTTCCAGAAGGTCTTTGAAGACAGCGAGTTGAACGCCAAGGCGCTGATCAAGGCCATTGTGCTCTCGGACGCCTTCAAGGTCTCGCACGCCAGCAACGAGCGGGCTGCCAAAGAGCTGGTGGGATACAAGAAGGTGGGTCCGCGCCAGTGGAGCCGCATGATGGAGGATCTGACCGGTTTTGTGTGGCGCGCCGACCTGAACTTTCCCCTCTATGAAGGTTTGGGCTCCAGTTCGCCCTACGGCCGCCGCCTTGATTTGATGAAAGACAGCCTCTTTGGCTACGAGGTGTTGGCGGGGGGCACGGACGACTTTGTGGTCACGCGCTCGGTGCACACCATCAACCCCACCAGCCGTCTGGTTTTTGAGGCGTTTGCCCGCGAGGCGGCCGGTTTTGTGGTGGAGCGAGACCTGGGTGAAGGCGTCGGTCCGTTGGATGACGCGCTGCTGACGATGGTGGACAAGAACACCAACGCCGAGAGCGATCTGCGCAGGCAGATGGCCGTGCTGCACCGCCGGTTCTACGGCGAGTTTGTGGACGAGGATTCGGCGGCGGTGGACGCGACCTATGGACTCTTTAAACTGGCTTTGGAGCACGGTGACAACGACATCAAGCGCGCCTGGAAGGTGACCTTGACCGCCATGCTCCAAGACAACCGTATGCTCTTCTACTAGAGGTGACGCCATGACCAAGATGACCCGACGCCAACTCTTGTGGGGCGGTGCGATGGCGCTTGCGGCCAGTGCAGTGCCCTGGTGGAAGCTGGCCGTAGCTCAGGAAGGCGCCCGGCGCCGCAATTTGATTGTGCTCTTTGTCGCTGGAGGTTGGGACACCACCGCAGGGATCGACCCCAAGGCCGCGCTCAGGACGATTGATTCGGCCCCGGGCGACATCAAGTTCTTTGGGGATTTGTCGGTGGTGACCGGCGCAGACCGCCCGGCGGTGGAGGATTTCTTCTCGGCCTACGGCAGCATCACCTCACTGGTGCGCGGGGTGCAGGTGCGCTCCATTGCCCATGAAGAGTGCACCCGGCGGATTTTCACCGGCACCAACTCGGACGCCAACCCCGACATGGGCATCATCGCGGGCGTTGAGCTGGGCGCTGATCTGGCCGTGCCGTACATGGTTTTGGGGGACAGCGCCTTCTCGGGGCCGTTTGGAGGCTCGATGGGGCGGGCTGGGACCACGGGGCAGCTTGTGACGCTGCTCAACAACCGCCGCGCCTACCCAGCGCCCGGCAACGTGACCGCGCGCTTTTCGCCCGATGAGGCCGAAGCGGCCATGATCCACGATTACCTCAAGGCCCGCGCCCAGGAAGATCTCAAAGAGCGGGCCGCCCACGGGCTCAACAAGCGCCAACTTGAGGACTTTGTGACCTCCATTGACCGCAGCGAGCGGTTGCGGCCCCTGGTGAGCCGTTTTGGAGAGCAGACTTTCCAGCAAGATTTTCAGCCCCAGATCGATCTGGCGGTGCGCCTGCTGAGCGAAGGCATCTCCAACGCCATCCAGATCCAGCACCCGGGCAACTGGGACACCCACAACGACAACCACGTCCAACAGATCGCGCTCCATCAGGACCTCTTTGCGGGGCTGCGCTCCCTGGCGGATCAGCTCGACGCCGCCAACTTGCTTGAAGACACCACGGTGGCGGTCATCTCTGAGATGAGCCGCACGCCCAAGCTCAACGGCAGCGCGGGCAAGGACCACTGGCCAGTGACCAGCGCCATGGTCTTTGGTGGGCCTGTGCAGGGTGGCCGCGTCATTGGCGCCACCGATGACTTCTTCCAGTCGGATCCTGGCGATGGGCCTCCCATCACCTCGGCGTCGTTGGTGTCGGGCGTGCTCAACACGCTCAACGTCGACGCCAAAGCCTACTTCCCACAAACCGAGGCGTTGGACCTCTGAGCGAGACTCGCCGCTTGTGCAGTTCACTCCTGTTTCTGGTCTGGCCATGGTGCGAGACCAGGCGGCCGCCTGCTCCATGGACGACACCTGCCCGGCCCAAAACCGGGGCGGTGTTTGTGCTGCGGTGTGCGGTCTTATGGGGGCGTCTGCCGATGGCGAGGTAAGGAGACAGTGATGACGCAAACGCGCCTGGTGGTGATGACGCTGGTGCTCTTTGGCCTCTTTGCGGTGGCTTGCGGGGACGACGGGCAAAGCGGCGATGGTGGTGGCGACGGTTTTGTGAACAACGCCAGCAACAACGACACCGAGAACAACGACGACAACAATGACGGCGGTGACGAAGAGGAGCCGTTTGTGGTGACCTGGGAGACGTTTGAAGAGCGGCCATGTCCGGATGATAATACATTGAATTATCAGAATTTTGGTCGAAGCTTCATGCTCAACTGGTGCACTGGTTGTCACAGCACCGCGCTGCCCGAAGGGGAGCGAGGGTTGGCCCCTGTGGGGGTTGATTTGGACAAGATCGCCGACATCCGGGCCCAGGCCGAACGGATCTGGGTGCGGTCCGCCGACGACAACCTGGGGATGCCACCGGTGTCGGGTCCCTCAGATGAAGAGCGGTTTTTGTTGGGTCAGTGGTTGGCCTGCGGCGCGCCCTGATACCAAAATGCAGACGTCCGACTTTCCTCTGCATTCTGGTATGAGCCGCCAACGCTGCGGGCAGGGTCCGCAGCCTCTTTCCTTGTGGGGTGGCTTGTTCTTTGCCGCCTTTGGCAAAGTGAAGTTTACCCCTCCAGCACTCAACTCGGTATGAACCCTGGCTTGCCTGGGCCATCGTGATTTTTCTTGGGGCGTTGGTGCGCCTTGAGCACGGGATTGGTGCGTGAAAAGGGTTCTTGGATTGGATTTTCTTTGACCAGGGCAGGGGGTAGGGGCGTAAACCCCCATGAACTTCACCTCTTGCTTGTCTATCCAAGGGGCACTGTCCCTTTTATGTGCATAGTGGGTTTTGTTTTGCCTGCTTTTAAGTGATGTTCAGGGCTTTTGATTTTTAATGTTGATGTTGCTTTGTTTTGATCTTTAATGGCCTGATTTGGCTTTTGTGGCCGTCAAGCAGGGGTTAGATGACATTTTGGGTGAAGCAAATTGAAGTCTCAAACTGCCTGGGAGCGGTTTGTGAGTGTGCATCGGTGTGCCTTCTGGGGCACACAAAACCCAAAGCGCCTGTGGATGGAAGCTGGCTGGGCAAAGGCAGCTCCAGCGGCGCTTTTGATGAGGACCATGGATTCATGAACGGTTGGAACACACGTCGGACAGTGTCCTTCCTGGTGTCGGGGTTGACCCTGGTCGGGCTGACTGCTTGTGGCAGCGAGAGCGGTGGGGACCTGGATGCGGTTGAGCGGATCGAAATCAGCGTGGCGCCCGAAGGCATTGCGTTCAGCGCTGCGAAGCTGGGCGAAACCACTCGGCGTCAGTTCTTTGTGTCCAACGCATCTTCTGGGCAGAACGCCCCGTTGGTGATTGAAGGCATTGGCATTGACCAGGACGGCGATGACTTTTCGGTTGAGTGCGCCCGGGGTCAGGCCTTTACGCTTAAACCTGGTGAGCAGTCTTTGTGCGAGGTGATTTTCACGCCCAGCATTCGGAACGCTCAGAGTGCCAGGGTGGTCTTTGAGTCCAACGCAGCCAGCGGCAAAGGCTCGGTGGATTTGAGCACGCTGGCCTTGCAGCAGGACATCGAGGCGGCCCCCAGCCGGGTGACGTTTACGGCGCTCGAAGGCGAGATGGGTCAAAGAGTTGTGCGTATTCGCAATGTTGGCACTGCGCCGCTGAGCGTCACTGGCTACGAAGTCACCGGTCAGGTTGACCTCTTTGATGCCGAGCACGACGTCGCCCGATACGGCGAGCTGAGCGAAAGCTCCCCGTTGGTCCTCAATCCCCATGATGAGGGCGTTGGGCCCACCGATGAAGCCTACAAAAACAACGAATTGCAGATCTTTGTCAGCTACGCCCCGGAGAACGTCGGTTCTGACGCCGCCGAGTTGAAAATCTACAGCGACGACCCCCGCGAAGCCGTGCTGACGGTGCCGCTGAGCGCCGACTCCAACGCGCCCTGCATTCTGGTCACCGACGGCACGCGCATCGACTTTGGCAACAGCCGCATTGGCGACCTCAACCAGCGCACCATCACCATCAGCAACTGCGGCACCGCGCCCCTGGAGATCAGCCA
>CAKZKQ010000507.1 GCA_937123825.1 uncultured Pseudomonadota bacterium
ACGTGCGCGTCCGGGAGGAGACCACCACTGGCCTCGACTACGACGAGATCTTCAAGGAGACGGTCAAGGCTGGTGGGGTGGGGGGGGTGACGTCGTTTGCGATGATGGGGCTCAACAACAACACCATCGATGTCAGCGACGCCACCATGGCGCTGGTTTATGCCCAGAATCAGCTTCAATTTCAGTTGCTCAACGACGTGGTGGTTCAAGACCAACTCCCTGAGCAGGAGCCCCCCGGCGGCCCAGATGAGCCCGAAGCGCCTCCTTTCAGCAACGCCTTTGCAGGGGTGGAGATCTTGGGAGACGAAGCGCGCGAGCGGTTTGTGCAGGACTGTGACGTGCGAACCAATCGAAATGAAGATCGTTTTCCTCTCTTGGATGTTGCGTCAATGGAGTCGGTGGCCAACCCAAATTACAATTACCTGTGGGTGGCGATGCGTTGCGGCATGGTTGTTTATGGTCAGATCGGCACCGAGACGCCCGTGTTGTTGCAACAACTCCCGCTCAAGGCGCAGGACATTGAGGTTGACCGCCGTGGAGACCGTTTGTTGGTCGCCGCTGGCGTTGATGGCCTCAAGGTTCGTACTTTGAGCGTAATTGAGGATGGCCTTGATGAAGCCCTGACGCCGAGTTTCGAAGACGGTGATGTGGATGAGCCTGTTTTTGGTCGTCGGTCAGCGAGCATTGAAGCTGATCTCTTTGACAGGCTCGACCCAGGGTCGGCCGCTTTGACCAATGTGGTGGAAGTGTCGTTCAGCCGGGACCGTGTGGCTTTCATCAACGCGCCCGTGGTGAACTCGGGCAATGAAGAAGACCGTCGCTGGTATCTGGTGTCTGGGGAGTTTGGAGAAGGGGGCTTGCTGCAGAGCCGTTTCAGCGTGGTGATTGACGTGCTGGACGAGGATCAAGAGGCGATTGACCAGGAGTACCAGATTGTGGGCCTTGAGGACTCGCTGGTGGCGGTCTTCAGCAAGCGTCTGGCGGTGGATGGCAACGGCGACCAGAACCAGGCCAGCAACATCCGCATTTACGACATGCCCGCCGGAAAGCCGCCCGTGCTCATCCAGCAGATTCCGCTTGCCGCCCGCGTCAACAGCATTGGCTTCAAAGACGGCGAGCTGTGGACTTTCCACGATGACTTCATCAGCGCCTATCAGGTCACCATTGACGGCAACCACCTCGACTGATGGTTTCCCCAACGTGAGCCGATTCGGGTTTTTTTGGGGGCTGTGAAGGGTTCAAAAAAGAAAGGCTTCCCAAACCATGGGAAGCCTTTGATGTTTCTTGGATGTTGTGACGCTCGCCTTTGCTTGTGACGGAGCGGGGAGGGGCCGTCAGAACTGGCCGCCGATGCCCACAAAGTCAGGCGCGACAATCAGGTGCAGGTTGGCGTCTTCCTGGGGAATCGCGCCGGGGTTGTTCTCTTCGGGGGATTCGTAGAGGTAGACAACAGCGGCGGTAATAAGGCCCGCGCCAGCCAGGCCGTAGAAGGTCAGCGAGAGGTTGGAGAAGAGCTGACCCTGATCCTTGATGGACTCAAAGTCATCGCTGCGCTTGACCTCGGCTTCGTTGGCCTCGTCGAGCTTGTTCTGGGCCAGGACCCCAAAGGTCACGCCCGTGCCCGCCAGCGCCACCGAAGAGCCCAGCGTGATCCACGTCCACAGATAGCCCTCGTCCTCCAGGGTGATGTCCAGGAGTTTTTCCTGCCCAGCCTCCAACTCAATGGTCCTCGACGCCTCGGCGTACCCCGGCAACGTCACAGTGACCTCATACTTTCCCGGTGCCTGTGCCTGCCTGAAAGGTGTCTCGCCCACAGCCACGCCATCAAAGCGCACAATGGCGCCGGGGGGCTCGGTGACGATGTCGATGAGCCCGACGTCCGAGCGGGCTTCGCCCATTTGTTTGGAGAGGTTCTCCAGGCGCTCGATGGTGCGCTCGATCTTGTCTTTGGCCTTGCCTTCGGGGCCAAGGTCGAGCGCCGCGCGGTAGAAGCGCATGGCGGCGTCCAGGTCCCCGGCATATTCGTACGAGCGCCCGGCGTTATAGCCCAGGGTTGGGTTGGGCTCCTGCTCAAAGGCTTTCTCAAAGGCCTGCGCAGCTTTGTCCCACTCCCGGCGCTCAAAAAAGCCGACCCCGAGTTCGTAAAGCTGTTGGGCGGTGGCTTGTCCCTCGCATCGCACGGCGATGTCGCCCTTGATGGCGCCCACGGCGTCGTCAAAGGCGGCTTGATCAAGGGCCCCCGATCGGCCTGCGGCGTTGGCCTTCTCCAGGGCAGCAGCGGCGGCGTCGCATTGGAGCAGGGCCACCTGGTTGCGGGCCACCTCAAGGTAGGCCACGTCCAGATCGCCCAGGCGCAGCAGCCCGTCGAGGATCTCCAGCGCTTTGTCGTGTTCGCCGCGCTGGTAGGCGTCGCGCGCAGCGTTGTAGAGGGGCTCCTGGGCGGGACCCAGCGACGCGGTGTCTTGCTGGGCCAGCGCGTGCGGCGCCATGAGGGCCAGCAGCCCCGAGGTGGTCAGGGTGATGAGGAGAGATTTGAAAACGGCCGGTCGCATCGACATGGAGTCCTGAAAGCAGAGGTGACCACGGCGACTGCCCTCGCTGTAGACACGCTTGTGTTGATGGGTGTCATCCTAAACCGCGATCCCATCGAAGGCCAGGGTTTTGGTTTTCAGCCCTTGGCGGTCATTGCGCAGGCCGACCACGAGGGCGTCTGAGTTCTTCCAACGAGGGAGGTTTTTCAAGGAGAGTCAAAAATAGGGGCAGGTGGGGGACAAAAGTGGGGTGAGTCCAAACACTGAACACAACGGCATCGTTGATATCGAGCCGGGTTTGGTGTTAGCTGTAGGCGTCTGAGGTCAGGCGCTTCATGTGGACAGAGCCCGCAGGGGCAGGTTGACCCAGGTTTGGCATGTGTCAAAAAAAACCTGGGTGGCCCTTCATGAGGTCAGGGTTGTTGAAGGCGACCGCTGAGAACGCAGACATTTTTTGGTGACTGGTTTGATGATGATGGACAGAGCAGGACAACAAGGTTTTTGGCGGCGCTTGGTGGCGTTGCTCTCGGTGTGCGCGGTGTTGGTGGTCTCGTCGATGGCGACGGCCAGCAACTACTATCTGGCGGATCTGGGTCGGTTTGGCGACCCGGTCGTGGAGAGTTTCCGCAAGCACGGCATCGAGACCACCGAGCAGTTTCTGGCCAAGGCGTTGACCGATCGTGCCCGCAAGGCGCTGGCGCGGCAGGTCAAAATGAAAGAGGCCGAGCTGCTGGAGTTTGCCAAAGACTGCGAATTCATGCAGATCACCGGCGTGGGTCCAAAGGCCACACGATTGCTGCGGGCCAGCGGCGTTGAGAGCGTCGAAGACCTGGCCAGCCGCAAAGCCGATGAATTGCTGGCGACCATCAAGAAAACCAACGCCGAAAGCAAAATTACCGAAACCAACCCCAACCTCAGTGTGGTTGAGTATTGGATTGAGCAGGCCAAGAAGGTCCCGTACCATCTGAAGGCCAACTGACATCCATGAGCGCCCCCAAAGGCGCTTTACAGATCACTCAAAGCCCAGCGCACCATCTAAGCGAACCATGGAATCGGGTCGCGCAAGTGGGGCGCCAGGTGGCACAGGAGGAGGCAAGGATGCCCTTTCTGACCAGAGCGCGAACAATCTACGATCGCGGCAACACGGTGGCGGCTGCCATCGCCCTTGTCGAAGGACTCAAGCGGGACCCCTCCCACAGCGAGGCCTTCAACTGGCTCATCGATCTCTACTGCAATGAAATCGACCACACCGGTCTTGAAGAAGATCTGGTGTCGGTGCTCAACTCCTGCCCCGATCCCGAGGGCGCCTACCGGTACATCTACCAACGCCTGCTGCGGGTCGACCGCGAGCGTTTTGTGCGCCGCCTGGACCGGGCTCGCCGTGACGTCGCCGCTCGCCAGGGTCTGGACATCCCCACCTGGGAAGAGGTCCTGCGCCAACACGAGCAAGAGCGCCGGGAGCCGGTCAAGACGCCCCCGTCTGTGGACACCGCTCCAGAAGAGCCTCGCTCGGTGGATGAGTCGGGGCCCGATACGGGGTCGATGCGCGCGGCCGTGGAGAACACGCTCAGGCCCACCGCTGGGCGCGTGCCGATCCCTGTGGGAGGCCCACAGCTCGGCAACAAACCCCCCATGCCCGTCTCTGGGCCGGTCACCCCGCTCCCGGCAGGCAAGCGCAAGGCTTGGCACGACGACGTCCACCCCGCGCTGCTGGCAGCCCACGCCGCACAGCAGGTCGAGTTGGAGGTCTCCGTCAAGCCCAAGGCTTCCATCGCCGCGCCCGGAGCCAAGTCCAGCGGCGGCAAGATGGTCAAACCCCGTGCCGTGCCCGATCCGGACGCCGTCAAAGCCTTCCGGCCCGTCAAAGGTGGGATGGGTGGGCGCTCCAGCGGCGCTGGTCTGGGGCGCGAAGCCAGACTGCTGAGCAAGCGCGGCGAGCGCTCTTTGAGCCGCCGCGCCAAGCCGGTGCGTCGCAGCAGCAAAGGCAAAAAAGCCCAGCCCTCCAAGATTGGCCGCAAAGTCCTGCGCGGCGTCCTCATCACCGCCGGTCTGCTCCTGATTGGGTTGGCCTTTGTGCGCTTGTGGACCGTCGCCGAGCGCCGTCAGGCGGTCGCGGGCGCCAGCGCCTCTGTGGAGCGCTTTGAGCCGCCGCTGCTGCAACAGGCCGAGATGCGCCTTGTGGAGGCGCTCGAAGACGACAAGGAGTCGCTCGAACTCTCTGGACGGCTGGTCTGGACCCGCAGCCTGCGCCGTTACGTCACCAGTCCTGTGGTGGGCGCTGCTTCGCCGGAGGACGAAGGACAGGGTGAGCTGCCCGAGCAGGTGATGGAGACCTCGTGGGGGCTTGGGGCGCAGCTTCTGGATGCGCTTGGACAAGACAACGCAGAGCAGGCTCAGCCGCTCTTGGCCAGCTTGACGGAGTCCGTCGAGGCGGGCGGCAGCTTTCCCGAGCCGGTGCTCTTGTGGTTGAGCGCCGAGACTGCGCTGGCCAGCGGCGACGTGGGCAAGGCCCTTGAGTTTTACAATCAGGGGATGGAGGAAGAGTCCATCCCTGCGATGGTCGGCGCGATTGACGCCCACATGCGGCGCGGCAACGTGGTGTCGGCCCGCAAGGTCATGTCGGCGCTGCGCAAGCTGGCGCCCGAGCACGCTGCTGTGCCGGTGGGTGAAGTTGCCCTCGACCACATCCGTCGCCTGGTCGAAGATCCCCGTGGCGCGATCCTCAAAGCCCCCGAGTCGCTGGAGTTGGCCCAACTCAACGCCGCCTCCATGGACCGCCGCCTGGAAGCCTGGGTGGTGATGGCCGCCCCCGAGTTTGCCACCAAGCGAGAATTGGAGCCCGACGCCGAAGGGCACCCCGTCTTGAAGCTCATCTACGCGCGTCAGGCCTTCGGCGATGGCCGGATCAAGGACGCGGCGTTGGAGATCGCCGCGTTTGACAAGGGCGGCGTGGAGACGGCCCTTCAGCAGGCTGGTCAGGAGATGTTCACGGGCGGCTTTGGAGAGATCGGCCGCCCCGACGTGGCGTTGGACCACGTGCCTGGTCCATCGGTGGCCGGTGAGGTCGGCGCCGAGATTTTTGCCAAGAAGAACCCCAAGGCCGCTCTGGAGCGCTCTGCGCTGCTGGCTGACCTGGGCCGCTACGAAGACAGCCGCCAACTCCTCAAGCGCCTGCTGGGCCACCCCAAGTTGGGCGCCGAGGCCCGCGTTGTGGCGCTGCGCATGCACTTGTCTGAGGGGCGCTCCGAGGACGTCGAGCGGCACATCAGTCGTCTTAAGCGCCATCGCGGCGCGCTTGTCGCCGGGGCTGCGCTGGATCTCTACCGCAACCGCGCTTCGGGGGCCGCTTCTCGGCTTGGCCCCACCACACCCCAGAGCCTGCCCGACCCCGAAGAGCAGCCCCACCTGCGGCGCTTTGAGATCCGCGTCCGCTTGCTGGCGCTTGCGGCGCTGGGCCACGACGAGCAGGTCCGCGTCCTGCTCCAAGACATCGAGGTGCCCGCCGCCCTGCGCGCCCGCGTCCTTGGCCCCACCAAAGGCGAGACCCTGCGCCATAAGGTTCTCTCCGCCAACCCCACTCGCCTGGACGACCTGGTGGACCTGGCGGTGGCACTTTTGGACGCCGATGAGCCCGCCGAGGCTGCTGACGCCGCCCGTCAGATCATCAAGGCCGTGCCGACCCACACCGAGGCCCACCGCTTGCTTGGCTTTGCAATGATGAAGATGGGCAAGGGCAAAGGGGCGATGAAGCACTTGCAGGCCAGTTCGGCCGGTCGTGAGGGGCAGCCCCAGGTGGATATTGCGTTGGCCGAGGCCATGTACCACTCCGGCCAGCAGGTCCGCGCGCTCCACATGGTCATGCGCCACCTTGACCGCCAGCCCAACGATGTGAGGGCGCTGAAGCTGCTGGGCAAGGCCTATCGTGCCACCAACCGCTTTACCGCTGGCAAGCGCGATCTGGAAAACCGCTACAAGAAGATCAACGTGAAGAAAGAGCGTCAGGCCGCCGGAGAGATCTGCTACCACCTGGCGCTGCTCTACAAGGCGCAGTTTGGCACCGAAGAGGGCGTCAAGTGGCTCGACAAGGCCAAGCGTCATCTGGGGGACCGGCCCGACGTCATGTTGGCCCGCGCAGACCACCTGCGTGCCCGTGGTCAGGGGGAGAAAGCGTTTGAGCTTTACCAAAAGCTCTCGGAGCTTGATGGGGTGCCCCAGCGCGTTCACCTGCAGTTGGGGCGTTATGCGCTCAAACAAGGCAAGAAGGGGTTGGCCAAAGTTTCGTTGGAGCGCTATCTTAAGGGCGCACCAGAAGGTGACTCTGCTGACTGGGCCAGACGTCAGGTCGAGCAGCTCGGTAAGCTCTGAGGCGTTGTGCGCGGAAGCTGTCTGCGTTCTTTGACATGCCCGTTTGTTTGACATGCGGCGATCCAACACACCACTGTGCTCCCATACCGGGATTTGAGGTGATTCTGTTGGTTTTGCCTGGGGCCGGCTGACACTTTGCCACCTTGGTGGTCTGTTGGTGGGTCCTTTTTTAATAAACGGAGCGTTGTTGAGGCGCCCGTGTTCAATCTCGGCGTTTGTCCTTCCATGAGGGAAGGGGTGTGTTTTCCACACTGCGCTTGGAACAAGCCGCAGGTGGGGTGTTGTCCGTTGGATGGCCCGTGTTGAGGTGCCAGGACACAAGCCCGGCTGTGGTGTTGTTTCAGGTGCGGCCAAAGTAGCGCTGCGCGAGGTCATGGGCACCCTGCAACCAGGCGAGATACTTGACGGAATTTATCGGCTCGAGTCCGAAGTCGGACGCGGTTCCATGGGGATCGTGTACCGCGCCGAGGACCTGACACAGTCGACCCGCGTCGCGGTCAAGGTGATGAAGCCCGAGGCCGCCTCCAACCCGCGCCTGCGCCGCCTCTTTGGTCGCGAAGCGCGCGCGATGGCTCGCCTCAACCACCCCGGCGTCATCCGCATCTATGGTTATGGCACCGTCGGCGACCGACCCTACCTGGCCATGGAGTGGGTCGAGGGGGTCTCGCTCAACCGTCTGCCCGAGCTGCCCAACAACCTTGACGCCGTCGTGGCGTTGGTCGACCGCATCCTTGAGGCATTGGCGCACGCCCACGCCCGAGGCGTCATCCACCGCGATCTCAAGCCCGCCAACATCCTGGTCACCACTTCGACCGGTCGCCTGGACCGGTCCGTGGACCGCGGCGAGGTCAAACTGGTCGATTTTGGCATTGCGCGCGTTTTTGACACTTTTGAAAAGGGCGCGTCGGCCTCTGAAGTCATCGTCCCCAAGAATAAAAAGCCCAGCCGCTCGTTTGCCGCGCTGGCTGGCCGTGGCTTCAACCCTGAAACTCGCCCCTACGAAGTTCGCCTTGAGGGCACGCCCCACTACATGGCCCCCGAGCTTTACAAGGGCAAAGATGGGGTGATTTCGGCGTCCAACGACATCTACGCCGTGGGGGTGATTCTTTTTGAGCTGCTCAGCGGCTCGCGCGTGTTCGAGGCCGAAAGCGAGATGGTCTTGATGGCCCTCCAGCTTCAGGGGCAGATCCCGCGCTGCCCGCCGCGCGCCGAGCTTGGCATCGACGTGCCGCCGACGGGCCTTTTGCGCCAGATGCTCGACCCAAACCCGCTCAAGCGCATCTCTCACGCCGCCCAGGTCCGTCGCGAGTTGCAGTCCTGGTACCTGACCCAGACGCCCAGCTCGCGGCCCGAGCAAAGTCAGGGTTTTCCCCAATTGTCTCGCGTGTCCATCTGGCGTCAGGCCGATGGCTCCAACCCCATGTTGGAGACGCGCGCCGCCCCGAGCTACGAGCAGGCCCGCAGCGACCCCGAGGTCAACCTCTTGTCCTGGCGCCCGATGCCGGTCATTGGACGGGCCGGAGAGCAGGCCTTCCTCTGGCAGCGGATCGAGGCCGTGGTGGAGGAGGGGACCGCCCAGGTTGTGGTCTTGCAAGGCGAGCCAGGGGTGGGCAAGACGCAGCTTGTGCGCTGGATGATGGAGACGGCCGACGAGGCCGGGCTGGCGTCTGCGATGTGGTGCGATCTGAGCGCGGTCAGCGTGGTCGACGCGCTGCGCGCTGTGGTTGAGCGGCATTTTCATGCCCTTGGGTTGGACGGTGATCACCTTGTGCGCCGCGTGCGCTCGATGTTGGAGCACGAGATGCAGCGGGCCGCCGGGCCCAGCTCTCCGCTGCCGCTGGACGATGAGTTGAGCCTGACCTTGTCTTTTCTGCGCCCCGATGGGCCTGAAACCAAGGACGACACCGACGAAACCAGCCGCCTGGACCGCAGCATCATCAGTCGAATCTTCCACATCAGCGAGGAGATCGCCGCGCTGGTGGCCCGTTTGCTGCGCCGCGCCTCGTCCGAGCGCCCGGTGATTTTTGTCCTCGACGGTCTTGAAGCTCACCACGTCGATGGGGTCATCGGTCTGGTGGAGTACGTCGTGCGCTCCCAGCAGGCCAACCCCTTCCCGATGCTCTTTGTCATCACCGCCGTGCCTGAGACGCTGGGGCAACTCGGCGAGCAGTCTCAGATGTCGATGATGCACCTGGAGTCGGCGGGGCGCCTGCACCGTTTGCGTTTGACGGGCTTGACCCCCAACGACATCCGCTCGCTCCTGGGACGCTTTCAGCGCATCCCCCGTCAAGTCCATGACGCCATCGTGCGCCGCGCTCAAGGCAACCCGCTCTACGCCACCGAGTTGGCCGTGCACGCGCTGCGCGTGGGGGCAAACGACTTTGAAGAGATGCTCCTGGCTACGCCCGAGGGGGTGGCGGCGTTGTGGCGCAAGCGCCTGGGGATGATCGCCACCAGCAGCGGCCTGGGTTCGCTGGCGCTGCGCGTGCTGGAGATGGTGGCCCTGTTGGGTGCGCCGGTCTGGCTCGATTTGCTCAACACCGCCTGGAACGCGCCTTCTATGAAGGATTGGAATCGACGCGGCGAGGCGCTGATGCGTGCCTGGGAGCTGTGGGTCGATTTCAGTGTGTTGGTGGAGGATGGTCGCGGTGGGGTGGCCTTTAAGTACGGTTTGCTGCGCGACTCGCTTTTGAGCGAGGTCGAGAATCAGCCCCGCGCCCAGAACTTCCATGCGGCCGCCGCCTGGGCCCGCAAGCAACTCGATTTGGTGCGGACTCCCGAAGACTGGCTGCGCATGGCCCACCACCTGCAACTGGCCGGGCAGCATGATGAAGCCTTTGGGTTTGCGCTTGGCGCCGCCAGGCAGTTCCTGCTCAGCGCCGATTTGCGCGCCGCCCAACGCGGGTTTTCCATCTCTGATGCCATCCTCCAGCGCGACAATGTCCCCCTTGAAGATCCTCGCCGTGAGTTTGTCGACGTCGGTCTGGCCCAGGTCGCTTGGCGTTTGGGGAACCCCGATGAGGTCAAGGTGAGGGCCGAGGCGCTGGTGCGTCGTGGTCAGCGCATCGGTTCGCTGCGGCAGTTGGGCATGGGGGAGCTGCTTTTGGCAGCGCAAGCCCTGCGGGATGCGGCGCCCGAACGCTCAGAAGAGCTTTTTGACCGCGCGCTGTCCCGTTTTGAGATGTCCGGCGACGCCACCGGTCAGGCCGAGGCGCTGGTTGGGTTGGCGCGTCTGGCCCTGCGCGGTGGTCGGGCCGAGGTGGCGCTGCGAAACCTCAGAAAGGCCGAGCCGATGTTGCGGCGTCTGGGGGATGAAGGTGGGCTGGGGCGGCTGCGCTTGCTGGGCGGGCAGGCCGCGTGCGCGCTGGGTCAACTCGAACAGGCCCAGCAGGACTTTCAGGAGGCCAGGCACCGCTTTGGTCAAGTCGGCGACCGCATGGGGCTTGCCCAGGCCGTGGCCGAGCTGGGACAGATCGCGTTGGCCATCGGGGACGCCCACCGCGCTGCGACCATGTTTGAAGACTATCTGGAGCAGGCCGAGGCATTGGGCGACATTCCTGCCGCCAGTCAAGCGCGTGCCAACCTTGGGCAAGCGCGGCTGATGTTGGGGCAAAACTCCGAGGCCGTCTTCTTACTCCAAATCGCCCAGCGCAGCACCGCCGACCTCAACGACCAATGCACCCAGGCCATCATCGAGTGCCTCCTGGTCTTGGGGCTGGCTCGCCTGGGGCGCTGGACCGAAGCGCGTCAGATTTTGGAGCAGGCCCTGGAGGTCATCGACCGGTTGGAGCTTTACGACATTGATCTGGCCGAGAGCCTCGAAGGGCTGGTGGCCATGTCGGACTCCAGAGACCACCTCGGCGGCGCCCGTTACGGGGCCGCGCTGCGCCAGGCCGCCAGCCAGTGGCGCAACCTCGGGTACGTCGAGCGCGCCCACCATGTCATCCGGCACACTTCTGCCGGGGGACGCTGAAAGTGCTTTGTTGAGGCCGCACCACAGGTGTGCGACAGTTGTGGTCGTGAAATGGCGCGCAGATTGTGCTAGGACTATGTCTATTGGCAGGCGCCGGCAGTTGGATTTGCAGTTCGGATGGTAACGTGCGCAACACACTCCTGATTTTGAGCATATCGGCGGCGATCGTGTCGCCCGGATGTCTGTTGGACTTCACCGAGGCCGTTCCTTGCGAAAGCGACG
>CAKZKQ010000508.1 GCA_937123825.1 uncultured Pseudomonadota bacterium
GGTCCTTGACCAGGGCCGCATCGTCGAACAAGGCTCCCACGACGCGCTGCTCAAAGCCCGCGGGCTCTACCACCGCCTCTACGAGAAGCAGATCAACGAAGCCAAGGAGTCCTCCAGGTGAGCACCGCCAAACAATCCCAGAAGCTGAACGAGCGCGACGACAAGCGCCCCGAGCAGCAGGACAAGGGCGGCCACCAACGCGAAGAGTCGCTGACCCCTCAAAAACCCGAGCGCGACTGGCGGATGCTGTTGCGCCTGTGGCAGGTCATCCGCCCCTACCGCGGCATCTTCCTGGCTTGCTTGCTCCTGCTGCCTGTCGCCTCTGGCCTCTCGCTGCTTCAGCCCTACCTGATCCAGCTGGCCATCGACGAACACTTTGTCCCCGGCAAGCTCGAAGGCCTGGGGCTGGTTCTTGGTGGCTTTGGACTGACGCTCCTGGCCGAGTACATGGTGCGCTTTGGGCAGTTCTACTTGATGGAGCTTGCCGGGCAAAAAGCGCTGCGGGACCTGCGCTGCAACGTCTTTGACCACATGCAGCGCCTGAAACTGTCCTACTTCCACCGCAACCCCGTCGGGCGCCTGATGACCCGGCTGACCTCTGACGTCGACTCGCTCCAGCAAGCGCTCTCAAGCGGCGTGGTGACCATCATCGGCGATCTGGTCACGCTGGCGGCGATCATCACCATCCTCCTGGTCAAGAACTGGCGTCTGGCGCTGGTGACCTTCGCCGTCGTGCCGCTGCTCTTCCTGATCAGCTTCACCTTCCGGCACTTCATGCGTCAGGCCTACCGCGTCCTGCGCGTCAAGATCGCTCGGCTCAACGCCCACCTCCAGGAGTCGGTCACCGGCATGGACGTGGTGCAGCTCTTTGCCCATGAGGAAGCCTCCCGAAGCGAGTACGACGAGGTCAACGCCGATCACCGCGACGCCGCCTACCGCTCCATCCGTTACGACGCGATCCTCTACGCGTTGGTGGAGATGATCAGTTCGGTGGCCATCGCCTGCATCATCTGGTACGGGGCCGGCGAGGCCGCCGCCGACCTCATCTCACTGGGCGCGCTGGTGGCTTTCATCGAGTACGTCCAGAAGTTCTTTGTGCCCATTCGCGACCTGTCCCAGACGTCCGGCTTGATCCAATCGGCGCTGGCCAGCTCTGAGCGCCTCTTTGAAGTGCTCGACACCGACGAGTTCCTCTCAGAAGAGCACAACGCAAAGCCCATCGAGACTTTTGCTCGCCAGATCGAGTTCCGCAACGTCTGGTTTGCTTATGAGGGCGACAACTGGATCCTAAAGGACGTCTCATTCACGATTGAGCAGGGCCAGAAGGTGGCCTTTGTGGGGCACACCGGCGCGGGCAAGAGCACCATGATCGGTTTGCTGACGCGCCTCTATGACATCCAACGCGGTCAGATCCTCATTGACGGCGTGGACATCCGCCACCTGCAACTGGGCGCACTGCGTGAACTCTATGCGCTGGTGCTCCAGGACGGCTTCCTCTTTACGGGCACCATTGGGGACAACATCACCATGTCGTCCCCGCGCATTGATCAGGACGGCATGCGTCAAGCCGCCGCGCTGGTGGGCGTGGACAAGCTCATTGAGCGCTATGATGACGGGTATGAACACCGGGTTCTGGAGCGCGGCAGCAACCTCTCGGTCGGCGAGCGCCAACTGGTGACTTTTGCGCGTGCTCTGGCGCACCAGCCCCAGATTTTGATCCTCGATGAGGCCACAGCCAACGTGGACACCGAGACCGAAGCCATGATTCAGCGCGCCGTGGCGGCGATGCTCCAACAACAAACCTCGGTCGTCATCGCCCACCGCCTGTCGACCATCCAAAACGTCGATCAGATCATCGTCCTCAAGGATGGGCGGATCGCAGAAAAGGGCTCCCACGACCAGTTGCTGGCCCAGGGCGGCCTCTACCACCGCTTTGTTGAACTCCAGGGCATGGCATGAAGAGCAGCGATGACCCTCAAATTGGCCCCTTCCCCTGGCACCGGCTGCCAAACGTCAGCCCGCTGGAAGTCCAGGCCCTTGGCGCCGCTCGCCGTTTCAGGGCCAGAGTGCCCTTAAACCCGCTGGACGTCGCCGCCCAATGCCTTGAAGTGATGCTGGGTCAACCGGTCTCACTCAAGCGCAGACCGCTCAAAGTCCACACAGGGCCACAGGCCGCCGCGCAGGTCTTTGGCGGCTGGCAAGGGAGCGTGCGCTGGCAGGCAGCCCCCTGGGCCACGTTGAGCACCACGTTGCCGTTGGCGCTGGCATTGGTGGACTTGTGCTTTGGTCGCCCCATGACGCCGCAGCGCCGTCAAAGGCCGCTGAGTCCTTTGGAGCGCGGCGCGCTCAGCGCGCTGGCCGCCGACACCTCAGCGGTCTGCGGCGACGCGTTTGGCCAAGCGCTCTCGCTTGGCACTGACGATGAAGCGCTGACCGACCTCCAAAGCGCGCTGGGCGACTTTGACGCCGTGGTCTGCCTGAGCGTTGAAGCCCGCGTTGGGGACACAAGCGGAGAGATTGGCTGTCTTGTGCCGCTGGAGCGCTGGCGAGCCGCCATTGAGTCATCCTTCCCCAAACACCCCCAGCGACCGGGCGAGCTCTTCGCCGCCCTCTCGCCCCACCGCCTTGGAGCGACGCTCTTGTTGGGCAGCCTGACATTGGACGCGCAGTCAGTGGGCGCGCTTGAGGTTGGAGGGCTGCTGCTGGGGGGTAGCATGCCACGCCTCCCCGCGCAGGTTGGACTGGAGGTATCGGGCCGCAGGCTGGCCACCGGCACCTTGGATTTAAACGGGCGGTTGACGTTGATGGAGACAAAAACGATGAGCGATGACACGGCCCAAGGGCAAGAGGCTGTCGATGCAGGGGCGTTGCCGATCAAGGCGACCCTTGAACTGGGGCAGGTGGAGTTGACTTTGGCGCAGTGGTCGGCGCTGGCCGTGGGCGATGTGCTGCCACTTGAAGACTTGCTCCAGCGGCCAGTGACCCTTCGGGTCGGGCAGCGTGTCTTGGGCCGCGCCGAGTTGGTCTCGGTGGGGGAAGCGCTGGGGCTGCGAATCACGGGTCTGGAAAGCGAGTGACGCCCTCCTGTATCAGTCGTCGCGCCCTTGTTTGCGCCGTTCAATGGCGCGCTTGAGACCGGCGATGTTCAACTCGGACGTTTCGTCCATATCATCCAGTTCATCAAACATGGGATCTGAAGGCGGCGCGGGGGGTTCACCAACGCTGGTGACCAGATCCAGCCCCTCGGCGACCTTGGGAGAGATGGGATCGAGCGCTTTGGTGTCGCGCTGAATGGTCTCGATCTCATCATCCCCACCCGACTGTGGCGCCGGCTTGGTGGTTTTGGCGCGCAACCCTCCGGGGATCGGCTCTTCTTCTGAAGGCTTGAAGGTCGCCGAGCGGTTGATGGCCGAATAGCGCGACAAGCGCCGATTGACGGTGCTGCGTCGGTCTTCGGGCTCATCGGGCAGCTTCACCGCAGGCATGGAACCGGCGGACGACAAGCGCCTGGGCAACCTGCTGATGGTCCCCGACAAAACACGGCGAGGATTTGGAGTCCCAGTGGGGGGCGACGGCGTTGAGGGCGGACTCACCGCGGGCTGACCGCCAGGCGGGGACTCCACACCAGGGCGCATGCTGGATGGCGGCACCTTCAGCGGTGTGGTCGGTCCGGGGGTGCCGACGCGGGCTTTCGCGGCGGCTTTGGAAGCTGCGAGCACCTCAGGGGGCGGCGCAAAAGAGGTCGGGATGGTGGTTTTTTCATCAAACGGCATCGGCTCGGCTTTCCTGGGGTTTTCAGGAACCGCTTTGATGGACCGCTCGGAGATCATTTCAGTCTTTTGGTTTCGCCCAGGCGGCGGACGCAGCTCTGACGATGCAGGCCGCGCAGGGTCGCGGCGTCTGGGAATCGGCGCCAGTCGCCCCGAAGTCCCCAATTGCTCCACCCCGGCGTTGGGGGACGGGTTGCTGGGGGGCGTTTCGACGCGCCGGGGCGCGGGCGATGACGCCTGGGGCGGACGGCTCAAGCGGCGACTCAAGCGCGCCGACGCGTCGGGGCCAGGCGGCGGCGGTGTTTCGGGGGCCGATGTGCGGGCTGTTGTGGGCCGAGCGTCCAACCCAGAAGACGACGATGAGGGGGAGTCCACTTTGACGGCGGACAACTCCGAGGTCGACAAGCTGGCCGGTTTGGGCCGATCGCCAGCGGGGGCGTTGGCTCGGGCGAGCTTCGGTGCGGGCTCGGACGATGGCGTGGCCTTGGCCGGAGTGTCGCTTTTGGGTGGATCGGGGGACTTGATGATCTTTGGCGGTGGCGGCGTGACCACAGCGGACCGGGATACGGGCGGCGCGGTGACCAGCGGCGCGTTGGTGGTCGAGGGCCTGGCTGGCGGCGGCGTGGTCAACACGCGCGCAGCGTTGGCGGCCTCTTTGGCAGCGTCTTTGGTCGGGGTGCTGGTGCGCGACAGCGGACGCTGGGCAGAAGTGGTGCCGGGATCTTTGACAGCACTGGAGGTCAGCGGCGGCGCGCTGGTCTCCGCCTCTTTTTTGGGGGGCTCCGTTGGCGCTTTGATTTCGGGAGCGCTCGCTGCGGCGAGGGGCTTGGCGAGCGCCTTATCGTCCTTGGAAGGCGACGGCGGCCTGGGGGCAGTGGCCGGGCTCTCAGGTGCGGGCTTGCTGGTGGGCAGCTCAGGTGTGGAGCGGCGTGCAGTGATGGGCGGGCGCGAAGAGACCGGTGATTCAGACACCTTGGCCAGCCTGGGCTGGGCTGGGGCGTCGTCGGTCAGCGAGCGCAGCTCGGCCAGCCTGGCGTCCATGGACAACGCCTTGTCAGGGATTTCAAAAATGCCAGCAAAGAGGGGCTTGCCCTTGTCCTGTGCAAGGCAAACCAGGGCGTTGACCCCAAGCGCGGCGCGCAGATTGACAGTGCTGTCGTCAGCGACGGTCCCCAACGCGCGGTGAACCATGGTGTCGAGCGCTTCCTGGGGGTTGCTGGCGGTGAATGAGCACAGTCGACTTTGAGGCGGTGTGCGCTGGGGGCTGAGCATCCAGGCCCAGTCTTTGTCCTCGCGCATGGAATCGACCACCAGGAGATCGGCGGACGCGGCCAGGGCATCAAAGAGCGTCTTTTGCGGGCCGTTGTCGGGCAGCAAGCCTCGGCGCAAGCAGGTGATGGATGCGGCGCGTTCTTGGGCGTTGAGATCTTCGGGGCCTTCGAGCAAGAGGGTGTGACGTTCGGGGTCAAGGATCGTCAAGAGCGCGCTCATCAGGTCAGCGGTGGCGCTGCCATCAGGTCCAACGATGGCGACCCCCTGACCCTGCCCAAGCATGTCTTTAAGGACATCCAACGCTCGGTCTGTGGCCAGACCGAGCCCAACCAGGTCGTCGAGCGCGGGGCGCGGCTTGCGCACGCGCGTGATGAAGAGCGCGGTGCCTGCACTGGCCAGGGGGGCCGACAGGTGCATCCAACGCATCTGGCCTTCGTCGACGACGTTGACACCGGGAGCGGTTTGTTCGGAGGCGTTGTTGGGTGCGCAGCGGGCGGCCAGCGCAGCGGCTTCATCGACGGCATCGCACAGCGGTTGGATCTCTTTGGAGTGGATCGTGCGTCGTCGCCACGGGCTGGAGACGCTGGCGCGGGCCCGGATGCGTCCATCGCGGCCCACATGGATCTCATGGATGGAGGCGTCGCCAAGGAGTTCCTGAAGTGGTTTGAGCCGGGCCACGATGCGCTTGAGGTTGTCGGACATAGGGGTCACCCAGGGAGGTGATCAAAAAGAAGGGCGCGTCGAGCGCCACAAGGGGCCTACGGCTCCAACTCTTCTTCATCGAGGTTTCGGATCAGGTCCAGTTCAAGGCGGTAGACGCGCCCAGGTCTGGCGTCGAGGTCCAGGAGATAGGGGTAGTAGCCGTCGTGCGAGAGTTCGACGCGTCGTTTCCCCGGCTCCACCGGCACGGGCTGCCCCCGAAATTGCATCACCACGCCGATGGGTTGTCCATCGACCGAGAGGATGGCCTCGGCGGGTTCGCAGTCGATCTCCAGCATGGAGCGCTTGGAGGCGGGGTCTTCGCCCACAAACTGGACCGCAGAGCAGCCCAGGCCAAGGGCCGCAGCGCTCAACCACGACACCATCAGGGCCACTTGCCATGGGGATGTGCGGGGTTTGGGCGCGGGTTGTTCGGGCGCCCGATCTGGCCAGCGTTTCAAGGGGACCTCCGGGGCGTCGTCACAGGGGGCGCCACAGCAGGCCGCTGGAGAAGGACAAGAAGACGTCCTTGTTGCGCGCCAGGTCGATGTCGTTTTGACGGGTGGCGGCGCCCTGGAAGTCGGTGGTGTAGCTGTCAAAGTTGCCTTCGACGTAGAGCCCAAAGTCTCCAAAGTTGAAGCTCAGCCCCCCACCGGCAGTGAAGTAGGTGGTGCCGTTGGCGGTGCCGCTGTCAAACTGTCCTTGATCGAGGCTTCCCAGCACCAGACCGCCGCCGCCAAAGACGTCCACCGGTCCAAGCGAGACGTTGGCCTCCAGCAAGACACGCAGGCCCAGGTAGGTGTTGACCAGGAAGACGGGCGGCTGTGTGGCGTCCTGTTGCACGGTTTGGATGTCAAACTGGTGCAGGGCGCCGCCAACGGTCAGCCCGACCCAGGTGGGGCGAGCCCCATCGGTGATGGGAAAGCGCCCGGTGAGGTCGAGGTTGAGGCGGTGGGTTTGGTTGCTGAGTTCAACGGGGGGCTGACCGATCTGAAGCGGGACCTGGATGGGTGAGCCGATGCCGAGTTGGTAATCAACGCCGACGCCGACATAGTCGGCAAACCAGGCGCGGGCTTCGATGCTGGGTCCGGCCAGCGCCGTGTCCACGGTGTAGAGTTGGAGGAAGGGGTTGGAGGGGCTGTTGGAGTTGAAGTCCTGGGTAACGAGTTGGAAGTTGCCGCCCACGCGGACCTCCAGGCTCATGCCGCCGCCTTGGCCATCATCGGGGGTCTCGATGCCCGTTCCAACGCCGGTGTCGGGCTTTTTGAAGCCGTTGTCGCCGTTGTTCCCATTGCCGCCGTTGCCGCCGCCGCCAGCGTTGTTGTTGCCTCCGCCGCCGGCCATCGCGCCGCCGTTGCCGGGATCGACCACGGCCTCGGCGGCCATGATTTGATCGGCGCGCACCCAGCCCAGGTCGCCATCGATGCGGATCTGGACCCATTCTCCGTCTTCAGAGCGCTGGGCAACAGAGAAGCTGTCGCCACGGAAGACGCGCTTGACGCCCAGGTAGGCGGCGCCTGGGCCGGCCTTCACATCGGCGTACTCATCAACAATGGTGACACGCTCGGCGCTCTTGTCGCCGATGCCAGCCAGCGGCGGGCTGTCGTTTTGCGACACGACCAGCTTGGACAGGATCCATCCGGTGCCGCGCGGCAGTTGGACCTTGATCCAGTTGCCTTGCTGGCCGATGGCCTCAAACTTTTGACCGGCCTGAACCCGAAGGATGACACGGCTTCGATCATCGGGCTCTTCAAAAATGAGCCCATCAACCGACACGACGACTGTATTGTCCTGAGCGGACACAGTCTGGGGCTTGCTCACGGTGGTTACCATGAAAGCGGCAGCGCACAGCGCCGCCAGCAGCCAACATCTTCTCATCGCCACCTCGTCATCCGCACATCGAATCTGCATCGCAAACCGACGTCTCTCCCAACCATTATCAGGGGCCTGTCACCTACCTAAACCAGGTTGATATTAAACCGAGCCCGTGCACAAAACCAGCGTTTTGCCACGCCCGCAGGCGATCCCACCACAATTAGATGACCACAGCACCAAAGTGCAGACGTCCCGGTCAGCATTCGCAGCGAGCGTTTGCGCCCCCTACTGGGGCATTTCAAGACACACCCGCGCGATGCGTCGACGGTGGCCTTGCGGGCAAATCAACGGGCACAGCAATGGATCCCGCCAGAGTGTAATCTGGACAATGGCAATTGACTCACGGCGGGGCCAACGCAACAATGATTGGTGGCTCAGGTTGTATGGACACAGCACCGCATCAAAACCCCATCCCCACACGGTGCACATCGTTGTCCGGCGGCCTTTGCAGCGAGACTCGAGATTGAAGAGAAGGAAAATGAGCATGACATACAAGTTCCCTTGCTGGATGATCTTCTGTGCGGCAGCGCTGCTCTTGTGGGGTTGTTCGGACGACGGAGACGATGGCAACGGTGGTCCATCGGGCAACGGTGATCGGGTCGGCGAGCTGATCGCGGATTTGGCGGCGGCCCAGCCGGGTGACGTGGTCACCATGGAGGCCGGCGCCAGCTACACGGGCAGCTTTGAGGTGCCTGCGGGCGTCGTCCTCAACGGAAACGGCGCTTTGGTGTCGGTGACGGATGGGGCGGCGTTTCGACTGGAAGGCGGTGCGAGCGATACGCCGACGCGCGTGACCAACGTCCGCATTGAAGCGCAGGGGGTGGGGATTCTGGCCAGCGGCGGCGACCTGCTCCAGATCGACAATGTCACCATCGACTCGATCACAGGCGTGGGCATGGCGGTCGAAGAGGTCGGCCAGGTCATCATGCAGCAGGTGGAGATCAATGGACCCATTGACGACGACAGCGTGGGTGAGCTTGGTGAGGTGATTGACGCTGGGGAGACTTCGCTGGCGGGTTTGATCGTCACCGACAGCGCCATCAACTTCAGCCAGACCTCGGTCAACAACTTTGCAGCCTTTGGCGCCGTCCTCTTTGAGACCGAGGGGATCTGGCGAGGTTCGGTCCTGCAGGGCAACGTGGGCACCTCGGTGTTGGTGGAGGGCTCCGAGGTGGACATGGAGGACATCGAGATCCTCCACGCGCGCGCAGGGCCGAGTCAGCCGACCCCGGCGCTGGTGCTTGCGGCCGGTTCGCAGGTCAACAGCCGCAACTTGAACATTGAGCAGACCGAAGGCGTGGGTGTGTTGCAGGATGGTTCGGCGGCCGAGCACCGCGATTTGGCCGTCACCGACAGCCAAGGCGTGGGGCTGTGGGTGCAGAACAACGTGGGCGACAACATCCAGACCTTGAAGCTCAATGGCACCACGGAGCTGCGCGGCAACGGGTCGGTGGGTTTCTACGCCCGCGACGTCACCGGTTTGGAGCTTGAAGGTGAGGTCGTCATCGCCCAGACCAGGCTGCGGCCCGAGGTGGTCGGCGACAACCTGCTGCAGGTGGATGTGGGCGACGGGATGCAGTTGGTGGGGATCAGCGGTCCGGTGTCGCTGCGCAACATCACGTTGGAAGACAACCCCCGGGTGGGTTTGTTGATCGACGGGAGCTTTGATCAGGAGCCTGAGCAGGAGCCCGACTATTCGGTCACCGACGTCACCATCCTGGCCGACAATGTCCCGGTCGAGGATGGCCGCCCGTTGGGTTTGATCAGCCAGAACAACGGCCCGCAGCGCGAGGCGCTGGCCGACGGTGTGTCGCTGAGCGACGAACTTGACCAGCGCGATCGGGACATTGACGCGGCGTTGGACACGGTGCGCAAAAATACCCTCCCATCCGCGCGGCTGATCGGCGACAATGGACTGATCGGCGACAATGGGCTCATTGGCGACAATGGGCTGATCGGCGACAATGGCAAAGTGGGCCCGGCGGGCCTGATTGGAGACAACGGCTGAGAGTCGATCTTTGAGTTCTGCGCACCTAAAACTGGGTCCTTTCGAGCTTCATCAGCCCATCGGTCAAGGCGGGATGGGGGTGGTCTGGCGAGGCTACCATCCTGAACAACGCGTCGAGGTGGCCATCAAGGTCATGACGGGCAAGCAGGCCCGCGACGCGACCTACATCGAGGGTTTTCGCAACGAGGTCCGCGCCGTGGCGGGCCTCGACCACCCGTCGATCATCATGGTCCTGGACCAGGGCGAGGTGGACGCTCAGGCCGAGAGCCGCTCCGGCGGGGTTTTTGTGGCGGGCAGCCCATACCTGGTCATGGAGTTGGCCAGCCACGGCTCGCTGGAGGACATCACCAGCCCCCTGTCATGGCAGCACTGCAAGTACATCCTCTTTGGCCTGCTCGACGCGCTGGCGCACGCCCACGCCCGAGGCGTCACCCACCGCGACATCAAGCCCGGCAACGTCCTCATATCCAGCCCCGAAGACCCTCGCCCGGGTCTTAAACTGACCGACTTTGGCATCGCTCAGGCGGTCGAAAAACGCACCGAGTCGGGCAGCACCGAGAGCACCACAGGCACGCCCCACTACATGGCCCCCGAGCAGATGCGCGGCCTATGGCGAGATTATGGGCCGTGGACAGATCTCTACGCGGTGGGTTGTCTGACCTACAACCTTGTGTGCGGCCGCACTCCCTTTGAAGGCGACAACTTCATCCAACTGGCCCACAGCCATCTCCAGTTGCCGCCGCCCGCGCTCGCCCCACAAATCGACGTCCCACCAGGGCTCGAAGCCTGGATCCACCGCCTGATGGCCAAGGCCCCCCAGCAGCGCTTTCAATGTGCCGCCGATGCCGCCTGGGCCTTGATGATGCTCGACAACACGGTCCCAGCCCAGCCCGTGTCCACCTACGAGGTGGCCCTGCGCGGCGGCAACCTGCATCCCCAAGAACTGCGCGCCTTGATCCTGCCCCCGTGGGAGCGCGGACAAGCCCCCAAAGCGGACACCTCGGTGGACATGACCCTGGTCGATGCCCTGCCCGGCACACAAGTCACCGGCATGTCGGGGCTGGACGTCCTGCCTGAGTGGTCCACCCATGCCCAGGCCCCCAACACCACCACGCCCGAGCTGCTGCGCCCGCCCATGCCCACCTCGTGGCGTCGCCCCGCCCACGAGGCCACCTCAATGCGCCTTGTCGGCGCCGGGCTTGGCCTCTATGGACTGCGGATCATCCCGCTTGTGGACCGACTGCCCGACCGCGACGCCATCTGGCAAGCGCTCCTGGAGGTCCGACAAACACAGCGCGCCCAACTGGTGGCGCTGACCGGCGCCGCAGGCACCGGCAAAGGGCGACTGGTTGAGTGGATCTGTGAGCGCGCCCATGAGTTTGGCGCCGCCACCTCGCTGCACGCCTACCACAGCCGCTCCAAAACCCCCGCCGACGGCCTCCCAAGCATGCTCGCTCGCCACTTGCGGTGCA
>CAKZKQ010000509.1 GCA_937123825.1 uncultured Pseudomonadota bacterium
GCTCGGCGCTGCCCGGGTACTGAATCGCAACCACCGCCGGCACGGTCCCATCTTCGCGAGCCACAAAGAGGATCCGCGCGGCCGGCTGGGGGACCGGGGAGCTGGTGTCGCAAAACGTCCCCCCGCAAGCCAGCGCACTGCCCATCCCCATTCCCAAGACCGCCGCAACCGACAATACGGTCGCACCAGCCACACCCGTCAACATCTTCAGCCCGCGCATTTCACACCCTCGCTTTGACAAAACCCCATCCCAAAAGCCGACGCCGACCACCCTGTGGCCTGCTCGCCTTGGAAAAGGCCTCTTCTGCACTCACACCAGCCCCGTCACACCAGGGCGGCAGTGGTTGGTTTCGCGGCGCACCAGAACACAAACGAAAGACCCGCATTGTATCCCAGCGCCGCACCTTGGCGCGACACCGCGCCAGACACACCCCTCCTGTCGGGGTGCGCTTGGCACACCCCGCACAGGCGGGCGTTAAGACTCAAATGAATTCAAACTTCGGAAGCGCGCAGGCACGATCCCAGGCAGTTCATGCCCGGCGGCCACGTCGCGCAAAGGTCACCAGACCCAACAAGAGCATCGCCAGCGCGCCGCCGCCACTGGCGGGCAACTGACCACCGGGCGTCGAGCAAGCGCAGCCGCCCTCCTGAGCCGTCGGACCAGCGCCCGCGTCAATGATGGCCTGCTGAATCAAAGCCGTGTTGTCTGTCACCACCTCAGGGTCGCCCTCATCGCTGAGCTGCTCCACACGGCGGTTGGCAGGCAGGTCCTCGGTGTCCACCGGCCAGACGCGGTTGCGGCCATAAATCTCCACGCCGTCAAAGATCACGCGCCAGGAGGCCTCATCCTGCGTCACAAAGGGGTTGCACAAGATGGTGCGGGTGGCAGTGTGGCTGTTGCTGACGTCGGGAAGCTCGGCGTTGACCTTGAAAATCGGATCCTTGGTCATCTCAAAGGCCGACATCGTCGTGAAGAAGCGCGTCAAATACGCCTCGCTGCCAAGCGCCTCCTGGGTCGCCTCCATCGGGGCCAGGACAAAGTCATCCATCGCCGTCAAGAAGGTCGCCACGTCAAAATCTTCAATCACCCCATCATCGTCGGCCACACATTCGGGGCACCCGATCAGCATATCCAAATCACCATCGTCCCCAGACCACGCCAGACGGAAGGCATCCGAATAACCATCCCAATTGCTGAAGTCATACGAGCTGAAGATGACGTCCTGCGCGTTGGTCTCGGCGCTGATCTGGCGGAACTGAGCAATGCTCTGAGCCTCAAAACCCCTGAGAATCGTCTCGCCAAAGTCCGACGTCGGCGCGGCCATCTCGGTGACAAAGCCCTGCCCGCCCGACTCATCGGCGGCCAAATTGACGACATCAAGGTAGTTGCTGTTGGGGTTGAACCAGTTGAGCGCCGCCTCGTTGAGGATCAAGTGACGGTAATTTGAAGGCACCGCGCGACCAGGGGCCACATTGAAGACCATCACGCCCATATCATCGTTGGCCGCCACACCAGTCGGACGGATCGGAATCATGGGGTCAGCGGTCTCATAGGTCATCATGATGGGACGGATGGACTCAACGCCCGCGCCGTTGGTCAGACGAAAACCCACAAGGTTCATCCCCTCTTCCAGGTACGGACCGAGCAAGTCGGGCGTCTGGGGCGTCACCTCGTAGCCGTTTTCCTCAAGCCACTGCACCGCCACGTCTGCCGCGTTCTCCAACTCCGGGTCCACCGAGATGATCTCAAAGTCGAACGGACCCACCGTTCCTGCGCCCACCACCACGACATCGTTGTTGGCGTCGTCGGCTTCGTCTTCAAACGAGTTGTTGGCGCCGCCGCTATCATCATTGGCAAAATCCCCAAACTGCTCTTCCCTGCAAGACCCCTGCACTTCGGTGATCAGCCGATAGTTGGGGTTGGTCGCCCCCTGGAGGCGGTTGAGGGCCAAGGTCGAAGAGACATCAATCTCAGGAATGCCCGGCACCGGCAAAACCCAGGAGAACTGCTCGGCGCTGCCCTGGTACTGAATCTCAACCACCGCCGTCACCGTCCCATCTTCACGATCCACAAAGATGATCCGCTCGGCGGTCTGATTGACCGGGGAGCTGGTGTCGCAAAACGTCCCCCCGCAGGCCCACGCGCTGCCAGCGCCCAGACTCAAAACCGTCGTCGCCGTCATAAAAGCGACGGCCAACGCACCTGATTTCACATTCAAAAGACTCAACATACCCATTCAACCTTGGCGTTTATGAAGGTTTGGCCAACTCTCCTGACCTTTAGAAGGCCGCCGGCCAAAATGTGACTCACTCTTTTTAAAAAACATGCCTCAACCTGCCTTGGAGCCCTTCTGACCGGCCTTAAAGAGCATATAATAATCTTCGCCGCGGCCATCCCGCGCCCAGACCCTGTCTGGGCACAGCCTGGCCTGATGGTCTGGGAAACACGCACATCGAATAAGTGGCCACCCTCAAAGGGGGTATGTTAGGGTAAGCCAGCAAATCGGTCCCGAGCCGTGACAGCGGTCACACACGCCAGCGACGCATCAAACCTGTCGTTTGACACATCATCGCATGCGTACTGGCCGCCCGGCAAAGAGACCTCTTGCGTGCGCCCCTTTGATTCAACAGTCCAGGTGGTCCATCAAAGCGGCACAAGACACCTTTTCAATACCGCAGCCAAGGAGCGAGGCCCGTCCCCGTGCATCCTTTTGAACTCTCACCGTTGTCTCCTCCACGCACGCGCCTGGAGCCCGACCCCGACCGCCTCCAAGGCTGGACCAATCCGTGGGTCTATGCGCTCAAGGCACCCCACCGTCTGCCTGCGCTGCTGGAGCTTGAGCTGCTGCGCGACGGCGTCCCCTCCGGGCAGGTCTTTGCCATCCGGGGCCCCGCCGTCACCATGGGGCGCTACACCCCAGAGACCGGCCCCGTAGACATCGATCTGGGGATCCTGGCCGAGCACGAGCGCCTGCGCATCGGCCTGCCCCACTTGCGCATCGGCCGCGACATCGCTGGCTGGTGGGTCGAGCCCATGACCATGTTCTACCCCACTGCCCTCGACGGCGCCACGCTCGACACCGGCGGTGGAAAGCTGGTCGAGGGCTCCACGCTGAGCCTGGGCGACGTCCACTTCCTGGTCACCTACGGGCGCCAGGCCGACAAGAGCCCCTCCGGCGAGCGTCCCCAACCGCCTTGCTTGCGCCTCAAACGCGACGGCGCGCTGACCGGCATCAACATCCCGCTCTCGCCGCCGTCCATGACCTTCGGCCGCTCGTCACCCCAGACCGGTGACGTGGACTGCGACCTGAGCGAGCTGCCCGACTCCGAGCGCGTCTACCTTGGACGACAGCACGCTCGCTTCTCCATGGACAACGGACGCTGGTACGTCGAGCCCATTGGCAGAGCCCCGGTCTTCATCAACCGGCAGTCCGCTCTGGAACAAACCCACGCGCTGATGACCGGCGACGAGGTCGCGCTGGGCAATGTCATCTTTACCTTTATGGGGTCGGCGCTCATCGACGACACCTCCGACGAGACCGACGGTGCCTGAATACATGACCGAACAAAGCCCCAGCGGCGCGCTCAACGCCAGCGCACCCCTACCCAAATGCCTGCACAGCAGCCGCACCGAGCGCGACGACGTCTGCGAACTCAACGGCCTGCGACTCCACCTGCAGCACGAATACCCGCCCGCACAGGACGCCATCCGCGTCTTCCGGGTCGCCGTCAGCATCGTGGGCATCCCCGACGAGGACACCGGCGACAGCCGCAACCGCCTGCTCTTTGTGGGCGAAGGCGCCGGTGCCGAGGCTGTGCGCCAACTCGCGCGCGCCCTTGAAAGCGCCGACACCAACGCCGTAGGCGGCGTCCTGCCCCAGGTCGTGGACCACTGGTCACAGCAAGGCGACAGCCTCCTGCTGACCTCCAACCACCTTGAGCAATACACCCAGCAAGGCCAACCACAGCAGTGGCGCACCCTGGGCATGCAGACCGCCGTCGAGATCCTCATCCACCTGACCACCGCCATGGTCTGGCTCCACGAACAATCCCTGGCGCTGGGCGGCCTGGAACTTGAGCAACTCATGCTCAACCCCCAACAAGGCACCGCCGCCCTGCTCCACCTGCGACCCATGATCGCCCTGGGCCGACTGAGCAAATCCCAGTCCCTCCAGGCACGCCAGGACGACATCAACGCCATCGGCAAGCTCCTGCTTGAGGTCGCCACCCGCAGCCCCTCCAGCGAGCACATGGACGAAATCCTGCGCGTCCTCGACGACGCACAAGTCCTCGTCGACAAAGGGCTCGCCCGACCCGGCCTCTCCCAGCTCATCGTCGGCAGCCTCATCCGCGAGGCCCCCTTTGGATACGCCTCGGCCTCCGAACTCCTCCAGGGCCTGCTCCAACTGCGCGCCGAACTCGAACCCAAGCTGACCTTCCACACCGCCATGGCCTCCACCGCAGGCAACTTCCCCCTGCGGCGCACCGACCAGGACAGCTGCGGCTACAGCGAAGCTCGGGTCGTCTACCACGGCATCAGCCGACACACCGGATTCTACTGCGTGGCCGACGGCGTCGGCGGTGAAGAGCACGGCGAGCGCGCCAGCCAGGCCACCGTCCAGGCTGCCCTCCAGGCTTTCCACGCGGCGCTGGCGCAATACGACTTCCACGAACTGCACCACAACACCAGCGCCGTGGCCCGCTCCATCGTCAAAGTCGCCGCCCAACACCTGACCATCCTCGGCGAGGCCTATCCCAACGACCAACGCGGCGCGACCACCTTTACGGGCGCCATCATCGCGGGGGACCGGCTGGGTCTGGGACACGTGGGCGACTCGCGCGCCTACCTCATCCGCGACCGCCAGATGATCCCCCTGACCCGCGACCACAACCTCGCCAATGTCAAAGCCGCCCTGAGCGAAATGACCGGCGTCGCCTCACCGCAGGCCCAGGAAGACGCGCGGCGGATCTCTCGCTACCTGAGCACCAACACCGAAACGCCCCTGGCCTGGATCGACGCCTTTGCCCCCAACTGCGTCCCCGAACTGGCCGAACCCCAGCCCCAGAACAACAAGGGCGACGACGAATACACCGAACTCCCCTCACTCGAAGGCGAAGAGAGCCTGGGCGGTTTTGACGACCAACCCCAGAACCTCGGCGACATGGACCTCCTTAGCACCCCCCGCATCGAGATCACCTCGCCGGCCACCCCCGAACAACTCGGCCAGGCCACCCGCGAGGCTCTGGCCCTGAGCGCCTCACTCAAGCTCCTGCCCGGCGACCAGATCGTCCTGATGAGCGACGGCCTCTACGGCGAAGTCGACGAAAGCACCATGGCCCACCACATCCTCACCGCACGCACGCCCAACGTCGCCGCCCAGGCGCTGCTGGCCGAAGCCATGCGGGAGCTGTCCATGGACAACATCACCGTCGTGATCATCAAAGTCGGCCAGGACGGCCCCAACCTCACCACAGCGTCATGAGCAACATCCCCAGCGCTGGCTCCATCGCGCTGCGGCTGATGTCCATGGAGGTCGCCCGGCGCACCCACGACCGGGAAGTGACCCCCGAGCACCTCTTTGTGGCCATCTGTGAACTGGCCATCCGCCCCGACGAAGACCTCGTGCGCGAAGGCCAACGGCTCGAGCTCAACCCCTCCAACCTGGAACGCCTGCGCTGGGAGCGCCGCATCCTGCGCAAAGCCCTCCAGGACTCCGGCGCCACCCCCAGGCAACTGGCCTCCGACCTGCTGGCTGTGCTCGGGCAAGGCCCCGACCTCCAGCGCCAAACCCGCACCTACCACCGCAACGAAGCCTGCCGGGAGATCTACCGCACCGCCGACCGCCTGGCGCGCACCACCGGCAGCCTGGGCGTCGAACCCCTGCACCTGCTCTGGGCGCTGCTGACGACCGACAACAACCGCGTGGGGCCATTTTTGCGCCAACAAGGCGTCGACATCCTGGCGCTGACCGGCACCTGCGAGCGCCTCAACCAACAAAGCTTCACCCCAGCACAGCTTGTCACCCGCGCTGGCCCCTCCAAAAGCGCCTTCGCACCGAACGCCTCCGCACCGAGCGCCGCCGAAACCCACTCCACCACACCGCTGCTGGACAAGATCGGCAAAGATCTGACCGCGCGCGCTCACAACGGCGAGCTTCCAAAGTTGGTGGGCATGGAGCCGCTGGTGCTGCAAATCTGCCGGGGATTGCTGCGGATGGACAAGGGCGCGGTGCTCTTGCTGGGCGAGCCGGGTGTGGGCAAGACGGCCGCCGTGGAGGCCTTTGCGCAGGCCATCGTGCAGGGCACGCTGCCGGGGGTGTTGACCCAGCGCCTGGGCACCACGCGCGTCATCGAGGTGCCGCTGGGGGCGTTGGTGGCGGGGACCAGTTTGCGGGGGCAATTTGAGGAGCGCGTTCAGAACCTGCTGGATGAAGCGCGCCAGAACCTGGACTCGGTGGTTCTTTTCATCGATGAGATCCACCTGATGATGGGCGCGGGCTCAACGCAGCAAGGCGGCATGGACGTGGGCAACCTGCTCAAGCCCGCCATGAGCCGCGGCGAGGTGAGGCTGATTGGGGCGACGACACCGGACGAGTGTGCGCGGTATTTGGAGCCGGATCAGGCCATCATGCGGCGCTGGGAGCGCGTTTTTGTCGAAGAGGCCGACCCCGAGACGACGCTGAAGATCTTGCGGGAGTTGCGCGGGCCGCTTCAGCGCCATTACCGGCTTAAAATCCCCGATGAGTCGCTGCGCGCGGCGGTCAACGACGCCCAGCGCTACATCCACGACCGGCGACAACCGGCCCGGAGTTTGGATGTGCTGCACGAGGCGTGCGCCCACATGATGTGCATGCACTCGGCCGAAGAGCACTGGAAAGACCCCACCTGGACCACCCCCAGCCCTGCCCGGCTGGAGCTGCCACGGCGCGCTGTGGCCGAGATCGTGGCGCGGCGCTGCAAGCTGCCAGTGTCCCGGATTTTGGCCCAGGACAACCGCCTGGCGGCCCAGGTGCGCCGGGCCCTCGAAGCGCGGATCATCGGCCAGCCCGGGGCCATCGACGCGGTGATGAACACCATTACGCGCGCCGCCCAGGGGCTGACCGACCCACAGCGGCCCGACGGGGTCTTTGTCTTGGCGGGGTCAGGCGGCACGGGCAAGACCGAATTGGCCCAGACCGTGGCCCAGGCCATGTTTGGGCAGCGCGCCGAGCGTCTGGTGACCCTGGACATGGCCGAATTTGCTCAGGAACACCGCGCGGCGCTCCTTGTGGGCGCTCCAGCGGGCTATTCGGGGCACGAGCAGGGCGGCGCGCTGACCGAACCGGTGCGTCAGGCCCCCCACAGCGTGCTCCTGCTCGACAACATCGAGCGTGCCCACCCCAACGCCATCAAACTCCTGACCCAGATCTGCGACCAGGGCGCCATTCAGGACAGCCACGGCCGCCGGGTCGACTTCACCCACACGCTCATCTTTGCCACCACCACCCTCCAGGCCCCCAGCACACAGGGCCGGATGGGAATTGGCGCCAGCGACGCCGCCGAAGACACCCAGGCGGTCCTGCGCCAGCTAGAGCGTCAGGCCAAACGCACGCTCCCGGCCGCGCTTCTGCAGCGGGCCGACAAGCTGGTGCTCTTTGAACCGCTCAGCGCCCCAGCGCTGCGGCAGGTGGCGGACAACCTCCTGGAGCAATGGCGTGCGCGCCTCAAAGAGCGCGGCGCCGCCCTCTCGCTGACCGAAGGCGCCTACCAGCGGATCATCGCCCTATGCGAAGCCCAGGAACACGGCGCCCACCTCCTGCGCCGGGTCATCGAGCAAGGCGTCATCCAGGCCATCGCCGACCACGGGCTTCAAAATGCCCATTTCCAAGTCGATGTCGGTGAAGATGGGGACTTTAAAGCCCACCCACTTATGGAAGACGCCTGAACGACGGGCTCCAATCTCCTGCGACACTCCATAACTCCACAACCCCTCACACCAAAGCACAGCAGTCCAGCTCACTCTCTCTCCTGCGCTTTGGTGAGGCTTCAAACATACTCTTTACCAAGTCACGGGGACGTCTCGGCACGCTCAACGCAGCACATCAAACCCGGCGCCGGGCTCGGTCACGCGCCGCCAGCCCGTGCCCAAACTCCCGTCGGCGTACCACAGCACCGAGACCTGGTTGTCCGACGAGTCCCCAAAGGACGGCAGCGCCACAAAGGTGAAGACAAACTCCACCGAGCCATCAAAGCGCGCCAACCGGCCACACGCACCGGGCATCAGCACCACGTCCGCGTTGCCAAAGCCGCCGCCCAGCTCCTGACACCCCTGCGGGGTCCACTGGAAGTAGCCGCCAAAGTCGCGCCCTGAGGCCCGGTGCGCCGGGTGGTTGAGCACCACGCGTACCTCGTCCACTCGCGCGCCGTCCTC
>CAKZKQ010000510.1 GCA_937123825.1 uncultured Pseudomonadota bacterium
ATCTCGATCGAACCCGCCAAAAATATCGACGGCCAGCCTTCGGGCACCTCAAAAGGCTCGGGGGGCTTGCAGATCTTCATCGTTCATCCACCTCATCGCTATGCCCAACCCCAAAATCGCTGACCCCCTCACAAAAGGGGGGTCAAATCCAACCAAATCAGGGCATGGAAGCTCACATCAACGTGTTGTTGCGGTAACATACCACAAACGCTCGGGCCCGCTGGCCCCTGTAGACCCCCAAAGAGGACAATACGCGCCATGATCTGCGGCAGCTGCGGCGAATCACTCCAACAAGACCTCGACCACCACGGCCCATGCCCCGTCTGCAACGGGGAGATCCTGCTTGAAGGGCGCTACCAGCTCGACAAAGTCATCGGTCAGGGCGCCTCGGGCATCACCTACCAGGGCCAGCGGCTCGAAGACGGCCACCAGGTCGCCATCAAAGAGCTCCCCTTCCGCCGCCTGGACTCCATGAAGACCAAGGCGCTCTTTGAGCGCGAGGCGCGCATCCTGCGCCAACTCAAACACCCCGGCATCCCCACCTACCTCGACGACTTCACCGGCGGGCACGGCAAGAACCTCTCGCTCTACCTCGTCCAGGAGTACATCGACGGCCCCACGCTCCACCAGGAGATGGACACGCAGCGCTACACCGAGGCGGAGGTCCTGGAGATCGTCACCGAGGTCCTGCACATCCTCCAATACCTGCACACGCTGCGCCCCGCTGTCATCCACCGGGACATCAAACCGCGCAACATCATGCGCCGCTCTGACGGCGCTCTGGTGCTGGTGGACTTTGGCGCCGTGCGCGACGCCGTCAAAGACCCCGACGCGGGCGGCAGCACCGTCGCGGGCACCTTCGGCTACATGGCCCCCGAACAATTCCAGGGCCTGGCCACACCCGCCACCGACATCTACGGCCTGGGCGCCCTGGCCGTCTCGCTGCTCACCCGGCGCTCGCCCGACAAGATGCTCGGCGCAGGCAACCAGCTCGACTGGGAGCCCCACGCACAGGACACCTCCAAGGCCGTGCGCCAACTCCTGCGCGACATGCTCCAACAGGACCCTCAAAAGCGCCCCAGCGACGCCCAGAAGCTCCAAGAGCGCATTGCAGACCTCCTGACCACCCCAGATCCCTCCACCGCGCTGGCCCCGGTCTTTGCCCCCAACGGGCCACCCATGCACCTGAGGGCACAAAACGCCGCCCCCACACCACCATCTCGGCCCACATCACCCAGCCACACCCGGCGCCCCCCCGAAGAGCACGTGCCAAGCGCGCTGGCGCTCCTGAACGAACCCCAGGTCGACGACAGCCAGGAAACCAACAGCGGCCTGCTCTGGATCCCGCTCATCGTGGTGGCGATGGTGGGCGTGCTGGCTTTGGTGGTCAGCAACACCCAACACGAACCGGACCTCTACGATCCCGTCACCGACCCCTTCATAAAGGTCGCAGAGCCCGAGGTCATGCACGCGGGCAGCGACCGCTGCGATGGCCCTTGTCCTCCCGTGGCGCGCGGCCTCAAAGGCCTCAAGTTTGGCATGAGCATCGACGAAATCCGCAGCGCCATGCCCGAGATGAAGGACGCCAAACCGCTGCCCGAGTTGACCGTCCGCCCCGAGATCAACCCCATGGACTTGAGCAACTTTGACCTCATCTCCAAAGCCGCCCAGACCATCCCCGGCGAGCGCTTTGAGGTCCGCACGACCATCGGCCAGTTCGCCGCCAGTTGCACGTTGGGCCTCCACGACAACCTGACCCTCTCCATCATGACCTGCACACTCGACGGCGCCGGCACCATCTCGGGCCACAACACCATCGAGTCCACCCTGCTCCAAACCCTCACCGAGCGCTACAAGGCCCCCAACAGCGCCAACACACCCAGCGACGAGACCATCGTCGGGCTGTCGCGCGACCGCGACTGGCGCTGGGAAGACGACGGCGCCAGGCTCACGCTCTCCAGCGACTTCAAAGATCTGGGCAGCACCATCGGCATCAAGATGGAGCCCACCTCCACCATCGTCCTCAACAACGTCAGCGCCGAACACGACAAAGTCATGCGCGAGGCCAAGGTCACCGCTCAGAAGCGCATGCAAAAACTGGAAAAAGAAGCCCAGGCCGCCAAAGAAAAAGCCGCCCAGGAAGAAATGGAGCGGCTTAAAAATCTGCGCAACGACAACGGCGGCCTCAAAGACGACCTCTGAGACCCAAATGCAGACGAAAGTCTTGGTTTGGGGCGAGTCGGGCGTCTGTGGTTTGGTTGGGCATGAACCCCAAGCCCATCAACGCTCGCCCAGGCCAAACCCCGCCTCGTCCATCAACTTGCGCGCCTCTTGCCAGAACGGCGCCCAGTTAGGCGGACAGTTGTTGTGCCCCGCCTCGTAGGTCACCAGCCGCCCCTGCGGCGCCTCATTGGCCAGTGACTGACCCATCCGCAACGGAATCAACTCATCGCGGGTCCCGTGGATCACCAGCAACGGCACATTGAGCGAGCGCACCACCTCCAGGCTCTCAAACGGGTCCTTGACCAAAAAGCCCGGCGCCCGCAGCAGCTCCCAGGCCATGTCTTTGATGCTCGTAAAGGTCGACATCAGGATCATCGCCGCCGGGCGCCTGTGCCTGGCCAGCGCGCTGACCGCGCCGCCGCCAAGAGAGCGGCCATGAAAGAGAATCCGGCTGCGGTCGACTTCGGGCCGGGCCACAAGGCGGTCGTAAAAAGCAATGAAGTCCGACTCAATGGCGGCTTGAGAGGGCGAGCCTGCCGAGCGACCGTAACCGCGATACTCCACCAGCAGGACACCCACGCCCATGCGGCGGTAGCGGCCCAATTCACCTGGCCAGTAATCGATCAGCTCGCCGTTGCCGTGGGCAAAAATCACCGCAGGTCCCGGAGACTCGGCGCTGACCCCGTCGCCGGGCAGCCACCACGCCTCCACGCGCCCCTGGTCCGAGTCCAACCACCACGCCTCTCCCCCCGCGTGGGTCAACGCCTCGGCCCGCTGGGGCAACCCCTGGTGCGGAAAGATCAAACGCCGCTGAAACGTCACCAGCAAAACCACCCCCAGGACAAAGATCAGCCCGACCGTCGCACCGCCGCGCTTCCACCACGGCCAACGCTTTGGCGCCTGTCCAGATGACCCTTCGTTGCCTTCAGACATCGCTCATACCAAGGTGCAGACGAAAGGCTCGCCATCACTTGATGAATGGGTTCTTGTTGCCCTGGGCCTCTTGGACCTTTTTGGCCCACTCGCGCTCGGCGTCGTCCACCGGGTCGGCCTTGTGCCAACCCTCGATCAGTTTGCGGTTGCCCGAGTGGATGATCCTCAGCCCGGGGTACGCCCAGTCCATGTACATGTAAGACCGGGCGATGTTGCCCCGGATTTTGGGTCTGGGCTCAAACTTCTCGTCCTCGATCTCCACATCGCACTTGCCGTACTCGCGCTCCTCACCCTCCAAAATCGCCGGCGGGTAGTTCGAGCGGTCCCCGTTGACCTCGCCAATGGCCGGCTGGAGGTTGTAGAGATCGGCCTCCATGTAGGCAAAGAGCTTGGAGATCTTGGTGGCGCAGCGACGGCCTTTGTACGGTTTCTTCTTTGAAGACAGGCACTCGGGGTGACCCTCAAGCCAGG
Organism: uncultured Pseudomonadota bacterium; assembly: GCA_937123825.1. GTDB lineage: Bacteria > Myxococcota_A > Bradymonadia > Bradymonadales > CAKZKQ01. The sequence continues at coordinate 3,628 of CAKZKQ010000510.1, forward strand.
ACGGCAACCCCCCGCCAAAGTCCGAGGCCGGCACCACGTGCTCGATCTCCAGGCGCTTGGCGCGCTTGCCGTTCTTGCGGACCTTGTAGCCGCAACTGTTCAGATAGACCTCTTTGTCCTTGGTGTAGCGGCAGCCACAATAAAAGGTGTTCTGGCGCCCCTCGAAGATCTCCATGATGATCCGCTTGGAGCGCGAAAACGACGAGATCTTCTGGTTGCCGCGCTTGGAGAGCGTGTGCTCATCGACGCCGCCCTCTTCATCGTCCCCATCGGGGTCTTCGGCGGGCTTTTCGGGCTCATCGTCGTCATCGGGCTCATCGGGTCTGTCATCGTCGTTGTCGGCCACCGGCTCGTCCCAGCCCGAATCGATCGGCTGCGGCTCCACACAGCAGCACCCACCGAGCGTCAACGCCGCCGCCGACAACAACACCGCCCAAAACCATCCGCGCTTGACCATCACATACCCACCTGTCATCTCCACCACACCGGACATAGACCCATACAACCGACCACACAGACCGATACTACACCCACCGATCCGTTCAAGGTAGGGCTCGGCGCGAATGTCAACGCCACCCAATGCTGTTATGATGCCGACCATGGTTGTGGAGCAGGCCCAAAATAGTCAGAAACAAAGACGTGTTCAGGGTGTCCAAACCACCGCAGGTGCACCGAAGCACCAGGGAAAGGCACTTTTGAGAGGTGAGATCATGTGGCGATATGCGCTCGTCATGGTATTTGGAGCGGTTTTGGGCCTGATCATGGCCCCATCATCGGCGCAGGCCGAGTGTCGGCGCGACTGCCCCGCGGCCGAGCGCGACGCGTACGGCTGCTGCAAAAAACGCAAGCCCGTCAAACCCTGCCCAAACCCCGGCATGAGCCGCACTCGGCTGTCCAAGTGGAAGTGCTGCTGGCCCGGCCAGACCTGGAAGAACAAGGCCTGCACCGGGGTCCCCCAGAGCTGCCCCGACGGCATGAGCCCCAACGAGCAGACGCTGGCCTGTGAACCCGCCCAGTGCACCGATGGCCGCGTGCGCGCCCAGGACAAGATCCACTGCTGCTGGCCCGGCCAGAAATGGGCCAAACGCAAAGACCAGTGCGTGGGCAAACCCAAATGCCCCGAGGGCACCACCGCCAAGGGCGACACCTGCGTCGGCGGCGCCCTGGCCGGTCAAGTCGAGATCCCCGGCGGCGCCTTCACCCAGGGCTCAAGCAAAAACGGCATGAACCTGGCCCTGAAAATCTGCCAGGAGACCTACTCCGAGGGCCAACAGTGCCACATGGACTGGTTTCGGCGCGAAGGCCCCCAGCGCTCGGTGGAGCTGAGCACCTTCTACATCGACAAATACGAGGTCACCAACGAGCGCTACGGCGCCTGCGTGGCCGACGGCCAGTGCAAAGCCATCGCCTACGACAAGTGCACTGTCCTCCAGGCCGATGGCAGCAGTTGGAAGGTCGGCGGCACCCCCCACGCTGACCTCATCAAACCCAGCCACCCGGCCGTCTGCGTCACCTGGGCCGAGGCCGGAAACTTCTGCAAGTGGGCCGGTGGCCGTCTGCCCACCGAAGCCGAGTGGGAAAAGGCCGCGCGCGGCAACAAAGACGACCGCCTCTTCCCCTGGGGCAACCAGTGGTCCCCCGCCTCGCTCAACTGGGGCGAAATGGAAGGGTTTGGCAAAGAGGACAGCTACGAAACCACCGCGCCAGTGGGCTCTTTTCCCAAAAACGTCAGCCCCTACGGCGCCTATGACATGTCCGGCAACGCCTGGGAGTGGACCGCCGACACCTTCTCCAACGACTTCTACGGCCGCGCCCCCAAGAAAGACCCCTTCAACAACCGGGGCTCAAGCGAGAAGGTCGTCCGAGGCGGCTCGTGGAGCTTCGCCGGCAACGGCGCCATCGTCACCTACCGCTACCCCATGGACCCCAGCACCCGCGAGGACAGCTTTGGCTTCCGCTGCGTCAGCACGCCCAAGGGCAACAAAGTCGACGTCGTCAAAGACGCCGAGCAGTTCATCCCCGCCGACGTCACCGCACGGCTCCAGCGCAGCGGCTGGACCATCGTCAAACAAGCCAAAGACGAACAATCCAACTTTACGGCCAACCACTGGGCCATCAAAAAAGGCTCCCAGGAAGGCCTGGTGTCGCGCATCACCCTGACCGACCCCAGCGAAGGCCCAGACGTGGCCAAGGCCCTGGGCACCGAACAAAACGCCGCCACCACCCTGCGCGGCCGCTACATCCTGATGGTCATCCTCCCCAGCCGCCCCGGCGCCGAGATCCTCCTCCAGTCGCTGGCCAAATGACCCACCGACGCGCTGGCAAACACAGCCAGCGCCGCCAACAATTGACCCGCGCGGGCAAACAAACCTAATCTTGCCCTACGCAAACCATCACCGGGGCGTGTTGGCAGAGACCGCCAGGCGACGGAACTCTTCACACACCACACCCCCCCAAAGCTCCCAACGCAAAGGCCACACCCTCCATGAACCTCGCCAGCAAAGCCATGAAGCGGCTTCCCGAAGGCACCGTCCTGGGCGAACGGTACGAGATCACCGGCTTTTTGGGCGAAGGCGGCTTCGCATTGGTCTACAAAGGCCGCGACACCGCCATCAAGCGCCAGATCGCCATCAAAATCCTCAACATCCACGCCACCACCTCTGACCCAGAAGTGCGCGACAACATGCTGGCGCGCTTTCGCCGCGAGGCCGAGACCGCCGCGCAGATCCGCCACCCCAACGCCGTCACCATCTTTGACGTCGGCATGACCGAGGATCACTACCCCTTCATCGTCATGGAGATGTTGGTCGGGCGCGGCCTCGACGAGATCCTGGTGAAAGACGGTGGCCTGAAACCTGCGCGCGCCGTCAAACTCTTTGTCCGCTGCCTAGAAGCGCTCGGCGAAGCCCACCGGCTCAAGATCGTCCACAAAGATCTCAAGCCCTCCAACCTCTTCTTGACCGACCCCGGCACCGACCACGAGTCGCTGGCCATCCTCGACTTTGGCATCGCGGGCATGGCCGAAGAGGGCGACGCGCGCCTGACCGGCACCGGACAGCTTCTGGGCACGCCGCGCTACATGGCCCCCGAGTACATCGAACACCAGCAGCTCTCCGCCGCCGTCGACGTCTACCAAATGGGCCTCATCCTGCTGGAGATGTTCTCTGGCCGCCCTGTGGTCGACAAAGACAGCCTCGTCAGCTGCATCATGGTCCACACCACCAAGGGCATCGAGATCCCGCCCAACCTCCTGGGCACCCCCCTTGGACCCATCGTGGCCCGGGCCATCGCCAAAGACCCCCAAAAGCGCTACCCCGACGCCGACGCCTTTCGCAAAGCGCTCGAAACCTGCGACATGTCCCTGGTCGAGGCCATCATCGACGGCACCGTCCCCCCCGGCACGCGCTCCTGGGAAGAGCACCACAAGGCCAACGCCCCCAAAGAGCCCGAAACCAAACCCGAGCCCCCTGTCAAAACCAATGACGAGGCCGACAAAGCCACGCGCAAAGATCTGGAGAGTGTCCAAAAGGACAAGACCGTCATCGAGACGACTCCGCCCGAGCCCCCCGCCAAAAAACCCAACAAGCTCATGCCGCTGATGCTCGTCGCTGGCGTCATCGGCGTGCTGCTCATCATCGGTGTTGTGGTCCTGGCCTTCATCATCCCCGGCGTCATCGGCGGCGACGACCCCAAGCCCAAAAAAGGCAAGACCGCCAAGGCCACCAAGACCCCAAAAGAGGACCTCGACAAGGGCAAACCCTCCAAGGTCGCCGCCAAGGCAGACCCCAAGCCCGACACCGACAAGCCCAAAAAAGACCCCCAGGACCCTCCCAAAACGGACAACAACGCCGCCCCGGAGCCCAAAGCGGACAACGCCAACCCCTGGATCGCCATCAAGGCCCCCTCAGAGGCCCTCAAACTGGGCGTGGACCCACAAAAATCGGGCCTGAAGGGCAAAGAACTCAAAAACCTCAACGCTTTTGTCGTCGACACCGGCATCGTCGCCCCCACCGACGCCTTCAAGCTCCAACAACACGAGGTCACCTGGGCCGAACTCGACCCCTGGCTTGCCGACAACGCCGAGCACGCCTTTGCGCGCCCTGAAGGCACCCCAGAAGGCGCCGAGGACCGCAAAAACCTGCCCGCCACCGGCATCCCCTGGACCACCGCCCAGGCCTACTGCAAGTCCATCGGCGGCGCCCTGCCCACCGAAGAGCAGTGGGAGTACGCCGCCCGAGGCCAAGCCCTCCAACCCTTTCCCTGGGGCGATGATCCCAGCGCCCTGGGCAAGCTCAACGCCTTCAAGGGCAAAAAGGCCAAGCTGGCCCCCGTGGGCACCTCCGAGGTCGATAAAACCGGCTCTGAGCCCGCCCTGGTGGACATGATGGGCAACGCCCAGGAATGGACCGCCTCGGACTGGCGCGGCAACATGCCCGGCGCCGACGTCTCCTGGGCCTTTGAGGGCGACATCCGCTACCACCCCATCCGCGGCTACCCCCTTGAGCGCACCTTCAACAAGCGCTCCACCCGCGCCGTCGAGGGCGCCTCCTACCGCATGTCTCTGTGCTCTCAGGGGCCGTGCGTGGAGAAATCCGCCGCCGCGCGCCGCTTTGTGGGCTTTCGCTGCGCCAAAAAGTGATCATTTTACCGTCTGCGCTGCCGTATGGCGCTCGGTGTGTTTGAGCGCAGCCCCGTTTTTTCTCACTGGGGGCTGCCGCCCCATAGGCGCCAAATTAAGAAGTGATGTAGGTTGTCAAAACGAAAAACGGCAGGTAGGGACCC
>CAKZKQ010000511.1 GCA_937123825.1 uncultured Pseudomonadota bacterium
ACACCCCAGGTGCCCCCCGGATCCATCCACGATCACCTCGCGATCAGCCCAACGACCCCGTCGGCCCCAGTCCTCCCCACCCACCCATACGCCGCACCGCCCCCAGCCACCCACTGTAATGATACGTCCCCGCACCGCACCACGCCGTTTGCCCACTCCCACGCACTGTGCTACCTCTCTGAACCCAGAAATGATCCCCCACGGAGCACACCCCGCTCCCAAACACACCAGGAGATCCACGCCGTGCGCATCATCGGCGGCTCAGCGCGCGGGCGCACGCTCGCACAAATACCCAAACAACGAGGACTTCGGCCCACCACCGATCGCGTCCGCGAGGCCCTCTTTGGCATCCTTAACGCCACCTGGAACCTCCACGGCCTCGAAATCCTCGACCTCTTTGCCGGCTCCGGCGCGCTCGGCTGTGAAGCACTGTCCCGAGGCGCCTCCAAAGCCGTCTTTGTCGACCAAAACCGCGCCGCCATACGCACCATCGAAGAAAACCTCAGGCGCATCGGACAACCCAACCAAAGCGTACTATGCCAGCGCGTCATACCGGCGCTGCGCGCCATGCGCGATCAACGCTTCGACATTGTCCTGCTTGACCCACCCTTCGATGACCAACTGGTCGCACCCACGCTGGCCGCGCTGGACACACTGCCCGTCCTCCACAGCGGCGCCACCATCGTCGCCGAACACACCCCCAACGAACCACTGCCCACACCACAATCGCTGCAGCGGCTCGTTCACCGCAAAACCCGCACCTACGGCTCCTCTTGCCTCTCCTTCTGGGAGCTGCCCGAGGACCACCAGGAGGCACCGACACCATGACTCGATGCGCCATCTACGCCGGCTCCTTTGATCCACTCACCAACGGTCACGTCCACATCATCCGACGCGGACGCCAGATCTTTGACCGCATCATCGTCGCCGTCGCACACAACATCTCCAAAAAACCGCTCTTTGACATCCAGGAGCGCATCGACATCATCAACCACGAGTTCCAGGATGACCCCGGGATCCTCGTCGAAACCTTCCAGGGACTGCTGGTCAACTACGCCAGAGAGCACAACGCCCAGGCCATCTTGCGCGGACTGCGCGGCATGAGCGACTTCGAATATGAGCTCCAAATGGCCAACATGAACCGCTCCCTGGCACCCGAAATCGAAACCGTCTTCCTCATGAGCGAAGGCGCCCACTCACACGTCAGCAGCCGCCTCGTCAAGGAGGTCGCCTCCCTCGGCGGCAAAGTCGACGGTGTCGTCCCCGCACACGTCGCACAAAAACTCTACGCACGCTTCAGGAGCAACAACCCATCATGACCACCGACAACCATGCCCTGGCGCTGAGCGACGTCATCCAGCGCATCGAACCCTCGCCCACCCTCTCCATCACCGCGCTGGCCAACTCCCTAAAGGCACAGGGACGCGATGTCATCGGCTTCTCCGCTGGACAACCCGACTTCGACACCCCGCAAAACATCGTCCAGGCCGCCCACGACGCCCTCTCAAACGGCAAAACGCGCTACGAGGCCGTCGCCGGCATCGTCTCCCTACGCCAGGCCATCGCCGACCTCTACATCGGCCGTGGCATGAAGGACATCGGGCCCAAAAACGTGGTCGTCTCCTGCGGCGCCAAACACTCCCTCTACCAACTCATGCAGGTCCTGCTCAACGAGGGCGACGAGGTCATCATCCCCGGCCCCTACTGGGTCTCCTACCCCGCCATGGCCACGCTGGCCCGCGCCACGCCCGTCACCGTCCCCTGCGGCGAAGCAGACCACTTCAAAATCACCCCCGAAGCCCTCAAAGCTGCCATCACACCCAAGACTCGCCTCCTGGTCCTGTGCAGCCCCTCCAACCCCACCGGCATGGTCTACACGCGCCAGGAGTTGGAGGCCATCGCCGACATCGTCCTTGAGCACAAGATCGGCGTCCTCTACGACTCCATCTACGATGAGCTGGTCTACGGCGACGTCGAGTTCAACGAGTTTGCCACCCTCAAACCCGGCCTCGAATCCCTGACCATCACCATCAACGGGTTGTCCAAGTCGCACGCCATGACCGGCTGGCGCGTGGGCTACATTGTCGCTCCCGAGCACATCGCCGCCGCGGTCTCCAAGCTCCAGAGCCAGTCCACCTCCAACATCACCTCCTTTGTCCAATACGCCTCGGTCGAAGCCATCACCGGCGACCAGAGCGCCACCGCCAACATGAAGGTCCACTTCGACCGGCGCCGCAAACTCATGGTCAAGCTCCTGCGCGAGATCGACGGCGTCACCTGCGTCGAGCCCATGGGCGCCTTCTACGCCTTCCCCAACTTTGGCGCCTACATCGGCCGCACCGGCCCCGATGGCCCCATCACCAACGACATGGAGCTGGTCTCCTACCTGCTCAAACACCACGACGTCGCCCTGGTCCCCGGCTCGGCCTTTGGCGCCCCCGGCTTTGCGCGCCTCTCCTACGCCACCAGCGACGAACTCATCCAAAAAGGCATCGCCCGCATCAAAGCTGGCCTCGAAGCCCTCTCCTGAAAAGACCTCCCAAAAAACGCACAGACCCGCGACACATGCGGGTCGTCAGCGGCCCATTGGATGACCTCCAAGCCCAAAAACAACACGACCCCCAATGCACACGCATCGGGGGTCTATGTCTTTCACACCCTACAAAGCTGACCCGTCAACTGCGCAAAGACGCATAGATCTTGCGCGCCAACTGCGGACCAATCCCCTGGACCACCGCCAACTCACCAACGCTGGCCACTTTGATCTTGTTGATGCCCCCAAAGTGCTGCAAGAGCGCCTTGCGCTTGGAAGGCCCCACCCCAGGGATGTCCTCCAATGAAGAGCGCATCGCCGACTTGCGGCGCAGCTTGCGGTGGAAGTTCAAAGCCAGCTCATGGGCCTCATCGCGCACACGCTGAAGCAAAAACAGCTCGGCGCTGTTCTGCTTGAGGATCACCGGGTTCTTACGGCCCGGCAAAAAGACCCGCTCCAAGCTGTGCTGAACCTCTTCTGAACGCGGCGCCCGCAGCGCCCTGGCCTTGGCCAGCGAGATCACGTCCACCGCCGTCACGCCCATCCGATCGAGCACATCCACCGCCGCTGACAGTTGCCCCTTACCCCCATCAATGACCACCAGATCAGGCATCGGCCACTTGCCCTCAAGCGCCTTGGTGAAGCGCCGTTGGATGACCTCAGCCATGCTGGCAAAGTCATCCTGACCGTCCACCCCTTTGATCTTAAAGCGCCGGTGCTCCTTCTTGGCCACAATGGTGTCCATAAAGACGGCCATGGAGCCCACCACCGACTCCCCCTGAAGGTTGGAGATGTCAAAGCACTCGATCCGCCGGGGTAGACGTCTGAGGCCAAGGCGCGCTTTGAGTTTGACCATAAGGTCCTTGCGCCGCTCTTCTTCGGAGTGCTGCTGGCGGAAGGTGTGGCAGGCGTTCTTGTTGGCCATCGCAACCAGTTGCCGCTTGGGCCCGCGCACCGGGGTGCTGATCTCCACCTTGGCGCCCTTGCGCGAGGAGAGCAGCGCCGCCAGCGGCTGCTCATCTTCAAGCCACAACGGCAAGAGGATCTTGTCAGGCGCCTTTCGATCTTCGCTGAAATAGAGGTTCAGGAAGCTGGACATGACCTCGTCATCGGGAAAAGCCTGATCCTTGAACGCGTATGAGTGGGTATGCATCAACCGACCCCCGCGCACCGAGAGCACCTGGATCGTCACGCGCTCCCCCTCCCGATAGTATCCAAAGGCGTCCTGATCGGACTCGTCGGTCGACACCACCTTATAGCGCTCCAACGCCGCCGAGATCGCCCGAAGCTGATCGCGGTAACGCGCCGCCGCCTCGTAGGCCATCCGGTCTGAGGCCTCCCACATGCGGCCCTCAAGGCGCTTGCGCAGTTCGGGAAAGCGCCCTTCGAGAAAAAGCATCGCCTCCTGAATCCGGTCCATATAACCCTGGTGAGAGACCTCCAACACGCAGGGCGCCAAACAGCGCTTGATCTGGTACTGCAGACACGGCCTGTCCCGGCTCTTAAGCTCCTGGTCCGAGCAGGTCCTGAAGAGGAACTGGCGGTTGAGCAACTCTGTGGTACGGCGAGCCGCGCTGGCGCTGGGATACTGACCGAAGTAGCGGGCGCCGTCGCGTTCGACTTTTCGCACCACCTGCACCATCGGCCACGGGTTGGTGACGTCGATCCGCAGCCAAAGGCTGTCGTCCATCAACGCCACATTATAACGCGGCCGATGCCCACGGATCAGCGACGCCTCCAAACGCAGCGCCTCAAACTCACTGGCGGTCACGATGGTCTCAATGTCACCGAGCAGCTTCGGCAAACGCTTCACAAAAGGCCGGGGGTCGCCCCCCCGAAAATAGGAACGCACGCGCTGACGCAGGTTGATGGACTTGCCCACATAGATGATCGTCCCCTGACGATCCTTCATGATGTAGACGCCCGGCGCCTTGGGGATCGTCTTAAGGCGCGCCTCAATGTCAAAAGACACCGGCTGTGACGGCTTCCCCACCCCACTCTTATCCATTCCCACCGCACACCCTCCCGCTCGCCTTTGACTGCCCAGGCGTTCATGTATGAAACTGCCACGGCACCTGCTGCAAATCAACCTCCACTGGAGCAGACCCCTTGAGCATCCCATCCTGGCTAGCCACTCACCGTGCCCCCTATCTGAACACCATCGTCAAACTCTTCGGCAATGAGTTGGCCCCCCTTGGAGACAGCGCCCTACAAGACCCAAAGACCCTGGGCAAGGCGCTGAGCACTCGCCTGCGCACAAGAGCCAAAAACCTCCACGGCACCCGCGCCCCCGACCGCTGGCAGTGTCTGGTCTTGTCCATGTCCTGTCTGGCGCTGCGCGCCGGTCGCATGGCCGCCAGCGTCGATCCCGTCCTGGCCTTTGGACTGACCGTGACCCACAACCGCTACCCCGGCCCCAGACAAAACCCCTACGGTCGCCTGCCCGGCTCGCGCGTGCTCAAACTCCAGCGCCTCCTATCAAAACACGGTGATGCCATCCTGGCCGACCTGGATGCGCTGCCCCCCGCACGCGCCACGCCACTGGTCGCCCACCTGCTCCACAGCATCGTCCACCTCCAGGCACAGGCCGCCTGGGAACCCAGCGACACCGACACAGCGCTGCGCCAAAGGCTCCATCAAGCCGCCTGCGTCAGCCTCGAAGACCCCACCAAACCCCTCCCACTCCAACAAGGACTGCCCGCCCATGACTGCGTGCGGCTGATGTCCGCCGTCGCAGCCCTCAACCCCAAAGAGGCCGCCCTGCCAGACACCGCCGCAGACCACCTGCTCGAATGGGCACACGCCCCACAACACACCCAAAGCGGCAATCGCATCGGCGCATCCCCAAACCTATTCGACCTGCTCTCAACCCAAACCAAAACCCGCTTCTGGAAAGCCTTTGGGGACGCTCACCTGCTGGAGCTGCTCCAGGAACAGGAACTGGCCACCTTGTGGACCGCGCTGGCCCCCGCGCTCGACCCCTCGGCCACCGACTTGCTGCTGCGCCTGGCATCCGACGACACCAGCCTCCAGGCCCTGTGCTGGCTTGGACCTGCCCTGAGCCCCAAAACCATAGAGGCGCTGCTCCAATCACCCACGCTGCACAAAGCCCCGGCGCTGACCCAAAACAACATGGCCACCGCCGCCGCGTTCTGGGGACTCTTCCACGACCTCACAAAGGCCTGCACCCCCTGGGGCAAAGCCTCACCCAGTGTCCGTGACGCCCTGACTGTGCTCAAAAAGAGCCCCGAAGCACGCTGGACCAAAGCCTTGGAGACCCAAACGCTGCTCGACCAGGGCAAACCACTGCCCGAACACCTTGCGCCGCTGGAGGGCCTCCACAAAAAGCACGCCGACATGCGCCAACGCACCGGAGGGGTTGGATTGGCACAACGCCGAGACCTTTTTGACGCCCTGGCCCATGGATGGCTGCTCGAACCCGCCGGCGCCCTGCTCACCCTGAAGCTCGGCACACAACTGAGCAACTACGAGGCGCCGCGCTTTATCGGCCCCGCCCATGCCCTCTTTGGACCCCTTTGGACGGAGGCGCTGCGGTGGCTCATCCTCAAGGGACACACCAAAGGGCTCGACCACACCCTCACATGGCTTCACCAACAAGGACACCACGCGCCGCGCGTGCACCTGGCCTTGCTTGGCACCGGCAAAAAAACGCACCTCGAACCCGCCCTTGAGGCCCTTTGGGGCTCGGGCTCAGAGATCACAGCGGCGGTCATTGATATGCTTGGGGGCTCCAAAGCAGGCCAACGTCTGGCCGCCGTGCGCTACCTTCAACCCCTGGGCGACCCACAAGCCATCGCCGCCATGAAGGCTCGCCATAAAGTCGAGCGCGCCAAAGCCGTCAAAGAAGCCCTCGACGCCGCGCTCTCACAGGCCCCCGATGTCCCGCGACACCCACTGGACGAAGGCGCCTACAAAGCCGGTGAGACATTGGCGCTGCGACAGGGACTCGAAGCGCTGCGCGCCATGCTCCACGACAAAACCCTGATGCGCAAACCCAACCTGGCCACCTGGGTCCGCCTGTGCGACCACCTCGAACGCATGCGCCTCCACGGACACGCAGAGCTGGCCATCGACTACGGCCGCGACATCATCATCGACCAGATCCCCGACGAGTTGCGCGTCATGCCCTGGAACTGGCAACAACACGATGAGCTGTCCCAACTCTGCACCGCGTCCCACAAAAAGACCTGGGTCCCCATGGCGTTCTTCATCGACCCCACCTCCAGAAACCAACTCTTTGACGCCATCCTCCCCACCCTCGAAGTCCCCCCAGAAGGATACGACACCGTCTACTGCACGCTGCAACGCGACCACGCCGATAAGTTTGTCACCACCGTCCTCAAAGGGTGGATGTGGTGTTTTGAGCGCAAACTTCCACTGGCCAACCTCCAGGTCCGCTACAACAGCGGCCAATCTGGCCTCGGCAAGAGCACCACGCTCGACCTCCTGCATGGCTTTGGGGTTGAACTCTGGCGCCCCTGGACCGACAGCAACCGCAGTTTCTCCTCAAGCGGCATCCGCACCGCCCAGGTCCGCGTCCCCTCAAACCACCCCCTGCGACAAAAACACGACATGACTCGCCATTTGCGACACCTCGACATCCGAAAATTCCTTCGTTGAGGCACAGTTCACAACCACCCCAAGATGCTTCAAAAAAATCAACACCGACATCACAAGGATCCTCCTATCAACACCCTGCACATCACCACCTTCCCCCGTAAGCCCGCGCTCGACTCCCTTCAGCGGTGCTGAAAAAGACCCACATCAACATCATAAAAGAGCACCCTGATGCTTTGACAAAGGAATGTTTTCAATGGTCTACTTTGACCATGGTGAAGAAGGCGCCATCAACCTCCAACGAACGCTCCGAGCAAGGTTCATCTGAACCCTCGGCGATGTTTGTCAACTCGGGCACAGATGAGCACGTTTTGCCATCGCTCTTTGCCCTGGTGCACAACGAAAACGGCGCAGAAGAACTCCCTGCAGAAGAACCCACGCTCCTCTTCGACCCGAACGAGGTCCACCCCGACCAGGACCCTGGCCAACCGGAAGGCACCGAAGAGCTCTCGGTCGAAATTCCAGAAGAGCTCTCGGCTGAAGATCTCCAACTCAACACCAACACATCACAAACCCCGGTCCCCGAGCCACAAGACGAAGGCGATGACCGCATTGGGCGCTTTGAGGTCCTTGGAGAGTTGGGGCGCGGCGGCATGGGGCGCGTGCTCCAAGGCCGCGATCCATGGCTGCACCGCACGGTGGCGATCAAAACCCTGCTTTATGCAGAAGGGACGGGCAAAGAAGGAGAGCGAGACGACTTCATCTCAGAGGCACAGATCACGGGGCAGTTGGAGCACCCCGGCATCGTGCCGGTGCACGACATCGGGCAAGACGAAGAGGGTCGGATCTACTTTGTCATGAAGGAGATCGAGGGTCGCTCGCTCAAAGTCGTGCTCTCGGACCTGGAAAGCGGTGTTGAGAAGACGCGGCGCAAGTGGACCCGCGCTCGCCTCTTGCGCGACTTTGTCAGCGTCTGCAACGCCGTGGCCTACGCGCACTCCAGGGGGGTCCTGCACCGGGACATCAAGCCGTCCAACATCATGCTCGGGCGCTTTGGTGAGGTCATCCTGGTGGACTGGGGTGCGGCGCTCTTGATGGACGGCGAGGGGGACGCGGGCACCGCCAGCGACATTGAGCAGTCCACGGCCAGCAAAGCCAGGGTGGGATCGGTGATCGGCACGCCGGGGTATATGAGCCCGGAGCAAAGCCTCGGCAGGCGCGAAAAGCTGGGGCCGCCCAGCGACGTCTGGAGCCTGGGCTCGGTCTTGTACGAGATCCTCACTTTTCAGTGCGCCTATCGGGGGCCGACACCGATCGCGCTGGGCATCGCGGCCGCCTCTGGACCGCCCGAAGATCCCAGGACGCGCGCCCCACATCAGCACATCCCCGACGAGATCGCGCGGATCTGTCTGAAGGCCATGGAGAACAAGGTCGAGGATCGGTACAAGAATGCCTCGGAGTTGGCCGAGGACATTGAGGCCTTCCTTGATGGGCGACATCAAAAGCGCCGCGCGTTGGCCCTCGTGCAGCAGGCCACTCAGAAGCTCACCCAGGCCAGCGCTCTGCAGCGGCGCGCGGCCAGACTTTGGGAACAGGCCGAAAACATCCTCCAGGCCCACGACAATCGGCCAGAGGCCTGGGCAAGGCGCGACGAAGCCCGCGCGATGGAAGAGCAGGCCGAGCTTTTGGAATTGGAGGCCGAACACGGCTATCACGCAGCGCTGGTCTACGCCCCCAACCTGCCCGAAGCCAGACGACCACTGGCCCGGCGGCGCGCCATGGACTGGCAACGGGCCATGGCCCGAGGTGATTTGCGCGAGATCAAACGCGCCCGCAGCCTCCTGGTCGCCCACCTTGAGTTGATGCCCGAAGACGATCGCCGCCGCCTCAAGCTCGAAGCCCAGTTGGCCACCAGCGCCAACCTCCAGGGCCACACCGCGCTGCAGAGCGCTGGCGCCATGCACGGCCGCATGCGCGAGTGCAAGGCCATCGACAAGGCCCACGGCAACAACGCCCGGCTCATCTCGCTTGTGGGGGGTCCCGGCGAGGGCAAGTCTCGGATCGCTTGCGCTTATGCGCTGGAGCACGCCCACCGTTATCCTGGCGGGGTTTGGTTCACGGATCTTGACGGGTGCACCGGCGAACACGCATTGGCGACGTCGCTGGCCAGCTCGCTGGGGTTGTCGCTGGCGCACCACGACCCTGCACAGCAGTTGGGATGGATCCTGGCGGGTTACGATCAGGCCCTCATCGTGCTGGACAACTTTGAGCGCGCCCCCAAAAACGCCGCGCTGACCCTGGGGCGCTGGATGGGCATGGCGCCAAACGCTCAGTTTCTGGTCACCAGCCGCTCGGCGCTGAACCTCAACGGCGAGACCGCCGTTCAGATTGATTCATTGAGCAACCTGGCGGCCATTGAACTCTTTGCCGAGCGTGCCAAGGAGCACAACCCCGGTTTTGAACTCACCCGTCACAGCCGCGCGTCCATCTCCAACATCGTCCGGCGCATCGGCGCCTGTGCGCTGGCCATTGAGTTGGTGGCGGCGCGTTGTGGTGCGCTGACCCCGCAACAGATCTCCGACGATCTCAACGCCAAACACGCGCTGCGGCGCCCCGGCGCGCGTGCAAACCAACATGCTCCGCTGGGCGAGAGCGTGCAGTGGGCCTGGCGCCAACTGGACACCGCCACGCAGGCCGCCCTGGGTCAGTGCGTGGTCTTCAGCGGCGGTTTTGACCTGGAGGCCGCCGAGGCCGTCGTGGACCTATCGCCGTGGCCAGTCAGCCCCCCCGTGGTGGCTCTGCTTGGCCGCCTGTGCCGCCTGCGGCTTGTCCAACAAGTGCGCCTGAGCAGCGAACACACCCGCTACACCATCGCCGAACCCATCCGGGCCTTTGTCCGCATTCAAAACGACGCCCACCCGCAACCGGTCCTCCAGGATCTCCCAAGGCGCCACGCGGCCTGGTATGCGCAGTGGGCGTCTACCATGCACCGCCACGTCTCGCACGCGCACTCAACGCTCCAGCGCCAACTCATCGCCGACCGACACAACCTCCAGCAAGCGCTGGAGGTGACGTTGACCCACAAGGACACGCACCGTGCCACGCAGTGTGCCCTGGGCCTGGGCGCCATCTTTTGCATCAGCGGACCCGCGCTGCACAGCGTGGGACTCTTGGACGAGGTCCTCTTTATGGAAAACCTCACGTCCCACGACCGCATGGCGTTGCTGGGCTCCAAAGGCCGCCTGCTCAACATCAGCGGCCGCCCCAAACCCGCCACCGCCGCCCTCTTGACCGCGCTCTCCATCGCCCTGCGCCAGAACAACCTCACCGGCGATGCGCTGATGACCGCACGCCAGATCCTCAAAGAGACCCACGACTTCGCCGTGCGCTCAGGCATGCCCGCAGAGAGCGAGCTGGGCCAAGCCATCGCCACACTCAAAGCTCGCCTTGAGCGCTGACAGCCCCCAAAACTACTTGCACAACTCCACCGCCAACCTGGCCCCGACCTGGGCGTTGTTTTTGGCCAGCGCGATGTTGGCGCCCAGCGTCTGACCGCCCGAGCGCTCCACCAGCTCGCCGAGCAAAAACGGCGTCAACGCCTTGCCCGCGATGCCTTGCGCCTCGGCCTTGGCCAGCGCCGCCTGAATCCAGCCCTCGACCTCATCGGCGTCCAGCGCGGCCTCTTGGGGAATGGGGTTGCAAACCAGCATTCCGCCCGTCAGCCCCAGCGACTGCTGGGCGATCACGGCTTTGGCCAGCGTTTCAATGTCGTCGACGCGCTGGGTCAGGAAGTGGCCGCTGGTGCGGGTGTAGAAGGCGGGCATTTCGTCGCAACCAAGCCCGACGACGGGCACGCCGTAGGTTTCAAGCACCTCCAACGTCAGCCCCAGATCCAGGATCGACTTGGCCCCGGCGGAGATGACCACCACGGGGCTCGTGGCGAGCTGGCGTAGGTCTGCGGAGACGTCCATGGTGCGCTCGGCGTGGCGGTGAACGCCGCCGATGCCGCCGGTGGCAAAGACTTTGACGCCCGCCATGGCGGCCAGATGGCAGGTGGCGGCCACCGTCGTGGCGCCGCTGCCTCCCGCAGCGCTGACCAGGGGCAGATCGCGCGCCGAGCACTTCTCGATGCCGTCTTCAAGCGCCAGACGCTCCAACTGGTCCGGCTCCAGCCCCACGTGGGCCACGCCGTCGAGCACGGCGATGGTGGCCGGGACGGCGCCGTGTTGGCGCACGGTGGCTTCGAGCAGCTTGCCGACTTCGAGGTTGCGGGGTCGGGGGAAGCCGTGGCTGATGATGGTCGATTCGAGCGCCACCACAGGGTCGCCGTTGGCCAGCGCCTGGCTGACCGACGCCGAGAGTTGGATGTTCATCGTTGGAATCCTGTCTTTGTATGGGTCAGGTGTGGCCTTTGAGATGCTCTGTGCGCTTGCCCTATTGCGATCCAGCGCCTAGGCTGTCGGGTGGACAAGACGTGAGCAGATCTCATACCAGATTCATACTCAGGACAACACACCCACACACCAGAGACCTGGACGCCACAAGGCGCGCGGCACCATGTGCATGGTCCGCAGCCATCCTTTCAATGTGGCGACCATCCATGACGGCGAGCCTTTTTTCATGAGTTTTACCCATTTCTCTGATTTGACCCCCCAGCATCCCGACATGGATGCCGTCCAGGCCGACTACGACAAGTACGCCGACGCCATCACCAACGCCCAGGAGCCCGCCGCCGCGCTGGAGGCCATCGGGCAGTGGGACGAGACCCGCAAGCGCCTGGGGTCGTGGAGTTCGTTGGTTCGCCTGCGCTACCGCCAGGACACCACCAACAAGACCTACAAGGCCGACAACGACCTGTGCGACGAGGTGTGGCCAAAGATGGTGGCGCTGGACAACCGCATCAAGCAGGCCGTCCTGGACAGCCCTCACCGAGGGGCCATCGCGGACCACTTTGGGGAGCACGTCCAGGACCTGTGGACGTGCGACGTGGCCGCCTTTGACCCGTCCATTCAGGACGACATGGTCAAGACCTCCAAGCTCAACAACGAGTACACGAGCCTGCGCGCCAAGGCCCGGATTGAGTTCCAGGGTGAGACGCATACGCTGGCGGGGCTGGGCAAGTTCTCGTTAGACGATGACCGGCAGGTGCGTTACGAGGCGACCAAGACGACCTGGGACTGGTTTGAGGAAAACGGCGATGCGCTCGACGAGATCTTTGATGGTCTGGTCAAGACGCGCCACAAGATGGCCAAGGCGCTGAGCAACAAGGACTTTGTGGAGCTGGGTTACCGCTGGATGCAGCGGATTGACTACGGCCGCAAGGACGTCGAGCGCTTCCGCAAGGAAGTCCAGACCCATCTGGTGCCGCTGACGGTGGAGTTGCGCCGCCAACAGGCCCAGCGGCTTGGTCTGGACGAGGTGATGTACTGGGACGAGGGGATTTTTGATCTGGGTGGGGCGCCCAAGCTGGGCGGCGACACGCCCTGGCTGGTCAAGCAGGCCCGCGACGTCTTTAAGAAGCTCGGCCCCGAGACGGACCACTTCTTCTCGACCATGGACGACTGCGGCTTGCTGGACCTCGACGCGCGCGAAGGCAAGGCCAGCGGCGGGTTCTGCACGGCCTTCCCCGACAAGGAGGTGCCGTTCATCTTTGCCAACTTCAACGGCACCCACGGCGACGTGCGCACGTTCATCCACGAGCTTGGCCACGCCTTCCAATACTGGAGCAGCCGCAAGGCCTCCATCAGCGACTACCTCTGGCCCACGTACGAGTCGTGCGAGATCCACTCGATGAGCCTGGAGTTCCTGACCTGGCCGCACATGGAGTCGTTCTTTGGCGATGACGCCGAGCGCTTTCGCCAAACCCACCTGACCTTCGCGCTGCTCTTCATCCCCTACGGCGTCGCCGTCGACCACTTCCAGCACATGGTCTACGAAAACCCCGACGCCTCGCCGGCAGACCGCCACGCCATGTGGAAGGAGATCGAAGAACTCTACACCCCCGCACGCAAGTACGGCGACATCAAGCGCCTCAACGAGGGGGCCCTATGGCAGCGCCAGCTCCACATCTACGGGGCGCCCTTCTACTACATCGACTACACGCTAGCCCAAACCTGCGCCCTCCAGTTCTGGAGCCGCAGCCTGACCGACCCGGCCGGTGCAATGAAAGACTACACCACGCTGTGCAAACGCGGCGGCGACGCCCCCTTCCAAGCGCTCGCCCGATCCGCCGGCCTCATCTCGCCCTTTGACCAGGGCTGCCTGGCCGACGTGGTCGACCACGCCGCCAAGATCCTCCAAAGCGCCTAAAAAACCGCAGGTGCAGGACCCGCGGGTCCTGCCGGGGGCTTGGGGGCAGCGCCCCCATAAACAGCCACTCAAATTGCGATGGCGCCCAACCAAACGCCAAAAAGCGGGGGCATGAGGGGGCGGCAGCCCATAGGCGCCAAATTAAGGTTCACGAGCAAGCCCACAAGTCTCAAA
>CAKZKQ010000512.1 GCA_937123825.1 uncultured Pseudomonadota bacterium
GAGGTGCGTGCCTGATGGCGCTGCGACATCCCTCGAGAGCGCTGGCTCCGATCCGCCTCTACGGCCGTCGCATCGTGATGCGGCCGCTCGCACCGTCCGACTTCCGGGCCTGGTCGGAGGTTCGCACCCACACCCACGCCTGGCGAGCGCTCTTCCTGCTCAGCGGTGCCACGGCGCTGTCCTACGAGGTGGTGTGGATGCGCCGTCTCGGGCTGCTGCTCGGTGGCAGCGCCACGGCGGCCGCCATCACGGTGGGGGCGTTCATGGGTGGCTTGGCCCTCGGCAGCGCCCTCGCGCCGCGCCTGGGCGTCATAGAAAATGCCTTTCCACAGCGCGGGCAACGCCAGCATGTAGTCGGCAGGCCCCGCGTCCGCGCCGCGCACCTCGATGTAGTGCTTCATGCGCACTTCGGGAAAGAGCGTCGACAGGTGCGTTTCGTAGTCCTCCATCGTCGCCGGGGTGCCCTGGTAACCTTCCTTGATAAAGTCCCGGAAGGAGTGGCCGGCCTTGTCGATGACCTTCCCGTCGCGCTCGATGAGGTACATGGGGACGCCAAGGGTGTACTCGACGTAATCCTTAAAACCGAAGTCGTCCTCCAGCATAAAGAGCGGAAAACCACAGCGGTCGTTGTCCGTATCGGTCCAGAAGAAGCAGCGGGTGGTCATGTAGCCCGACGGCTTGCCCTTCCAGATGGGCGAGTGGGCAAAGAGGGCCGAGACAATGGGGCTCAGGTAGAGGCCGGTGCGGAGCATGTCCACGGCGTCGGCCTCGCTGGTGTAGTCAAAGTTTGCCTGCACGGTGCAGGTGCCCTTCATCATCCAGTGGCCCATGGTGCCGACTTCGGTCATGTAGCGCCGCATGATGTTGTAGCGGCTCTTGGGCATCCAGCCGATCTCATCAAGGGTGTTGAGGCCGTTGGCGCCCGCGCCAATCATGGCCAGCCCCAACTCGTCACACACCTGCCGGACGTGCTCAAGGTGGGTGGTCAACTCATCTTCGGCGGCCTTCATGGTGACGACCGGGGCGCCGCTGAGCTCAAACTGCCCGGCGGGTTCAATCGTCAACGCCTCCTTCATCCCCTCTGCGTTGCGCCTCCAGGCCGCAATCACATGCTCGCCATCATAATAGGGTGTGTAACCGTGGCGTTCGGCCAGCAGTTCAAAGAGCCTGCCGATGCCCTTGGGTCCCTCATAAGGGGTGGGGCGCAAGGTCTGGCGGTCAATGATGAACTTCTCGTGCTCCATGCCGACGCGGCGTTGGTCGGGAGACTTGATGCCGGCTTTGAAGTGCTCGACGAGCTGGTCGACGCTGGTAATGGGAGCGCTGCCCTCAGGCTTGGCTGCTGACATGGGTGGCCCTTATCTGGCTGTCCCTGGGAAGGGTCGCGTGTTGTTATGGATGGCGGCTGCCGAACCAAAAGCCCCCCGGTGGTCGAGGGCTTTTGCGTTTTCTTTGGTGGCCCGCATGCGCGGTCACCACAGAAGGATGCTTTTACACTTTTTACACAAGGATGCTTTCACACTTTCCCTGCGCACACAGTACCTTGATGGGCGTTGACGTTACAAGATGCACTGACGATGTCCACGCCCACCACATCCGTGGCCCAAGGTCGTGTTGATGGTGCTCGCCCCAAAGCCCAAGGGGCACTGGTCAAGGCTCAGAAACAAAGTGTTTCGTGCTCGCCGTTGCCCCAAAACCGCCATGGCCTCTTTGCCCCTGCCCACAAAAGACCAAAGGGCCTGACCATACGGCCAGACCCCTTTTGAATGTCTCATACCAAAATGCAGATAAAAGGCTTGCTTTGGGGCCGTTCCAAAGTAAGTCGGACGTCTGCAATTTGGTATCAGGCGATGGCCGTTGCCATCAGATGCGACGCGCGCGGATGGTGATCTCCATCCCTTCCTGGGACTCCGTCTCAATCTCGGTGCCCAGCTCCTGGACCAGGTCGCGAAGCTCGCCTTGGTCAAGCCACTGGATGCCGATGCGCTTCAGGGAGAAGTCCTTGACCTTGTCGGCCACCGTGGCACCGGTGCTGACGGCGAAGTAAGCCGGCAGGACGGGCAGCAGCAGCAGCGCCATGGGGCCAGAGAGTTTGGGGAGCATGTCGGCCAGCGAGGCCGAGCGCTCAAAGGCGCTGATGATGATCAGACCGCCAGGGCGCGTCACGCGGACAAACTCACGCAGGGCGTTGTGGGGGTTGGGCATCAGGTGCAGGGCGCCCGAGCAGTGGACTCGGTCCATGGTGCCGTCGGCGAAGGGCAGGTGGTTGGCGTCGGCGCGCATGTAGAAGGTGCCTTCTTCGCCGCTGTTGCGCTGCTCGGCCTGGGCCTGGCGCAGCATGGCCATGGACATGTCCAGGCCCACAACCAGGGAGCCCTCATCGCCGCGCATGGCGTCGGCAAAGCGCCGGGTGAAGTTGCCTGGCCCGCAGGCCACGTCCAAAACCTTCAGCCCAGGGCGCAGCTCCATCAGGTCGGTGTTGAGCGCGTAGGCCTCCTCCATGGAGCGAGGGGTGACGGCGCGGGTCAGCAGCGGGCGGCCGACGTTCTCATAGACGTTGATGTAGGGGTCAAACTCCATCAAACGCTGCGCGGGGGAGCGGGGCGTGACGGCGCCGCCGACAATGTCAATGACGCCGTCTTCGATGGCAAAGCGGCGGCCACAGTTGCCGCACTGGGCGGCCGACTCGATCTCTTCCAGGCCAAACTGATGGCAAGCGGCGCAGCGCAGGTGCGCCCAGAGGTACTCCGAGGCGCTCTGGCCTGAAGGAGCATCTTCGGCCGCGTCTTCAGAGGCCGCTTCAACCTCAACGACCTCAACCTCGACCTCTTCTTCGTCGGCCTGGGCCTGCTTGAGGGCCTCGCGGATGCGGTCGGCGTGGTCGTCTCCGATGGCGGCCGTCGTGGGAGCTTCATCGGCAGTTTCT
>CAKZKQ010000513.1 GCA_937123825.1 uncultured Pseudomonadota bacterium
GTCGTGGCGCCCGATGCAGAAGTGGTCTTGACCGGCATCAACACCCAACTGAGCGAAAACGAGGGGCGCGCCATCGTGGGGCGCGCGGTGCGGCTCCTTGGGGCCGCCAACGTGACAGACAACGGCTCCTGGGGGATCTCGGCTGCCGAATCGCTGGAGATCGGCCCATCGGAAGACAGCGGCCGCCGCGATCTGCACGAAGTGTCGCGCAACGGCCTGGGCAACTTCTGCCTGGCGTGGACCTTCACCGACCAGGGACCCAGCAGCGCCGAGTTCCCCTGCGCTGGCGGCGGCGCGCTGGTGCTTGGCGGCGGCGCCCAACTGACGCGCGTGGCGCTGTCCTCAAACGGTGGCCCTGCCGTCATGGCGCAAGGCGACATCGAGGCCAACGAACTCAACATCCAAAGCAATGAGGGCGACGGCCTGCTCAGCGCGGAAGGCTCGGTGGCGCTGGCGGGCGACGAAACACAAACTCTGGCCGAAAACCTGGGCCATGGGCTCAGCGCCGGAGGCAGCATCGTGATCGTCTCCCCTGCCACCATCACCAACAACGGCGCCTGGGGCGCTCTGGCAGGCAGCGACCTGCGCCTGACCCCTCCCACCGGCGACACCGTCACGCTGACGGGCAACGGCCTGGGGGACTTCTGTCAGCAGTGGTCGCTGCCGGTCAACGGCCCGCTGCCCACAAACGACGAGGCCGCCTGTGAAGGCGGCGGCGCTCACGCGCAGGTCGGTCCCATCGTGGCCCGCTCGATCGCCGTCAGCACCAACGGCGGCGACGGCATCAGCGCGGCTTCGGCCGCTGAGGACCCCGACACGGGCGTGTCGATTCTCCTGGAGAACGCACAGATTCAGGGCAACACCGGCGTCGGCGTGGCCACCCCTGGCGATCTGCGGATCCGCTCGGGCCAGTTGTGTGAAAACGAGGCGGGCCCTTTTGAGGTCGGCGGCGCCATCGATCTGGCCCTTGAAGAGACTGAAGTCTGCGGCGACTCCGACCAGGACGGCATCCCCAACACCGCCGAAGACGGCAGCCTCAACGGCGACCTCAACGGCGACGGCGTCCTCGACAGCCTCCAGCCCCACGTCGCGGCGTTGCCCGTCGATTCGGGCAAGTACATCACCGCGGTCGTGGACCCCGGGCTGCAGCTCTTTGACGTCAAGCTCTCGGAGGACGCTCCGGTGGAGTTTCCCGACGACATCATTCGGGTGCTGCTGACCTATGAGTTGAGCGTGCGCGACCCTTCCGGCTCGCTGCCCAACGTGCAAATCACTTTGTTGCTGCCCGAAGACACCAAAGCCAGCGGCTACTGGGCCGTCACGGATCCCGGCAACCTCTGGGCAGACCTGGCCCAGACCGATGGGGCCGAGGTCTCCATCGAGGGAGACACGGTCGTCATCAACCTGGAGGACAACAGCCGCGCCGACCTTAAGGGCGGCGCTGGCGGCGAGCTGCGCATGATCAGCGCACCGACGCGGACCCTCGAAGAGGTCCAGAACGACGGCGACGATGACAACAACGACACTGGTGATGACGCCAACAACGGCACCGGCGACGATGAAGAGTTGGTGCCGCCGCCCGCCAACGATGTCTCCTTTGGGGCATTGTGCGGCTGTCAGACGCCCGCGGCCCCTGCCCCGTCGGCCCCTTTGGGTTGGCTCAGCGTCTTGGCCCTGCTGGGTCTGGCGTGGTTTGGGGGGCGGCGAGCACGTTCTTGAGCACCAACGCCAGGCCCATCAGGGCCAGACCCAACGCAAAGTAGAGCCCCAGGGGAAAGGGCACATCCACCAGCGACCACCCCCAATGGTTGCGGATCAAGACCGTGACCCGGCCCTGGGCGTCCATCTGCTCCACGCGGTTTGGCCACCGCGCCAGCCGAAACTCCCCTTGCGCCGTCACCGCCTGACGCGCCGTGCGGCGGCACACTTTGCGCGCTTCGAGCGCCTTGAGGCCTCCTGGCAAAACATGCCAGCTCCTGCCCGAAGGGCTCAAACTCAGCGTCGCCACCCCATCATCGTCCAGACACAGGTCGTAGGAGCCCTTGCCTGGGGGAGACACCTGCACCGGCTCCAGCAAGCGGCCGTCGGGGCCATGGCGCGTGACCATGTTGGTGGCGTTGGAAAGGATGAAGATCTCTCCATCGGGCTCCACCACCAGCCCAGCGGCCCCCAACAGGAGCGGCGGATCTTGCTGGGGTGAGACGGTCGAGATGGCCGCGATGGCCACAATGGCGGCGCCGGTGCCCAGGCCCAGCGCCATCAACATCCCCACCACCCACAGCGCCTTGACCACAAAGGGCAAAGGCGGCTTGGCGTCCTCTTCGCTGGCCGTCGCGGGGTCCACTGTGCGCAGCGCCGCGCCGTTCTCATCCACCGCCGCTGTGCCGATGGCTCGGGCCAGACGGGCGGCGGCAAACTCAGCGCGCCAGCGCTCCCAGTGGGACAAGATCTGGTGGCGCTGCAAGTCGTCTGTCTCCACAAAGACGCTCGACATGGCGTAGGGGCCAGTGTCCTGACTGCTGACCTGCACCGCGCGGATTTGATCAAAGCGCAGCGTCGCCACCGTCCGCGCCTTGCCCGAGGGGCTTTGGCGGACCTCGACCTGGCGCCTGGCAGGATCGACGCTGGTGCCGTGCGAGCGCCATAGGCTGCGGCCAAAGATCCACCAGATCGCGCCGCCGATCGCCAGCCCCAACACCCCCACCAGCGCGCCGCCCAGCACCCCAACCAAGCCGTTCCAGACAAAAAAACCGCCCAGCACTCCCACCAGCGTCCCCACCAATGCGCGCGTCCACAAGGGCGCCGACTCTAAAAAGAGCACGCCGTCTGGGCGCTGGCGCAAGGCATGAAAGTGGCCGGACGCCGAGCGAGGTTTTGAGGTGCCAATCCGCATGAGATGACGCGTGCTCCAAAACAACAGAGTGTGGTTGTGCGCAGCGCCAGGGCAGGCCCTGGCCGCTGGCGCTTCAAAACCTCTCTGGGCAATGTTCTAAGAAGGGAGAGGCTCGAGTGAGGGCTTTGTGACCATTCATAACACCAAGGGCGTTGGTGCAGAAAGCCAGGGCGTAAAAACGCAACAAGCGCGCCGGGTCAGGGCGCGCTTGTCTCCTGGGTGGTCAGCCCAGCGGTCGCTGAAGGGGCTTGGGGAGGGGCGAGCGGGTTTGTTGGGGCTCGCCGTGGTTCATCGGGCCATCACGAAGGCTTGTGGATGAGGTAGTGGTGGTTGGGGGCCGGGTAGCCCGCCTGACTGAACTCCTCCTGGATGGCCTTGTTGGTGGCAAAGTAGACGTCCCAGTAGTGATCGTTGTGGCAGTAGGGGCGCACGGCCAGGACCGGGCCAGCCAGCGTAAAGGTCAGCAGCGTCACATCGGGCTTGGGGTCGCTCACTGCGTTGGGGATGGTCGCCAGGCGCTTTTGCAGCCGGGCGATGGCATCATCCACGTCCACGCCGTGGGCCAACTGGGCCTGAAGATCAACGCGCCGGAAGGGGTTGGCGGTGAAGTTCTGGATGTTGTCGCTGAAGATCTTGTTGTTGCCGATGATGGTGCGGATGTTGTCGGGCGTGTTGACGACGGTGGCAAAGAGGCCAAGCTCTTCGACCACGCCGACCACACCGCCGGCCTGGATCATGTCCCCGACCTTGAAGGGTTTGAGCACGATCATGAAGATCCCTGCGGCGAAGTTGGCCAGCAACCCCGACCAGGCCATGCCGATGGCCACGCCTGCTGCCGCCAGAACACCGGCAAAGGTCGTCGTCTCGACCCCAAAGACCCCCAGAATGGCGATCAACAGGAGGATGTTGAGCGATATGGACGCAAAGCTGTCCATGTACCGCACCAACGTCTGGTCCATGTTGCGCTTTTCCATGGTGACGCGGAAGGCCTTGCGGATCATGCCAATCAAGACACGACCGACAATCAACAAGAGGATCGCGCCAACGATCTTCATGCCCACGTCTGTTCCCAGTTCGACCAGTTCGCCGATCAGTTTATCCATACCGTCGACGGGTGCGGCGGGTGCCGCTGCGGCTGCTTGTTCTTGTGGCATGTGGGTTGCTCTCCTTTTGAGGGGGTGCCTGCGGCGAAATGCCTGAAGGCTTATGTGTGATGCTCGCGCGTGATGGTGGTCTTCAAAGGGGCTCTAAGGAGAGCCCCTCAATCCGGCGATGGCGGCCGCAAAACCCGGTGGTTCACGACGCACCCAAGAGAAGAAGCTGACCCCCTACAAGGGACAGCTTCAAAGGGGCGACCCCCGCCGCGACACATCGCGGTGGGGTCGCAGACACATCATTTGTTGACGAGGCGGAACTCGATGCGGCGGTTTTTGGCGCGGTTGGCCTCGGTGTCGTTGTCCACCAGGGGCTCATCGGGACCCACACCCTTGGTCTGGATGC
>CAKZKQ010000514.1 GCA_937123825.1 uncultured Pseudomonadota bacterium
GGCTCGCTCCTTAAGAGCTGCCTGCGCTTGAGCTTGCATCTGTTGCATGTGCTGTTCGGCTTGTCCTCGGATGAGGTTGTAAGTCGACTGCGACTGCTCGTAGACCGCCTTCGCCTGCCTGTACTGCTCAGGGTCTTGTGCGGCCAGGACCTCCCAGTTCACGCCCTCAAAGCGCGAAAGGTCAGCTCCGGCTGCCGCGAGAAGAGATTGGAGCGAGGATTCATAAGCCTGCTGTTGTGACTCTGCAGCCTTACGCTGTTCCGCCGCCGCTTGCGTCTTCCGCGTGTAGTCGGATTGTCGGAGATAGCCCAGCTTCAGCTCATCGAGCGAAACTTCCTGCCCGTCCACCTCAAAGGTTTGGGGCTGCTCCTCCTCGGTTTCTTCCTCGGGCTCCTCGGTTGGGTCTTCGACCTCCTCCGAGCCTTCATCGGCTTCCACCTCGTCCGCTACTTCGATGTCGGTCTCGCCAGAGACCTCTTGATCTTCTTCAACCACCTCACCGGCTGCCTCTTCCTCAGAGACCAGCAGGGCGGTTAGTCGATCAATCTCGCTTGGCGTTGAGTCCGCGACGGGTTGTTCGTCTGCCATAGCACTGCACTCCTAATTTTAGTGTTCTTGCTGTTGTTTGCGCAACTCTAGGTTGTTAATCATGGTGGCAAACTGCTGCACAAAGACCTGGCCCGCCTTGAACATCATGTAGAGCCGTTCACGCTCCTCATGCGCCTCGGGCGGGCTGGTGAGAATCTGGTCAATGATCTGACGGTTCATGGTTTGGAATGCGATGTTGAACACCTCACTGTCCAACATTGCGGCTGCGGCCTCCGCCTCGCGCTGGACTTCACCAAATTCGCGGGTATCAATGGCCTGGTCGGTTTGTTCACTCATCGAGGAAACTCCAATCGTCTGGTTGGTTTCGTTTAGGTTTACCGGCTCGCGCCGGCTTCTTTACCTCGGGCTCAGGCGGCGCATTCTTGGCCGCCCGATACTCTAGGTACTCGCGAAGGCCATCAGCGCGGCTCTTAGTCCGCGCCCTGGCTTTCTTTTTCAGGTGGTACTCGATCCAGCGGTCGTGCTTGCTCACGTTAGCTCCCGATGCTCACGTTGCGGTTCTGGCTGCGCTCAAGCTGCAACTCCGCATCCCGCATCCGCATATCGTGCTTGGTCTTCTCCGCCTCCATGACCAGGCGGGACTCCTCGGTCTCTTCTTCAAACTCCTGCTTCTGCATCTCCAGCATCATGCGGTTCTGCTCTTTCAGGACCTCTAGCTCTAGCTGGCCCTCCATCACAGCCACCTGGCGTGCGGTCATGCCGGCCTGGAACTTCTCGACCTCCTCCGCACGGGCCTGGGCCATCTGGGCCTCCTCGGCCTGCTGCTGCTGCATCTGCTGGAACTCGGGCGAGTTCGGGTCGGCCAGGTACTGCGAGCCGCCCTTGATGTTCATCAGCTCAAAGGCGCGGCTCAGCATCGCGTGGCGCTGCTGCTGGCCGTATAGGCCGCCGAGGGTGGGGTCGTTCGGGTTCATGGTGAACTGCTGGTCCAGGCTCAGCAGCAGCTGGGCCTCCTTCATCTGCTCCTCGGGGGTGAGCGCAACGGCCACAGACATCTCGGTGCGGTCGCCGAGGGTCGCCGGATCCACCGGGACGAACTGCCCGTCCAGCTGAACCAGCTTCTCCTGGCGCTCGTACTGGATGGCCAGCTTGTACAGGTCGAACATCAGCGGCTTGAGGAAGTTCTCCGCGAAGTTCCGGCACATGACCATGATTCGCCGGTTGCTGGCGTTCATGAAGGTGGTGATCAGGTCGCTCGAGTTCTGCTTCGAGACCACGCTCGAGTCCATGCCCCGGCTCATGCGCGACGCGCCAGAGCGGGCCTCCTTCTCCTGCTCCATAGACTCGATGGCCGTGTACACGTTGCCGTTCAGCTGCGGCGTGGGCAGCGGCCGCACAACCGCCTCGGGGTTGGGGCTGTTGACGTCGATCACCGCCCCCACCCGGTTGTCCAGGAGGTCGCGGGGGTTCTTCACCAACGACAGGTTGGCCACCCAACGGCTGGTTGTAGTTAGGAACAAATGATCGACCACGCCGCGCTTGAGGCTCGACATGGTCTTCTGCAGGTCGACGATGACGGCCGCCAGGCTCATGCCGTAGAAGCGGTGCGGCAGCGGGAACGGGCAGAAAGCCCGGAAGGGCATCTCACTCACGAGCTCCACGTCGAGCATCACCCGCCGGCTGTGGATCACCTTGTAGAACACGCACTCGTTGATGCTCTCGTCGTGCTTCTTGATGTAGGACTCGTAGACGGTGACGTACTGCCGGTCGTCGTCGTCGTTCAGCAGGGTGGCGTCCTTGCGGAAGCTGTCGATGGAATCACGCCCCAGGGAGCCGTCCTCCTTGAGCATGTCCTCCTCGTCCAGGCGGGCGACTAGGTCAGGGTCGAAGCCCTCGGTCAGTAGCTCGCCCCGGGTACGCGCTGTGCGGTATGAGCAGAAGTCGGCGTCCTGGATGCTCTTCGCCCGGGGCGAGATCAGGAAGTCCTCGGGCTCGACGGCCTCCACGCACACCTTGCTGACGTCCATGCGCCGGCGAAGCTCGCCGCTGTACACCACCTGGCTGGCCTGCATAGGCTCACCGGTGAGCGGGTCGAAGACCTCCATGGCCACAGCCTGCTCGTCCAGGGTCAGGAGCTCCACGTTCGGGTCAGACACCAGCATGTTGAAGCTGGACTCGTCCAGGCCCTGGAACTCCTCCGACTCGTAGCGATAGTCCTGCTTCCAGTACCGCTTCACGATCCCCGTCTTCGCCACCAGGGCGTCGTGGATCACGTCGGTCAGCACCTTGTAGCCCGGGTTCTGCCGGTAGAAGATCCAGTTCACCAGAGCCGTGGCCTTCCGCGCCCCCATGACGTCGTCCGGGGTCTGCGGGTCGAACTTGCAGATGTTCCGGTCGGCGCTGAAGGTCTCGAGCATCATCGCCTTCACAGCCTCAACGGCGTCGAAGACGTCCATGCTCACATGATGCGAGCGGCCCTTAATCTCATTGCCCAGCGGCTCACCGTAGTAGTACCGGTGCGCCTTGTCCCGCTGCTCGCCCACCTCGCTGTTGGCGTAGGTGTCCGCCGCGTCGATGTTGCGCTCGAGGGTCTGCAGGAGCTCCTGCTCGTCAATAGTCGTAATCATGGGACGTGTATCCTCCGCGGCCGTGCAGCTGCATCTCGGCCATGTTCTGGCCGTACCTGGTGACACTGATCGCCGCATACCGCGTGGCGTCCATCAGGTCGTCGAACTCCTTGTGGATCTTTCCCTTCTTCCGGTGGTAGCGCCGGAACTCCTCGAACCAGGGCTTCAGGTGCTCGAAGACCTTGAAGCGCCCCGTGCGCATGCGCTCGAGGATCTCCATCAGCCCGGGCTCCACATAATTGGTCCCGTCAGGATTGGTGAACTTGCCGATCATCATCACCCCGGCCTCGAGGTACATCTCAGCCAGGGTGCGCCCCGAGCCCTTCTCGGTGCTGTCCCCGTCGTGGGGATAGATCACCGGGATATGCTTCCCCCGGGCCTTGATCGCGCTGGCATGCACCGCCGGCACCTCGCCCTCGACCTTGTAGACGTCGTAGACGTAGATCGTGTCGTTGTCCGGGTTGTAGGCCGTCCAGACCACGCAGGTGGGGTGGGTGATGCCGAAGTCGATCCCGGCCAGGCGCTTGTAGTGCGCCGGCACCTCAAAGGCCTCACACTTCAAAGCCTCCTCGGCGATGGGGAACACCATCCCCTCCCCGAGCACCGGGATCCCCCGGGATCGCATGTCGCGCTGATACTCAGGGATGGCCGACAGCAG
Source organism: uncultured Pseudomonadota bacterium (assembly GCA_937123825.1). Taxonomy (GTDB): domain Bacteria; phylum Myxococcota_A; class Bradymonadia; order Bradymonadales; genus CAKZKQ01. The sequence continues at coordinate 3,835 of CAKZKQ010000514.1, forward strand.
CTGGTCCTTGGTGTCCTGGTCCAGGTGGGGGGCATCGTCCCAGGTGACGTTGGCCAGGTGCTGGCCCTTCACCCTGTGGTCCATGAACTGGCTCACCAGCTCAGTGACGCCGTTCTCCGGCGTGAAGGTCAGAACCACATACCCACCCTTCCCGTCGTTCCCCGTCGCCGTCCGGGTGAGGCACTGCGGGTAGATCGTCGGGTCGGTGGGCTCCTCATCGATCCAGATAAAGTCCTGGCTGCTACCCATGAGCACATGCTGCCCCTGGGTGTAAGACTTGAAGCTGACCATGGACGTGTTGCCCGCCGCATGGCTCACCGCCACATCCCTGGGTAGGCGAGGCGTCCCCATGGCCGGGGTGACCTGGCGGATGAGCCGTTGCGGCACCAGGCCGCTGCCGTCGAACTTGCCGTCCCCGAGGTACACCCCCAGGAGCTCACGCACCACCACATCCCGCAACTGCTCACCGGAGACACCGAGGCACCACACCTGCACCGGCCTGTGAAACCTGATCCCCTCCCACCAGTCCGGGTATAAGCCTGTGAGGTGGTAGGCCACCTCCACCGCCATAGAGGCCGTTTTGCCTACGCGGTTTGCGGCCATGAGCATGCGCTGCTTGTTGTCAGGGCCAGAGTGGTAGAACTCGACCTGCCACGGGTAGGGCTCGAAATACTGCAGCCGGTTCTCGCGCTTGTGGCGCTTTACCAGCTCAATGGCCTTGGCCAGCTCCATGGCTTTCTTTTCCTGGGCGGCCGTTACCCCAGAGCTAGGAGTCCCTTTTTTGCGAACCGGCTTTTTTGAAGTTGCCGCCTCAGCCATGGGGGCGCCCCAAGTGTGTATCTCGATATATGCCCCCGTAGCCCCCCGGGCCGGAGTCCCGGTTTTGCGAAGTCGTTTCCTCTCCGCTTGGCGCCCCACCCCCTTGCTCGGCCTGGGGCTTGGGGGTGTCACCTTGGGGTTGACCTGTGAGCGCTCCCCAGGGGCCGCTGCACCCAAGGTGTACCAAGATCCTCGCCAGGCCAGTAATTGAGCCAAAGGTGATCACATTCTGGATGAGAGCACGCACCCCCGGTCGGGCTTGGGCGCCTGGGAGAGAGGGGGACCGGGGGGCGTGCATTCGTTACAGGCTCGCAGGATCAATGCCAGCGCGCTTGAGTGCTTCAAGGGCTGCGGCCACATCGTGCTCGACCACAACCTCACCGCTGTGCTGCGCCTCAACCTGGGCCTTATCTGTCCAGCCTCCACGGTTCTTCAGGTAGAAAATAGCGGCAGCCACGTTGCCTTTCTGCGTTGCGTTCTCCCACAGGGCGTTGGTCACCGCCTCAAGGCCACGGGCGGCGCCGGCCTTTATAGCGGCCTCAAAGGCCGCATCGTTGGCCTTACGGCGTTGCACCGTTGCGCGGCTGATGCCCATGGACTCCGCGATCTGGCGTTCGGTAAGGCCCTGTGCGGCCAGTTGCTCGACCTTGTCGTAATCGATCTCGATGGTCTTTCTTCCTGCCATCATCAAACCTCACAGCTCACAGCTCAAAGCCAAGCCCTCAAACCTTGGTCGCCATTGTAAATCACAACAAGAAGTTGTGCTAACACCCTCGCTTTCCAGGGGTGCTACAGGTGACACAGGGTAAACAGGTGCCAGTTTGCTGTGGGACAAAAACACACCCAAAACACCCCTTTTCCCTATATATTTATTTTTTCTCTTAGAAAAAGAGAGAAATGGTTGTAGCACCCGTGTCAGCACCCCTAAAACCGCAAAGAATCAAGCACTTAGGTGACACAGGCAAGACCCTCGCCCCCTTGTAGCACCCTGTAGCATTTCGCCTACCCTGTAGCAGCGTTAATTCACATGCATTAATTTTGCTACAGGTGCTACAGGGTAAATCGGCCCCCTGTAGCAGACCCTGTAGCAGCCCCCTGGCTCACACCGCACAGCTCACAACGTCAACCTATGGTTGTAATGTCAGTCTGAGGTTGATATCTTTACCTCATGCCGGCTGTTGCTGGCGCTGAGGAGAGAGCTTATGAGCTACAAAGACATGTGCTACCGCTGCAACGGGACCGGCCGCTACCGCTGGTTCGCTCAGGGCCAGGTCGCGGACGGTATGTGCTTCGCTTGCATGGGCCGTGGCCACAAGGTCTTCAAGACCAGCCCCGAGGAGCGTGCCAAAAATCGCGCCAAGGCCCAGGCCAAGCGTGACGCCCAGCGCGCTGAGCGCGAGGCTAGCCGCGTTGAGTCGGCCTACCGTGGCCACCTCACGCTGTACCTCTACAGCCTCGCCCGCGCATCGCGCGAAGCTCTCAAGCCGCCACGGTCGCCGGCTCCCGTCGGCCGCGTTGAGGTAGCCGGCACCGTGATCTCCACCCGCGTGGTCGAGCACTGGAACTACGGCACCCAGTACAAAGCCCTCGTCGAGGACGACCGTGGCTTCCGGGTCTGGGGCAACCTGCCCTACCTCATGCATGACGCTAAGAAAGGCGACCGCGTCAGCTTTCGCGCTCGCTTCACACGCTCAGATGATGACGAGTTCTTTGCCTTCTGGCAGCGCGCTCACCCTCTCACTTGGAATGGATACGAGGTATGACCTACCGCAAACCGCAACGGCCCACGCGCTACCAGGCGCGTGCTGCACGCCGTGACAAGAACGCAGCTTGGGCGGTGAATGCCCAGGCACGGCTCAAAGCCTTTGAGGCTCAGCAGAAGAAGGAGGAGGAGTGATGCCGCCCGAACATCTGATGAAGCGCATTGCCGCGCATAGGTTTTTCCTGACCGTGGACAAGGAAACCCGCCCCGACACTGCTGTGTTTCTTGGCTGGTCTTCTGCTCCAAAACAAGTCTTTAACGAAGGCTTTTTCGTTAAGCAGACCCCTATCGTCTGTCTCCCTGCCCGCCCTGTGTTTTTCGGTTGCGTCCCAGAGCCAGGAGACACCACCTGGGCCCTCGGCGTCTGGAGGGTGCGCGATGTGCTCCCCAACAAACGCGCGTGGCTTGAGCCCACCTGGGCTTGCAGCGAGAAGGAACTGGAAGAATTGCTGCTAACCGTTGGCTTTCCAGAAATTGCTGGCGATGTGCTCAAGGAATACCCACCCACCTTGGCAAGGGAGTGTGCGTGATGCCTGTTTGGATAATCGCCGCAGTGTTGTTTGGCATGGTCGTCCTCACTGACGACTCTTACGAACAGGCCGTCAACGAGGCCGAGCACTACCGCTATATGGTGTGCAACGGGTTCCAGCCCGACTATGACGACCGTCGCCCCGACTGCTCAAACTTTGTCCCTGACGTGGAGTACAGCCGTGTCCGATGAAACAACAAATGTTGTTGATTTCACTGGCGCCTTGGCCGCATGGCGCATCGCTGACGAGGCTCAGCACATCATCAACCAGCGCGATGTTCGCGCCCTGACCGAGCTGCTACCTCCCCAGCTCATAGCTGAGCTGCTCTTGGCCCATGCCGGGGAGAGCCCTGAGGTCTATGACGAGATCGACCGTGCGCTGCACGCCCGCATGGAGGACGAGTGATGGGCGCGCTGGGAGAAATGATGCGCCAAGCGCTCCGGCAGTCAGCCATCGAGGCTGGCGAGCTGGAGCCTGACATCCCCGCTAACGCCTCAACAGTTGACAGGATCATGGAGCGCCAGGCCCCGGGCTGGTGTCGGATGAGCCGGTCAGAGCGCGAGGCCTACTGGCGCCGCCACTATGGCTGGGAGCACCACGTTCAGCTCAAGCATCGTTTGTCGCCCGACGGTGTACCAACCGATTGTGTCTTGAAAGACCCGCAAGGCGCCCTACGGGGTCGCGATGGTGACGCCCATGCCTGACCAGCGTCCCGTCTATCTGCCCATGCGCAGCACCAACCGCCTGAGCCGTCGCCAGGCGGAGCTGAGCATCAAAGCCCTCAGCTCGATCAAGGAAGGCGAGCTGTACCAGGGGCAGGAACTCAAGACCTTTCGGCGCGGCTTTACCAAGCTCGTGCGCGCCTGGATCAAAGCATCATCAGCGGAGGAAATGAGGATGGAAGAGAACAGCGCGACGTCGGTGCCGGCGTCGATGCACCGCAAACCGCACGGCTTCATGCCCTCCCACTGGCGCAAGACCCTTAAGGACTTCGCGCCCCTTGGTTCTGCGAGGGAGTGGTCGGTCGCGATGGGCATCCACTACTCGACCTTCATTCGCACGTTCAAGGTGCGGGATCACAGCTTTAGCGCGCCGATCCGCCGGCCCGAGGGCAGCGGATTTCCCCTGTATGAGGCGCGCATCCTTGAAATGCGGCGCCTGCTGCACATCCAGAACGACAAGGTCGAGGCGCCTTTCGCTGAGCCTGACCACACGCTCACTGATAAGTACATCCAGGGGCTGACGCAGCCCCGACCCCGGCCGCGAGTCGACCACGCGCCTTACGGTAGCGCCCACCCCGACCTGGCCTTCAGCCTCAAAGCCGCACGCGATCACTGGGGCAGCCGGCAGATGCGAGTTATCGCCTTCGCCACCTACCAGCTGGACGATGAGGCGATGGAGGTCATCCACCCCCTCACCTGGGCCCGCTAATCCTCGCGCTCCGGCTGCCTCAAAGGCACAGAGGCCAGCCGGGGCGTGTCATCCATCACAGCCCGCAAGGCACGGCGAGCGCGAGAGAGGAGGGCGGGGTCGTTGCTGATGATCGACAGCGTCAGCGCCACGTCCCCGTCCTCGTCCATGTCGGTCTCAAGGTAATCAATCTGCAGACCCATCGGCTTCCTCCGCGTGGGCGTGGATGTTCTTCACCCACCACCAGAACTCGTTCTCGCTTAGCGTGTGGCGCATGGTGTTCACCCGGTCGCAGACCAGGCGCACGTTGTCTCGGGTGTAAGGCCCTGTGGGGTGGATGCGATCCATGGAGGCGTTGAAGTCTTTTCGCCCCTCACCGTCCTTGTGGTGGGTCATGTACACGCCTGAGAGGGCGCACCGCCCTCCCTGGTCCTCCCAGATCTCCCACAGGTGCTCTGGCTCAAGATGGAACTCGGCCCGGCCTGTGCGCTTGCAGTGGCTCTTAGCCGCGTGACAGATCCACTTTAGGTAGTTCTTCAGGCCAGTGCGGCCGCGCATGCGTTGCCGGTTCCGGCAATCCTTGCAGGACGCCTCGTGCCCGCCCGTGGAGTAATAGCCGAAGGCGTCGAGAGGCTTCTCAACGCCGCAGCTCTTGCAGATTTTGGAGTCCACGTTCATCCCCCGATTTTACCGTGGAACTGCGCTTTTTCGCGTTAAAACGGCACGTCCGAGAGGTCGTCGTCCCACCCCGCTGGGTCCATAGGATCGAGCACGGCCAGCTCTGGCCAGTCGATGAGGACGTTCTGCGCTTGCGCAAAGATTTGCCTTGCGCTTTGGAGATTTGCGAGGGTCACAACCCTCACCTGCGTACCGGCAAGGCGGCGGTGCGCCTCCTTGCTGACCAGTCCTTCATAGGCTCTGAGCTTCTTCCAGAACACCGACTCGCGCGCCGGGTTGTCGAAGCGACCGTTGGCGGAGCTGCGGTAGATCTGGAACAGCTGCGACTTTGCCACCTCTTCGCCCCACTCAAGCTTGTCGCCGGCCACCCGGTGCTCGCGCAGCTCACCGTTCTGTAGGCAGGACAGGAGCCAGGCGTCGATGCTGTCGAGGCTCTCTAGCTGCTGGTCCGTCAGCGCCTGGGTGCGCGGCGCTGCTCGCACGTTGACCTTGGACAGGTCGAAGGCCCGGAGATAGTGGAGGAGGGCGCTTGCGCCGCCCTGGCGATACCAGCGGTCGAGCTGCCCGAAGTAGGTGCTGTCCTGCTGGCGGCAGGTGCTCACGTCGAAGACTGCAAAGCGTCGCTCGTCCAGGCTCGCCGGCACCACCCAGTCCTCGTTTGAGGTGAACAGGACGCGGGTGAAGTTAGGCGCGCTGTAGGCGTCCACGCCCTTGCGCTCGATGGTGATCTCCGGGTTGGTGATCAGGTCCTTCAGGGCACCCTCGCTGCTCTTAGCTCCCGCCCAGAAAGCCTCATCGGCCTGGAGCAGGAGCGTGTCTTCAAGGTGCTTGTTGAAGTTGCCGGTGACGTGCTCGGCCCTGGCCACGATCTTGTGGTGCGGCTTGCAGAGCCCGCCGAGCAGCTCACCGAACTTGGTCTTGCCCGTGCCCTTGCGGCCGCGCAGCACCATGGCCACGCCAAGCTTAGAGGTCGGCTCCTGAACCATCTGCGCGCACCAGGCGACAATGTAATTAGCGTTGGCCTCGTCCCCGCAGGCGATGACCTGGGTGATGAAGTCCAGCCAGGGGGAAACGTCACCCTCTCTAGCCTCATAGGTCCAGCCGCGCCAAAGGTTGTAGCGCCCGATCACTTCGCTGTCTGGGGCGAAGGTCAGGCCTGCGGCGTAGGTCCGGCGGTCGGGGTCCTCAAGCCACTTGTCCACAAGGTTCACGCGCTTAGGCTTTTCGCCGCTCATGTCGAGCACCTGGCAGTTCGCGTGCTCCTTCTTCAAATCTTCAAGGCGGTAAAGCACAAGGTGATGGCTCGGGAGGTCTTCGCGCACCACGCGCGCCGTGCCTTCCACCTGCACAAAGGCCCAGTGACGCAGCATGGAGGGAAGGCGCTCCTCGGTGACGGCCTGCGACTCTGCCACCGCCGTCACTTTCTTGAGGTAGCCTCCCGTGACCGGCACCTTGCCGGCACCGCCGAAGGTGCCCCAGCGACGAGCGCACTCGCCCTCGCGGTATTTGCTGCCCTGGCTGCTCCACTCGTCCCACAGCTCTAAGCCCTCATCGCTGCCATCGGTCTCATGGTGGATGGCCATGCCGACCTTGATCCACTCATCGTGGTGGTCGTCCGGGTCTAGCGCCTCGACCATCTCCCGCAGCTCTTCAAAGCTCACCTCCAACCTGGGGCGGAGGTCGGAGAGGTCGTCCGGGTCTGCGGGGCCCTGCGTTGAAGCGCCACCGCGCACCAGCTCCCAGCCCTTGTCCTTCGCCAGCTTTTCAAAGTAGGCGACAAAGGCCTCGGCCTGGTCCCGGGTCATGACTGGCAGCTCGTCCCGTGGCGTGTCCGCCAGCTGAGCAAGGGGCCAGCTGTACTCGCGCTTGGTCCCGGGGTGTATGCCGTAGGCCACAAACTGCTGCCCCGTGGCTAGAATCTCGACCGCGTTGCGGTTTCCCTGAGGGTCCTCAAACTCCGCGCTTCGTATTTTGGTGAGGGGGCTTTCGACGGCCACCACCATGATGCACTTAGGCTTCTGCCCGACGCGGATAGGGCCCGAACCAACATTGGCTTTGAGCCAGTCAAGCAGCATGTGGTTCAAGCTGCCCGTGTAGCAGTCGATGTCGATGGCAACGACGTTGCGGCACAGCACGCCGATGCCGCCGTCCCGATGGCCGTTGCCAGCCCACTTGTCCACGTCATCGTGGGTCGCTCTGATGTTTTGCCAGCCGGGCAGGGACGGCGCCTTAGCCCCTGGCTTGATCGGCACAATCTCATAGCCGCCGTCCACCAGCTTGTGCCCATAGGTTTTTAGGAACATGCCTCTCTCCCAGGCTTTCTTTACGCTTTAGCTTCTGACGCTTTCTTCTCGCAGTAGCGCTCCGCCAGCTCCAGCACCTCTAAAAAAGATGCGAGCACCCAGCACACCGCCTCAAAGCTCAACTCCAGGCTGCGCCACAGAACAAATTTGGTGTTCATCGAACGAACTCCTCTAGGTCCTCGACCACCTCGGGGCAAAGCTCACGCCAGTTGATTTTCCCCCCGCTCAAAACCTCCATCTGGCATGCCCGCAAAGCCGGGACGCGGCCCTCGGTGCGCCACTTGTGGAGCGCCTGCCTGCTGACGTCCAGGGCCCCTGCCAGGCGGTTATCGCTGGTAAGGCCCGTGACTTCTCGCACAAGGTCTAGGGCCTCGTTCACAGACAAACGTGTTTTGGACATCAACCTACTCCGCAAAGAAAATCAACATTTGTTGTTGACATCATGCCTCACGTCATTAGGATTCACAACATTCAGTTGCTTTTGGGGCTTGGGATGACTGCACACGCGAAGCTTGGGGCCTCAAAGGCTCACCGCTGGATTACTTGCCCTGGCTCTATTGCCGCTGAGGCCACCCTGCCCGACACGTCCTCTGCGGCTGCGGAGGAAGGCACGGCGGCTCACGCCCTTGCAGAGCTTTGCCTGCGCAATGGCTGGGCCCCTGAAAAGTTTCTGGGGAAGGACGTTGAAGGCACGGTTGTTGACGAGGAGATGGCTGGCGCAATCGCCGTCTATGTGGACTATGTCAACAGCCTTCGCGGGGACAAGCTTATCGAAGAGCGCGTCTCTTTTAGCGCCTACGCCCCCGGCGGCTTTGGTACCGCAGACGCTCTGGTTTTCCACGAGGGAATGTTAGAAGTCGTCGACCTCAAGTATGGCAAGGGCGTGCGTGTCGACGCCGATCAAAACGCGCAGCTGATGCTGTACGCCGTAGGTGCATTCACAGAGCACGGCTTCGATTTCCAAGTCGACACCGTCCGCATGACCATCGTGCAGCCGCGCCTAGACCACATCGACAGCTTTGAGATGCGCGTGAAGGACCTGCTCTTCTGGGCTGACAAAGTTGTGCGGCCAGCGGCAAAGCTTGCGCTGTCGGACAACGCACCCTTTAAGCCAAGCGAAGACGCCTGCCGGTTCTGCAAAGCGAAGGCGCAGTGCAAGGCACTGGCCGAGCACAACCTTAGCGTCGCTCAGCTGTCCTTCGACGACCTTGGCCCGGAGCCCCTTGAGCTGCCCGAGCCTCACCTGCTCAACGCTGCTCAAGTGAGCGACCTTCTGCCGCACCTCGATGGCCTCGTGAACTGGGCCTCGGCGGTCAAAGAACACGCCATGTCTGTTCTGTCTGCCGGGGGAATTGTTCCTGGCTTCAAGCTTGTCCCGGGCCGCGCGCTCCGCCGCTGGGGAGACGAGCAGGAGGCAGAGGAAAGACTTGGCGACCTTCTTGGTGACGAGGCCTTCGTTACCAAACTCGTCTCGCCCAGCCAGGCGGAAAAACTGCTTGGCCGGAAGAGAGCCGGTGAGATCAGCGATCTCATCACCAAGCCCCAGGGCAAGCCGCAGCTTGCGCCCGAGGCGGACCCGCGACCCGCCATCGGCGCGTCTGCATTTGATGATCTCAATGAGGACTAAAGCGTGAGCAAAACCATTACCTTGAAAAATGTACGTTTGTCTTTCCCGACGATCTGGACGCCCAAGGCTTTCAACGAAGGGCAAGCTGCAAAGTTCTCCTGCAACTTCCTTCTTGATAAGGAAACGCAGGAAGACCAGATCAAAGCGCTGCAAGCAGCGATAAAAGAGGCTGCCCTTGGAGCCTTTAACGGCAAGGTTCCGCCCGGCCTGAAAGTCTGCATCGGAGACGGTGAGGAAAAAGCCTACGAAGGCTATGACGGCAGCGTGTTTGTTGCCTGCAGCACGAGGCAGCGGCCTGTGATTGTGGATCGTGATCGGACCCCTCTGGCCGAGGAAGATGGCCGTCCGCAGGCAGGTGATTTTGTGAACGCGGCGATCTCGCTGTGGGTGCAAAACAATCAGTGGGGCAAGCGCGTGAACGCAAACCTGAACGCGATCCAGTTTGTGCGTGAGGGTGAGCGGTTTGGGTCTGGCGCTGTGCGCGCCGACAGTGTGTTTGACGACATCTCATCAGAACAGGAGGAAGACGCTCTCGCCGAGTCGGATTTCCTGAGCTAATGGCTGTCGTCAGCATCGACTTCGAGACTTTCTCGGAGTGCGACATTCGGTCGGCGGGTGCATACGCCTATGCGGATCACCCGACCACCGAAGTTCTCTGCCTGGCCTGGGCTCTCGATGACAACCAACCCCAGCTTTGGTTGCCCTCGGACCCAGCGCCGGCAGAGCTTTTTAACCTTATCGAATCCGGCGCCGAGGTCTGGGCGTGGAACTCTTTCTTTGAAACCTGCGTTTGGAATCTGGTCCTTAAATGGCCAACGGTTCCCTTCAGCCAGTGGCGCGACACCGCCGCCATGGCCGCAGCCCAGGCCTACCCCCGGGCGCTTGGGAAGTGTGGCGAGTTCATGGGCCTGCCGGCGAACCACGCCAAGGACAAGCGCGGGAAGCTGCTGATCCAGCGCCTTTGCAAGCCCTATCGCGGCAAGCGCCTACAGGACGCCCTGCTGCTGCAGGAGCTGTACGACTACTGTCTGCAGGACGTTGTTGCCGAGCGCGAGATTCGCCGCCGCCTGCGCGCTTTGCGCCCCTCCGAGCAACGGCTCTGGGAACTTGACCAAGAGATCAACTGGCGCGGAGTGCGCCTTGATCGAGAGTCCATCGAGCACGCGCTAGCGGTGATCGAGCTAGTTGAGAAGGACCTCAATGCGAAGGTGCGAAAGATCACAGGCCACGCGCTGACGTCGACCGCCAGCCGCGCAAAGGTCATGGACTGGGCCGCCTCTCGCGGCTACGCCCTGGAGTCCTATGACAAGCAGGCTGTGGCGGCAGCGGTGCAGGACCCAGAGTGCCCGGAGGAAGTGCGGCAGGTGCTGCAGATTCGCCAGGCCCTCGGCAAAGCCTCAACCAAGAAGTACGAAGCGATGCAGGCTGTGCTCGGCCAGGATGGCAGGGCGCACGGTGTGCTCGTGTTTCACGGGGCGGCGACGGGCCGATGGGCAGGCCGACACTTCCAACCGCAAAACCTCCCACGCGGGACGGTAGAGGTTGAGCCGGTCATCGCCGCCCTGCCGTTGCGGGACCCTGAAGCGATCCCCGGGGAGCCTATGGAGGCCATGGCCTCTTGCCTTCGCGGCATGCTCATCGCAAGCCCAGGCAATCGGCTAATCGTTTGCGACTTCTCAAGCATCGAGGCGCGCACCCTTGCCTGGATGGCGGGGCACCAGAGTGTGCTTGATGCGTTCCGCCAGGGGCTGGACATCTACAAGGTCACCGCCTCGGAGATGTACGGCACCCCCTACAACAAGGTGGATAAGGACCAGCGGTTTTTAGGCAAGGTCGCCACCCTAGCCCTGGGCTATCAAGGCGGTGTCATGGCCTTCTCAAAGATGGCCCAGGCCTATGGCGCCGAAGTTGATGAAGAGACCGCCCTTAAGGTCCGAGACGATTGGCGCGCAGCGAACAAGCCGATTGTTTCGCTGTGGACCGAGACCCAGCGCGCCGCCGAGCGCGCTTTGCGAGACGGGCATACAGCTTCCACGCGCTGCGGTGAGTGGCGCGTTGTAGGCAGCGACCTTTTGTGCAAGCTCCCTAGCGGTCGGCTTTTGTCTTTCCCGCGCCCGCGCATGGAAGACGGCCGTCTGCTCTATCAGGGGCACAACAACAAGACTCACCAGTGGGGCGAGATCAACGCCTACGGCGGCTCCCTGGTTCAGTCGATCACTCAAGCAATCGCCCGAGACCTCCTGGCCGAAGCCGTTGTGCGCGTTGAGGCTGCGGGCTATCCCGTGGTGCTCACCGTACACGATGAGATTGTCGCGGACGTGCCAAAAGAGCACGGCAGCTTGGAGGAGTTTGAGGCGCTGATGTGTGAAGTCCCCGAGTGGGCCAAGGGCCTACCCGTCAGCGCCGAGGGCTTTGAGGCGGAGCGCTATCGCAAATGAGGGAGTCCGCCATCGAGAAGAACGTCACCGACTTCGCAAAGCGCAAAGGCTGGCTGAGCTTTAAGTGGGTCTCGACCAGCCAGCGTGGGGTTCCCGACCGCCTCTTCTTCAAAGGCGGCGAGGTGAAGATGGTTGAGTTCAAGGCGCCGGGTAAGCACCCGACGCTTTACCAGCAGGCCATCCATCAACGGCTTCTCGACGCGGGCTTTGAGGTCGCGGTGGTCGATGACGTCGAGAAGGGGAGGGCGCTGTTTTGTTAGCTCGCAGCGACCTTCATGACTACCAAAAAAGGGCCGTGGACTGGGTCATCAACCACCCTCGGTGCGCGCTGTGGGTGGACATGGGGCTTGGGAAAACAGTCACCACGCTTACCGCCTTAGGTGATCTTTTTAACGAGGGGAAGATCCGGCAGGTGTTGATTGTGGCCCCGCTGCGCGTGGCCCTAAACACCTGGCCCGCAGAGCCTCTGGGCTGGGCGCACCTTAAAGGCATGACCATGACCGTCGCCGCCGGCCTTACGCCGAAGCAGCGCATCGAGGCTGTGGAGAAGCACGCGCCGATCACCGTAATCAATAGAGAGATGATCCCATGGTTAGTGGCGCATTTTGGACAGCAGTGGCCCTACGACGTCGTCGTGATCGACGAGTCTTCCAGCTTCAAGAGCCACGCCAGCAAGCGCTGGAAGGCGCTCCGCAAAGTGCTCGGGAAGATCGACCGAATGATTCAGCTCACCGGAACGCCCGCGCCAAACAGCCTGATTGATCTCTGGCCTCAGGTGTACCTGCTCGATCAGGGGGAGCGCCTTGGGAAAACCCGAGGAGTGTTTCTGCAGAAATTCTGTGAACAAGTCGGGAACCCGAACTGGAACCAGTGGCGGGTGAAGCCGGCACGCGCGCCTGCGATCCACAAAGCGGTCTCCGATCTGGCGCTGCGCCTCGACGCCGGCGAGTTTCTTACGCTCCCTGAGCGCATCGACGTGATCGAAAAGATCAACATGTCGAAAAAAGCCATGGACCTGTACACGGCGATGGAACGTGAGTTCATCGTAAAGGTGGAAAGAGGGGAGATCACCGCAGCCAACGCAGCGGTGCAGGTGGGCAAGCTTTTGCAGATTTGCAACGGCGCTATTTACGACGAGAACGGCGACTGGCACGAGGTCCACAGCGCAAAGCTTGATCGCCTAAAGGAAATTGTTGATGAAGCGCAGGAACCCATCTTGGTTGCCTACTCTTATCGTTGTGATTTGCAACTTATTGTTGATCGAATTGGCGGGAAGGTACTGGACAAAAATACAGCTACGGTAGATTCTTGGAACAAAGGGGAGATTCCGCTGCTTCTAGCGCATCCTGCGTCAGCGGGTCACGGGCTCAACTTACAGAAGGGAGGGTCCCTGGCCGTTTGGTACGGCCCCACCTACAGCCTTGAGCTGTATCAGCAATTCAACGCACGCCTCCATCGACAAGGTCAGGAAAGGCCCGTCAGGATCATTCACCTAGTGAGCCAGGCGCCGGCGGAGACTGCAGTTTTGAATGCCCTCAGGGAGAAGAGGGTCGGGCAAGACGCGCTGCTGAATTTTCTTAAATCCTTAAGGAAGGAGCGCTAGCAATGGGCTTGAGGAACTCTGTTCCATTAAAAACAACTATATGGTACAAATTGCACCCTTTAGTTGACAATTCGCAGACCAGAAAATGTCTAGCTTCAAAGACAGACTTGAAGACGCTTGCCGTCGAACAGAGATCGTTCCCGAGAAAAACAAGGGCCAGCAGATTTTTTTGGCCTCGCAGCTCGGTGTTAGCCAGGAGGCTGTACGCAAGTGGTTCGCGGGGCTGTCGACCCCACGATCTGCGGTCATGCGCAGGCTTGCGGACGTCCTGGGCGTTGATTACTTCTGGCTCGCTTTGGGGGAAGACCCAGCGCGGGGAAAAAGGCGTCGAGCGATGAGCGAGAAAGAAGACGCCGCCGTGTATGCCCTCACTGGGTTCCTGATCAC
>CAKZKQ010000515.1 GCA_937123825.1 uncultured Pseudomonadota bacterium
ATTCTGGGCCTCCCCTTTGGTTTCAGCCCATCATACCACACCTCCAAGCAGCGTTAACTCTCAGGCGCCCCGTTCTAGACAAGTGGATGCAGTTATCACTGAGATCATCTACTTGGTCACCATCACGATCATTAAGTGTGTCGCAAGCATCACCTTCACCGTCACTATCTGAGTCAGATTGACTGGGACCATTAAGGTAGATCTTAACAGCACCTTCTTTTTCAACCAGAACCAAATCCAAATGTTCATCGTTATTGAGATGTTCAAAAATCACTAACGGATCATCTGCATCAAACCGAATTCCACTATCAGAAAACTGTCCATGACCATTTCCAAACCACAGTTTCAAACCCTTCCGAAGGCGATAAATATCACCGTGAGTTACAACATCTAAATGACCGTCGTTATTAAAATCAACAACATCAACAACAGCAACTGAACCATCAATAATTCGGGTACCACTATCCTCAAAACCACCTGCGCCATCACCAAACCATAAGCTAACAGGAGCCCTCATATCCTCCCGGATAAGAACATCCAACAAACCGTCCTCATTAAAATCTCCTACATTCATATTGCCTATACGCCAGCCAACCTCAAACTCTATAGAATCACCCAAACGAGCAGCCTCATCCTTTATGTATACAACCAATCGACTACCATCATAACCTATCAAATCTAAATCAGAGTCCCCGTCAACATCAACAAACCTAGCCGACCTCAAATGCATTCTCACTTCTTGGCTAACAGAAAAACCACCAAAACCATCATTCAAGTAAGACACAAAATAATAAGAATCAACAAACAACAAATCAAGATCACCATCGCCATCAAAATCACTCAACTCAAGGGCAAAAACAAAACCAAACATCGGAAAACTAGCATCGCTGAGTGAGTAGCCGCCTTCGCCGTCATTCAACCACAGAAAACGATCAGATGAATTGTGACTGGGGATAAAAGCATCTAAATCCCCGTCTCCGTCAACATCTCCAAGAGCAATTTTGGAACTCACATCACTATCGAGAATAAAACTCAGCTCCTCAAATGCACCTTGTTCGTCTCCAAGGTAAATACGACTCGGATATTCACCATTCACCATAAATAAATCTAAAGATCCATCTCCATCAAGATCTCCAAGGGCTCCATCAACGCTTTGGCCACCGAAAATTTGACCAGAGTAATGCAAACCTACAGTGTCTCGAGGATTAAAGACCTCAGGACAATTATCCATTGCATCAACAATAGAATCATCATCATCGTCATCATCACAAACATCTCCATATAGATCACCATCGACATTTGACTGTTCCAAATTCATCAAAAACCGACAATTATCCAAAGTATTGATAACACCATCACCATCAATATCACGATCACAGGCATCTCCTTGCCCATCAAAATCTAAATCAGACTGAAGAAATCCAATCAACCAAGGGTAGCCTTCTGCCCAAAAATCTTGATACCCATCACCATTAATATCACCAAATACAATATTCCCTCCCTCACCATCTCTTACATTTTCAAACCCATCTCTTAACCTTTCAAAATTGAGCTGCCCGTCACCCAACCAAAGTTGAACACCACCGCCACTGTCAATAACAATATCATCATAACCATCCCGGTTAAAATCATAAACACCAACACCAAAACTACGCTCAATACCAAGCACCTCAACCTTTCTTCCAAACCCCTCATCACCACCAACAAAAATCAAATCAACCCCTGAACTAGCAACGACAATATCGACAAAACCATTGCGCTCAAAATCACCAAACGAAAACTGATAAATATAAAATCCAACATTCAATACGCGCAAATGGCTAAACATACCCTGACCATCTCCCAGCCAAATATTAAGGTTCTCACCAGACGAGAAGACCAGATCCAAATCACCATCATTATTCACATCGAACAGCTTAATCATCTGAGCCCCAAAACCAAACTCTTGACCAAGCAAATCAAATACTCCACTGCCATCATTCAAAAGAATATCAACACTGTTTGAACGACTAACAACAGCATCTAAATCACCATCACTATCCACATCGCCCAAATCAATTGCGTAACTACGCTCAAACTCAAAACCCTGCTCTAAAACATTAAAACCTCCTTCACCGTCACCTAAAAATATCTCATCAAAACCATTGCGAGTTACATACACATCTAAATCACCATCGCTATTCAAGTCACCCAACACAGCATTATTACCTTCTGAAAAAACCTCTAAACCACCCAAAACCCTATTCAAGCCACCATTACCATCACCGACCCAAACACCATTATTTTCAGTTGAACGACCATAAACGAAAATATCAGCCAAACCGTCATTATTAAAGTCACCTGATATAAACTTATGAAGCCCTGCAATACCTACCAAATCTCTTTCTTTTTGATAAAAATTAAACACAGCTGAATTAACATCCTGAGGACAATTATCTTCAACATCTTCAACCCCATCATTATCATCATCAAAGTCACATTCATCGCCATCACCATCATTATCCGTATCACGCTGTTCTGCATTAAAATGGTCAGGACAATTATCTTCAACATCCTCAACCCTATCTCCATCACGATCTTGATATCCAGGATCACAATCCTGAGGACAATTGTTTACATTCTCCAAATCACGACATATGCCATCACCACACGTAGCCATCATACTCTCACAATCTTCCGGACAGTCAGCTTCATTCTCAGTACCTTCACAAATACCATCGCCACACTCAAAAATCCGTTCACAATCCTCTGGGCAACTCAATACACTCTCAATAAAAAGATCACAAATACCATCACCACACCCCAACCCATCGGCACAGTCTTGTGGACAACTCACTTCACCTTCACTGCAAATACCATCACCACACTGAGGCCCCTGTCTACAATCTTCCGGACAGTCATTGCTACTCTCCTGATCATTACAAACACCATCACCACACTGGAATTCACCAACACAATCCTCCGGACAGCTCTGCATATCCTCTAATCCCAGGCATCGCCCGTCACCACACTCGATATCTGTAGATCCATCAGTCCCCCCTTCCTTACAGCCCCAAAGCATTACAAATGACACACAAAACACTGAACAAATCACAATCCTCATACAAACCACCATATGAATTATTTATGTAACCTTAAAGACCAACAAAAGTGCCCACGCAACACAATGTGAAACAAGCACCAACAAAACCAGATACCCCACCTAAGTCTCATCAAAAAACACAATAACTCACCGCATGTCACAAAACCCCAGATCCGTGACTATCAAGGGCTGAGTGCGGCAAAGCGGTGGATGGTGCCGTCGCTGTAGTTGGCCACGTAGACCTCCCCGCTGGCATCCTTTCCAAAGGTCGACACCAGCAGCGGCCACTTGCCAAGCGCCATCGCGTCCTTCACAGGCGCGCGGTCCGCCGGAATCTTCATCCCCCACAACCGACCGCTGACAAAGTCCCCAAAGAGATACACCCCTTTAAGCCCACGCACCCGCGCCCCCTCATAAACGTACCCACCGGTGATCGACACCCCCTCATCGTGGTTGTACGTATACACAGGATCGACCAGACCCTCGGTCTGACACCCCTCATCGGGTTCAAAGCACTGGTCGCCCTCGCGGATCTTCCAACCATGGTTCTCGCCTCGGCCAACCACAGTCACCTCCTCAATCTCATCCTGCCCCACGTCCGCCACCACCATCCGACCATCGGGCGCAAAGCTGTAGCGCCAGGGGTTGCGCAGCCCATACGCCCAGATCTCGGGCCGGTGGCCCTCTTTGCCCACAAATGGATTGTCCGCAGGCACCGCGTAACCCTGCCCCTCTTTGGCGTTGTCCACATCCAGGCGCAGCATCGACCCCAAGAGCGTGGTGGTGTTTTGACCGTGGTTGTGGGGATCGTCGGCAAAACCACCGTCCCCAAGCCCCACATAGAGCATCCCGTCGGGCCCAAAGGCCAACTGACCGGCGTTGTGGTTCTGGTAGGGCTGGTCCACCACCAAAACCACCGACTGACGGCTGGGCTTGGCGGTCCTCAAATCCGCGCCGGGCTCCACCGCCCAGCCTTCCACGCGCGTCTGGTCGTTTTCTGGCCCCGCAGCGATGTAATGGATGAAAAACCGCCCATTTTTGACAAACTCAGGGTGGAACGCCAGCCCCAACAAGCCCTGCTCGCCCTCATGAAGGGCCTCAACCCCCAAAAGCTGGCCGCGCTTGCCGGTGGCCATGTCAAACCACACCGCCCGGCCCACCTGCTCCAAAACCACCATCAATTTGGGGTCGCCCGGCACAAATTGAATGTCCACGGGCGCCTTAAAGCCCTTGGCCACCGCCTCCAAACCCACGTCCAGGCGTTGGCGCTTGGCGTCCTTATCCACAAAGACCCCTTTGAGCGTCTCTGTGTCGCCTTCCGGGCTGTACTCCGGGGTCAACGCCGTCACCAGACCGCGCCGCACGCTCTGCATGCAGCCGCCCAGATACGCCGCCACCCCCAAACCCAACACACCCACGATCGCCGCCGCCACCCAGGCCTTCTTATTGCCGCTGGCCATATGCCCCCTCCATTTCAATCGCATAGACAAGGGGCATCATACACAGGATGGGGGCCAGCCCCCAAACCCTCTGAATCTGCAATGTTTTTGATGTGGAGACAGCTCAGCGGCGGCGCATGGTGCTGTTGAGGCGGCGCAGGATGCCAGGGAGTTGGTCGTCGGGGCCGATCTGAATCACCGGAATCCCCAGACCCTCGATGGCTTTGGAGATTTGCTGGCGCTCTTCGCCCTCGGCCACCGAGAAAAGCTCGTGGATGATGCGCTGGCGCGAGGTGGGGTCGTGTTGGTCGCCTTGGAGCGGGACGTAATCGGGCGTAAAGGGCGCGATGAACGCCACCGAGTGGCGCCGCGACTGCGCCAGACGCAGCCCCCGCACAATCAACTCGGTGTTCATGATCCCACACAGGTCGGTGATGACCAGGATCAGGTGGCTCTCGCGGGTGTGGGCCATGATCTCTTCAAAGCACTGGACCAGGCCGCGCTCTTTTTGGCCAAGGCGAGTCTCGACGCGATAGGGGATCTCGACGCCGCGCAGGTGACAGAAGCGGCGCACGGGGGTGAGGCGCTTGTAGTTGGGCACGCCCATATGCAATGCCGGGTCATCAAAGCGCCGTTTTTCATCTTTCAACACCGACGCCACCCACTCCGAGAGCAGGTCCAGGTCATAGGCGTTGTGGTCGATCTCCAGGATCTCTCGGGCCAGCTGTTTGTCCTGGTCGATGTTGACGCCGCCTGCGGCCATGCGGCGGCGCACGGCTTTGCGGCGAAAATCGAGCCGCTCGTGGACCAGCAGATAGCGGGCCAGCAGCTCCGAGATCTCCACGTCGGTGTATTCGGTCAAATCCTCGTCCACGATGTGGCGCACCCCGATGAGGTGTTGGAGGATCTGGCGCATCTGCGCCTTGTTGTCTTTGGGGCGAATGTGGCCGTGGATCTTCTCATCAAAGGTGATCAGGCCAATCCGGTCGTTGTTGCGCGAGATCAGGTCCGCGTAAGCGGTGGCCAGCCCCACGGCGTGCTCCAGCTTGTTGCGCCCGCCGCCCTGGTTGCCGCCGCGCATCGTGCTGGAGACATCCAGGCACAGGTAGGTGCCCAGAACCATCTCGGACTCGTAGTCCTTGACCATCAGGCGGCCGGTGCGGGCGGTGGCTTTCCAGGCAATCGCCCTGAAGGGGTCGCCGTGCTGATGGTCGCGCAACTCCCGCAAATCGGTGCCAAAGCCCATCTGGCGGACCTTGTGGATGCCCTCGCGGTCCCGCACGCGGCTGCGGCGCAGGCTCAGCGCCCGCGTCGAAGACCCAAAGACATCCGGCATGAACTTCAGCGCCGTCGGCGTGGCCACATATTCGCCCACCGCGATCAACCCCAGCACGTCGCGCACGGTGACCTTGAAGCCGTGCAGGAACCAGCGGCCGGTGAGCGTGGACTTGAGCGTCATGTCGCACTGCACGGCGCTGTAACCGGGCAGGACAATGTTGACCGGCACGGGCTCGACCATCTCCAGGGCGCTGCCCATGTGCGGGGTCAGCACGATGCCGCGCAGCGTGGCGCCCGAGCGGTTGTGGACCCGCAGCGCCAGCTTGGAGGGCTTGCCGGTGCGCAGCAGGTTGAGATCGGCGCCCTCTTCCGGGCCAACCTCGACCACCAGCAGGCGGCGCTCAAGCGCCAACGAGGAGCCCAGCAGCGCGTGGTAGGAGAGCGCCAACAGGAGCACCTGAAGCACACCCAACAAGAGCAGCGGCCACAACCCACCAATGACGCCCACGGCGACAAAGACAATGGCGGAGGTCAGCAGCGCGCGCCCAGCGCCTGTGAGATACGGGTTCACCGACGATTCACCTTCTTCAAGACTTGCCGTAGCGGACCGTCTCCAGCCCCTGACGCACCACATCCTCGGCCCGGTAACCGCTCAACTCCGCCTCGGGGGCCAGGAGAATGCGGTGTGAGAGCACCAACGGGGCGAGATTGCGGATGTCGTCGGGCAGGACATAGTCGCGGCCGCGCAGCAGCGCGCGGGATTTGGCGGCGCGCATCAACGCGATCGAGGCGCGCGGCGAGGTGCCAAGGAGCGTCTGTTGGTGCTGCCGGGTGAATTGGCCAAGGCGCACGATGTAGGCCATCAACTCAGTGTCCACGTGGACCAACTCGGCCAGCGAGGACATGTGGAGGATCTCTTCGGGGCTCAGCACCGGGTTGGCCTGTCCAACAGGCCGGTTGTGGGTGCGCATGACGGCCAATTCGTCTTCAAACGAGGGGTAGCCCATGTGGAGCTTGACCAGAAAGCGGTCAAGCTGGGCTTCGGGCAGCATGTAGACGCCCTCCTGCTCGACGGGGTTCTGGGTGGCCAGGACAAGGAAGGGAGGATCCAACTCGCGGGTGACGCCCTCAATGGTGACCTGGCGCTCCTGCATGGCTTCGAGCAGCGCGGACTGGGTCTTGGCCGGGGCGCGGTTGATCTCGTCGCCCAGGACGACATTGGCAAAGATGGGCCCCTTGCGCAGGACAAAGGCGTTGTCGCGCATGTTGAGGATGTAGGTGCCGGTGATGTCGCTCGGCAGCAGGTCCGGGGTGAACTGGATGCGCCGGTAGGAGGCCCCCAGGGTCTGGGCGAAGGCCTTGACCAGGGTGGTCTTGGCCACGCCGGGGACCCCTTCAAGCAGGACGTGTCCACGGGCAATCATGGCCACAAGCAGGGCCTCGATGACGCTGGGAGGGCCGATGTAGATCCGCGTGATCTCGGCGGCCACCGCCGCCGCCTTGGCCTTGACCGCGTCAAGCTCCGAAGGGTCGATCTCCCTTGGCCGATCGGCGCCCGATCCGGCGAGTGCGTCGCTCATATTCTTCTCCAGCTCCCATGGTGTCGAGGATGGCCCGGCTGCGGGCGTAGACCTTCATCAGCTCACGTTCGCTGAAGAAGGCCTCGCTGTCGAGGAAGAGGCGATCCCTGGGGGGGATGCGCGAGAAAAGCCTCAGCAGCTGGTGGGTTTGCTTGTAGGTCCGGGCGCGGGCCCGTCCCGACAGGTCATTTTGATAGGTTTCGATGTAGCCCTGGGCCATGCGGCGCAGGAAGGCGGCACGGCGAGCGTTTTCGGGCGGCGGGATCTCTTCGGAGCCCGCAAGGCGCGCAAAGAAGAGCCGCTCAAACTCGGTCTTGAGGATGGACATGGGCAGCGCGTAGTTGGCCTGAAAGCCCCGGCCGTCGTAGCGCAGCAGGTTCCACTCAAACTCGGACAGCGAGCGCACGTGCGGGGGCGGCCCCACGTCGGGGGCCACCGCAGGCACGCGCCGCCAGGAGAAGACCGTCACCATAAAGACCACCAGACCCACCATCAGGAGCAACGAGGCGTAGTAGACGGCGTTGCGGTGGGGGACGTAGGTGGTCATGTCCTCAAAGAAGCTGTTGAGGGCTTCGAAGGACTCGGACAAGACATCGTCGATGTCGTCGTCGCGGCTGTTTTGGGGTTTGTAGGTGCCGGTCAACGCGGCGTCACCCACCAACAAATAGGGGCGACAGGGGTCGGCGCGCAGGCAAAGGTAGTCGAGCGTGTTTTCCAGGAAGCGGCGGTTGTCGCGCACGTCGATCATGTGGTTGATCATCAGGCTGGCGTCGCCCATGACGATGGCCTTGCCACGCCCCAGGCGCATGTCGTAGACCAGACCGCTTTGGCCGTCGTCAAAGGGCAAGATGGCGCCGCCCTCGGTGCGCAGGACCGAGGGGTGGTTGGCCACGACCTCATCGACGCCGTCCAAGAGCGGGTGTTTGCCGCCGGGCTTGAAGAGCGGCAGGCTGGGCCGGCCCAAAAAGAAGCGCGAGTGGTGCCGGGGCGCCAGCGACTCCCGGTCAATGCCCAGCCGCTCCAAAAGCGGCTCACTGGCCCCAAAGTCGTCGGCGACGATGGCGCGGCCGCCGTCGATGATGAAGCGCGCAAGCTGACGCTGATCCACATCGGCGGTCGGGTAAATCACGATGACCCGGTCCTCGGGGCCAAGCGCCCCCAGATCCAGCCCCGAGCGCGGCTCGACCTCGTACCCCATCGACTTGGCCATGCGGACAAACTCCGACAGGCCGTTCCAGTCGCGGTTCTCCAGGCCGTAGTCTCCGGCACGCAGCGTAGGCTGCGCCATGACCGCCGCCACCTGCATCGCCACCAGGAGCACAGCTGCCGCAGCCGCCGCCCACCGCCATCTTCTGCAGAAGGCCATCATCGCAGACCCTCCGAGGCGTGGGTGTGGAGTTGATCCACCAGCCGCTCCATGACCACGGCCAACGCCTCGTCGTGGCGGCGCTGGCTGTAGTAAACCTCTTCAAGGACTTCGACCACGGCGTCAACCACGGCCTGGGCGTCCATCGGCGCCCCCTCGCGCGAGGCCGACAGGACCTGCTCCAGGCGCTCTTTAAAGGCGTCGTAACCCTCGCGGCCGCCGGGGAAGTCGCCCGTGGTGATGGCCTCCAGGCTGGCCAGCAAGCGCTGGCGGACCTGACGCGGCGTCAAGCGGCCCCAGGAGCTTTGCTCGTAGACGACCTCCTCGACCATGTCCTCATAAAGGTCGCGGACCACCACGCGCACGGGCGTCATCGGCAACCTGAAGCGGCTCAAAACCCCGCTGTGAGGCACCTTGAAGCCATAAGTGACCGAGATATAGCCCTTGGATTTGGCCCGCAGCACGTAGCGCCCCGGCTCCAGGTCGCGGAAGGCAAAGGCCCCGTTGCTCCCCGTCGTCACCGGCTCGGCTGCCGCAGAAAGCTCGTCGGGGTCGGCCCCAGCGCCCTTGTTGTCGAGCAACAACTCCACCTGACCGTCGTCGATGGGCATCTCTTTTTGCCGGTCCCAGAGCACGCCCCGGATGCTGGTGGGACCAGCGGGCGCGGCGGCTTCGTCGTCGCCGTCGTCCATGACCGGCACAATGCTGGGCGCCCGCGCCGCCGCCAGGGTCTGACGCTGGCGCCCCCGCGACGGCTTGCGGCGCTTGCTGCGCACACGCCACCAGTCCCGCGCCACAAAACCGCCCAGCACAAAGACGCTGCCCGTCAACAACGCCGCCAACAACCAGGGCAACAACCCGCCGCCGGTCCGCGTGACCTGCACCGTCGTCGAGCGCTCCAACAAGACCTGACCGCCCACCGAGAGGCGCGCCTGCACCTCCATCGGCCCCTCCTGCAAGCGGTCCTCAGCGACAAAAAGGTCATACTCGCCGTCTTCATCGGTGCGCGTGCTGTACCGCCCCACCTCCAGGTTCTTCTGGACCAGGACCACATCCACCAGGGCCTCGGGGATCTCGGCGTCCCCATCGACCACCGAGCCCTGCACCCGCACGCCGCGATCCAACCGCGCCCGGACGTTGCTGGCCTCCACGGTCAACTGGGGGGCATCCAGAATCCGCACCAACGCCTCGGCCTCGGCAGGCTCAAAGGCAATCGAGCCCGCAAAGCTGGCCTGAATCCGCACAATGGAGCCCGACACCGTCGAAGGATCCAACGGAATCGACGCCGTCCCCTCCTTCCCCGTCTCGACCTCGGTCTCTTCGCCGTTGATCGCCACGCGCACATCGAGTCCCACGGCAGGCGTGGCCCCGTTGGTCGCCGCCACACGCACCCGCACCGGCCCCGAAGTCCGCGACAAGAGCCGGGGCACCTGGAGCCCCAAGCCCACCTCGCCGCGCTGGCTGGTGACAGAGTCCTCAATGGCGCTGCGGCCATAGTAATGCTCGCGGCCGCTGTAGGTCAGACGGGTGGCGTAGGTGCCGGGATCGAGGTTGATGGAGAGGTAAAAACGGCCTGTACGGTCTGTGCGGGCGTCGCGGGAGTAATAAGCGTCGGCCCCAACCTGACCGCCCGGCTCAAACTCAACCTGGATGACCTCGCCCTCGACCCCCTGACCGAGGTTGTCGCGCAGGTGGCCGTCGATGGCGATCCGGGTGCCCTCGGCCTCGATCCGCGCCGTCAGACGCGTGCGTGTCCCCACGCGCACATCAAAGGCGTGGGCGGGCAGCGCCTCCAGGACCACCGTCAGGAGCACCACCAGCGCCACCAAAGCGCTCCACACCGTCATTGAGGATGTCTTCGGGTGCAGCCCGTTTGGGGGTCTGATCACCAATGGCTCCCTACAGAAGCACGCCCAGCTTCCGGCGAAGGTTTGTCGATACCGCGTCTGACAAGGGAAAGCATGTCCAAGGCTACCAGAAAGGGTCGATGACGACCACAACCGCAACTTCCCGGTGACCCCTCAAGGGACGCGCCCAACGCATCCCCCTACAATGGATGATGTGGACCCACAAAAGGACCACCGCGCCAACTTAACACGAACCACGCGCTGTGTCCGCATCGTCCCCCCCAGGTTCTGTCCGACCATTGGAACTCAAAACAACCGTCAGACCGGACCTGGCCGCACACCTTGTCACTGACCATCACTGCTCAGAGTTGATCCTGACGCACAGCGACTCAAGACCTGACAACATCCGCCCACAACGAATTCTTCCAACAAGGACGCGTTTACAAACTCTACCGGTCCCCATAGTGCGGTTTAAGACGCTGTGCAGACCGATTGACACCACTTTTCCGCTCCAAGGGCGCTTGAGGCTCTTGACGACGGTGCCCACGCAGGCGACCTTTCTGGGTGTGTGTGGCCAACAACACCACAAATGCGCTCGCCTCTGGCTCCCCAGACCTTACGGGGCAAGCACGTTGACACAGAACCCACTGGCGCCAGCGCCCGATGGATTCCAAGGACAAAGACGAACCGATGAAGCGCAAGCTCTTTCGAGATCCTGTCCACGACATCATCAACCTGGACATCGACGACGACTGCGATCGGATGTTGATGTTGCTGCTCAAAACGCCCGAGTTTCAGCGCTTGCGGCGGATCCGGCAGCTTGGCCTGGCCAACATGATCTATCCTGGGGCCGAACACAGCCGCATGACCCACTCGCTGGGCGTGATGCACATGGCCCGGCGCCTGCTGGAGCAGGTCGCAGGCCCCAAAGTCCCCGACGACATCCGCTTTAAGACACTGGCAGCGGCCCTTCTGCATGACCTTGGCCACGGCCCCTTTAGCCACGCCATCGAAAAGGTCACCCAGACCCACCACGAGTCCATCTCGGTGGGCCTGATCATGGACCCCGACACCGAAGTCAACGCCATCCTGCGCGACATCGACCCCGACCTGCCCCAGAACGTGGCCGACATGGTCGGCGCTCCGGTTCAGCGGACCTTCTACGGCGACATCGTCTCCAGCCAACTCGACGCCGACCGCCTGGACTACATCCTGCGCGACGGCATCGCCACCGGGGTCAAGATCGGCGTCTACGACGTCGAGCGT
The DNA here is from genome assembly GCA_937123825.1 of uncultured Pseudomonadota bacterium. Classification (GTDB taxonomy): domain Bacteria; phylum Myxococcota_A; class Bradymonadia; order Bradymonadales; genus CAKZKQ01. Next base: position 11,859 of record CAKZKQ010000515.1, read on the forward strand.
ATTTTGAGCACGCTTGAGGCCACCGACGAGTACCTCCTGGTCAGCCGCCGCGCCAAAGAGGCCGTGGAGGGTTACCGGATGGCCCGCTTCCACATGTTCAAGCAGGTCGATCTGCACAAGGCGGTGCGCTCGGCCGAGAAGATGCTGGAGGCGGCGCTTGGCCGCGCGGCCGAGCTGCTGCGCAAAGACCCGGACTCGCTGCCGTTGCCAAGCTCGGCGGTGGGACGGCTGCTGCGCGGCCAGGAGATGCCGCCGCTGGTCTTTGCCCGGCTTGACGACACCGACATCTGGATGGCGCTCAAGCTCTGGGCCAGCGCCCACGACACCATCCTGAGCGAGCTTTGCCGAGGGCTGCTCAACCGTCACCTCTTCAAAACCCTGGAGCTGCCCACCGACCCCGAAGAGGCCGCCGCGCTCCATCAAAAAGCCTGCGAAGTGGTCGAACGCGGCGGTGGCGACCCGCGCTACCACGTCATGCTCGACCGCGCCGAAGACACCCCCTACAAGCCCTACGTCCCAGGCGCGGGCTTCTCGGGCCAGCGCCCTCTGATGCTGGCCCTCGGCGGCGGCCGCCACGGCAGGATCGAAGACCACTCAGACATCATCCACCTGCTGGGCCACAACCACTACGCCATCCAACGCATCTGCTTCCCCGTGCGCTTCCGCGACGACATCACCGCCCTGCTCCAAAACGCAGGCGTCGTATAACTACCGCGCAACGGGCCACCGCTCGTCGCCGCCCCACTCGGCCCAGGAGCCATCGTAAAGGGTGATCCTGGAGAGCCCCGCCATTGTGGCAGCCGCCAAAATGATGCAGGCTGTCACGCCAGAACCGCACGAGAACACAAGCTGCGACGCGTCATCGACGTCCAAGGCCGCAAAGAGCGCCTTCAGTTCATCTTTGGGTTTGAAGCAAAACCCATCAAGGACCTCACCAAAGGGCATATTGATGGAGCGAGGGATGTGCCCCGAGCGCAACCCTGCCCTGGGTTCGGGCGCCAGCCCCGCGTAGCGCTGCGCACTGCGCGCGTCCAAGACCACAACGTCCTCGTTGTCGATGTTCTTCAGCACATGGTCAGCATCACAAACCGCCCCAGGCTCAAAGGCCGCCAACTGAAAGGTCGAGGTCGGACTGGTGGCTTTGTAGCCCTCTTGGGTGGGACGACCCTCGGCAAGCCATTTGGGCAGGCCCCCGTCGAGGATGAACGTGTTGCCAAACCCCATCGATTGAAAGATCCACCACGCGCGGGGCGACGAGTAGATTCCCCGAGCATCGTAAACCACCACAGTGTCATCGCGGCGAATGCCCAACCGGTTGATTTCGCGCTCAAACTGCTCCTGGGTGGGAAAGGCACGGAGCACGTTTGAGTCGGGGTTGCAAAAACCGCCGTCGAGGTCACACCGCTGGCTCAGCGCAATGACATTTGGCTTCTGAGCCGGCAGCGGCGCCTTGCTCCCGGCCTTGGCCAAACTCGCATCGAGCACAACGAGGTCTTCGCGCCCCAGATTTTCTTCAAGCCACTGAGTCGACACCAGCATCCTCAACCCCCTTTTGACCTCAACACAGACACCACAACAGGAGCCAAACGCCTTTTCAGCCGCCGTCCGCAACCCACACATGCTTCAGATGCAGTGGCTCCCCACGTTCTTTCCATCTTCATGGATGCACCGCCTTAAAGATTCTGGCAATAATGGTCACAACACCGCCGCAAGAACGCTATCCGCTCAGCACCATGACCTGGGAGGCATTGGATGATGAAGACTGCACATTGGGGCTTTTGGCTCTTGATGATGTGTGTGGGGCTGTGGGGATGCAGCAACGAGGCCGCCGATGAAGGGGGTGGGTTGGACTGCGCCAGCAGCATTGAGCGGCAGTATAGCTGTGGGCAGTGCGGGGTGTATTGCCCAGAGGGCGCCTCGTGCGTGGATGGCCAGTGTGAATGCGGGACGAACCTGACCCTTTGCGGCGACGCTTGCGTCAACCTTGATGAAGACGCCGGAAACTGCGGGGCTTGCGATGAGGCCTGCACGGCAGGGCGAAGCTGCGTTGAGGGCCAATGTGAGGCTTGTGGGCCGGGCGAGTTTTTGTGCGCGGATGGTTGCGTGGATACGGACTCCAACGCGAACCACTGTGGGGCTTGTGGGACGCAGTGCCCGGAGGGGGCGGCGTGTCGCGGCGGCGTGTGCCAGTGCCGCAGCGGTCAGGTTCAGTGCCAGGATGGGTGTGCGGACACCTCCAGCAACGATGACAACTGCGGGTTTTGTGGCAACGCTTGCCCTGACGACGCCCGCTGCATCGACAGCGTCTGCCAGTGTGGGTTTGGGATCACGGTGTGTGACGGCCAGTGCACCCAGACCGACAGCGACCCAAACCACTGCGGGGACTGCGGTGAGGTGTGTCCTCAGGGAGCCACTTGCCGGGGGGGTCAGTGCCGGTGCCCGCGCGGCGCTTTGATCTGCGATGGGCTCTGTGTGGACACAGATTACGATGAGGCGCACTGCGGTGAGTGTGGGAATGCTTGCGGCGACGGCCAGGAGTGCGTGGTGGGCCAGTGCCGGTGCCCGGTGGGTCAGGATCTGTGCGACGGGGTCTGCGTGGATGTGGACAGCGATGAGCAGCACTGCGGGGCGTGCGGGGAGGCTTGCGGGCAGGGGTCGGTGTGCTGCCAGGGGCAGTGCGCGCCGGATTGCCCTTGCGATGACGCCGTGGCCAACCGCAGCTATGTGGGCTGCGAGTACTGGCCCACGGACTTGAACAACTACACGTCCAACGACGCGCCGCTGGCCGTCGTGCTCTTCAACCCGCAGCTTGTCTCGGTCGAGGTCTCGGTCTACGGGGCCAGCGGGGAGATCCAGCAGGCCATCTCGTCGCAGGCCAGCCGCCGGGGCAACGAGTCTCGCACGCTCTACTCCCAACTCATCGACGCCGACGGCAACGCCATGGGAGAGCCGCTGACGGGGGCCTTGGAGGCCGTGGAGGTGCCGCCGGGGATGCTCTTGCAGATCCTTTTGCCCAGGCGACAGCCGCCCAACCACAGCCGAGGCCAGGTGCACATCCATCCGGGGGCCTGGAAGGTCCTGGCCAACCGCCCGGTGGTGGCCTACCAGTTCAACCCGCTGTGCTGCAACTTTACCTTCACCAACGACGCCTCGCTCTTGCTGCCGCGCAGCGCGCTGACGGGCAACTACCTGGCCATGGCGGCCCCAGACATGGGCGGCTTCCCCGGGACCTTGAGCGTGGTCGGCACCCGCGACAACACCCAGGTCCAGCTGCGGCTGCCCACAGAGCAGATGCTGCGCGGCACCGGGAACATCGACATCGAAAACCAGGGCAACGGGGTCTGGACCACCAACCTGGACGCCCACGAGGTGCTGACGCTCTACACGGCGGACCTGACCATGGAGGACATCACCGGGGTGCAGGTGCTCTCGGACCGGGAGGTCGCCGTTTATGGCGGGCACCACTGCATCTACATCCCGCAGGGCAGCCCGGCCTGTGACCACCTTGAGGAACAACTCTTTGGGGTCGAGACCTGGGGGACCAGCGCCGTGGCCACGCCGCTCAAGGCCCGCAACCGCTCGCAGCGAGGCGGCGACGTCACGTACTGGAAGTTTCTGGCCCGGGACAACGGCACGCGGATCGAGTTGGATCGCGCCTTCGACGCGCTCTCACCCACGGCGCCCAGCTACCCTTCCGTGCCGCCGTGTCAGGATTTCCTGGACGGGGACCGCACGCTGGCCATGGACGCGGGCCAGCACTGCGAGTTTGGTTCGGCGCAGCCCTTTGTCGCCAACGCCACCCGGCCCTTCTTACTCGGCGCCATCATCAGCGGCCAGGACTCAGTCGAGCGCACCACCGACGCGGGCGACCCCAGCTTCTTCCTGGTGCCGCCCCAGGAGCAATACCGCACGCGCTACGCCTTCCTGACGCCGGGGACCTACAACCTGGACTTTATGACGGTGACGATGCGCCAGAACACGACGCTCTTGTTGGACGGCGAGCCGGTGGATATGGAGGCGATGGAGGTGATCCCGATTGGGGGGACCGAGATGCAGGTGGTGCATGTGCCGGTCAGCGACGGACCCCACGTGGTCAGCGGCTCAGAGCCCTTTGGGCTGATCATCTACGCCTACGACGACTACGTCTCATACGCCTACACCGGGGGGGTCAACCTCTCCAAGCTCAACCCATAGGGTTAAGGCGCTGGTAGAGGGCCTCAAAGTCGGCCCCAGCGCGCGCCCAACTCCAATCGACGGCCATGGCGTTGTCCTGAATCTGGGCCATGGCGTCGGGGTAGGTCTCAAAGGTGTGGATGGCCCAGCCGATGGCCTCGGCCAGGGCGTGGGCGCTGTAATGCTCAAAGGTCCAGCCGTTGCCGTGGCCGGTCTGGGGGTTCCAGGGCTGGACGCTGTCGCGCAGGCCGCCGGTGGCGCGCACGATGGGCGGCGCGCCGTAGCGCATGGCGTACATCTGGGTCAGCCCGCAGGGCTCAAAGAGCGACGGCACCAGGAAGAAGTTCGAACCCGCAAAGATCCGCCGCGCCAGCGGAAAGTCCTTGGCCAACCTCACGCGGAACTTGTCAGGCCAGCGCTCCTGCACCGACCTCAACCCCCCTTCCAGGCCCGGATCGCCCGACCCCAAGACCACAAACTGGGCGTCGTGGCGCTCCATCAAACCGGGAGCAGCCTCCAGAAGGATGTCCATCCCCTTTTGCCAGTCCAGCCGCGAGACCACGCCCAGCAGCGGCACGTCGTCCCGCACAGGCAGCCCCATTTCGGCCTGAAGCGCCGCCTTGCAGCGGGCCTTGCCCGCCTTATCGCCTCGGCTGAAGCGGGCAGGCAGGCAGGCGTCCGTGGACGGGTCCCAGTCCTGGGTGTCGATGCCGTTGAGGATGCCCGCAAAGCGCCCCTCGGCGTCCGCCTGGGCAAAGACCCCGTCTAGCCCAAAGCCGCCTTCGGGGCTCTTAAGCTCCTGGGCAAAGGTGGGGCTCACCGCCGTGACCATGTCCGAGCTGACAATGCCGCCCTTGAGGCTGTTGAGCGCCTGCCCAAACAAGAGCGTCTGGCTGTGCCGCGCCGAAAGATCCAAATCGGCCAGCGACGCCGGGTCAAAGACCCCCTGATGGGCGGCGTTGTGAATGGTCAAGACCGAACGCGTGCCAGGATAAAGCCCCATGGGCTTGTAAAGGGCGTTGTGAAACACCGGCGTCAGCGCCGCATGCCAGTCATGCGCATGCAGAATATCAACCTCGCCCATTGGCTGGCCCCAAATCGACACCGACCTGGGCACTTCAAGCGCGGCCCGGCTCAGCAGCGCAAATCGGGCCTGGTTGTCCCCAAAGATCCCGTTGGAGTCGTGGTAGAGGCCGTCTCGGTCAAACATGGGATTGCCCAGCAGCACGTGGGCCAGATGCTCCGACGCCTCCCAGACAAAGTAATTGACCTGATGGTGCTGCCCAAAGAGCCAGAACCAGAACTGCCCGCGCTGATACCACGGCCCGCCGTGGTCC
>CAKZKQ010000516.1 GCA_937123825.1 uncultured Pseudomonadota bacterium
GCGCTACCGCAAGCGAGTTCTGTGGTTCCTGGCGCCGTTAGGGCCGTCCCAAACAGCGAGTGACGTGGTTTCTGGCGCTGTCAGGGCCGTCCCAAACGGGAGTGGAAGTGTAACATCTCGATAGCCCCTGGCCCTTGGTTCCAGACGTAGTCGTGGGGTCCGGGGGTGATGAGGAGGTCGTGTTTGATGCCCGCTTTGTGGAAGCGTTGGCTCAGTGCGGTGACGATGGGTTTGAAGTGGTCGCGGGTGCTGGTCATGAGGCGGATGGTTTGGGGGTGTTGTTTGGAGGCTTCTTTGGCCAGCTCGACGACGCGTCCCAGTTCATTGTGTCGAAACGCGGGTTGCATGGCGCCCACGACGCCAAAGACTTCGGGGTGTGTCAGTCCGACCAGCATGGCGACGCGGCCGCCGAGGCTGACTCCGTCGATGGCGACCCGTCGGTCTTGGATGTCCTTTTGGGTGTCGCGGCCGGTGGTGCGCGCGATTTCGGGCATGAGTTCCTGCAGGAGGAAGCGCCCGTAGGCTTTGGCCTCACCGCTCCAGCCGTGCATGAGGTTGGGGGTGAAGGGGCAGGCGACGGTCAGGCCGGGGAAGGGGTTGGTTTTGAGGGCGGCGTTGATGGCGGTCAGGCGGTCGGCGGCGACGAGGTTGCGGAAGTCGGTGGCCTTGAGCGGCGGGTTGAGCAGGCGGCTGTAGGCTTCGTCGAGCAGATAGTCGTCTTTCCAGCCGCGTGCGCCAGCGTCCAGCGTGCGGGTTTCTCCCAGGCCGTGGAGGGCGATCAGGACCGGCCCACCGCCGTCGAGGATCATCGCGCGCTGTTTTCTGGGCCGGCCGCGGCGGCTGGGGAAGTCGAGGCGGTGCCATGTGTGGGGTTTGGCAGGCTTCGGGGGCGTCCTGGCGGGCTCGGTTTGGACGCTGGGGGCCGGTTTTGAGGGTTTGGGAGGTGTTGAAGGCTCGGTGTGGGCCGTTTGGGGCGGTGCTGGTGTGGGAGGCGGTGTGGCGGCGGGGGGAGCTTGTGGTGTGGGGGCGGTGTCGCAAGCGGCGGCGGTGGTGGTGGCCAGCATCCAGGCGAGCCATTGGCGGCGAGTGGGGTGGTTTACTGGCATGTGACCTCCACGGCGGCCATGACGTCGATGCCGCCTTCTGCAATGGCGACGATGCGCGTGGTGCCGCTGGAGAGGCAGCGCAGGGTGGTTTGCGCCACGCCGAGGTCGCCTTCGGTCTGGGTCAGGCGCTGCGCGCAGGGTTCGTTGGGGGGTTGGCCTTCAAAGCGGCCCACGGAGGGGGTTTGCGGTGCGAAGCAGGCCTCTTCGATGAACTCCACGCCGATGCCATCGCCTCGGGGTTGCCCAGAGGGTGTGGAGGTGGCGGCGCAGAGTTCGATGGTCTGGCCGATTTCAGCTTCGGGGACGTCGGTGACCACGCGGATGGAGCGTCCAAGGACCTCTCGGGCGGGGTGTCCGCAGATGAAGCGGCCTTCGAGGGGGTCTGGTTCGGGTTGGCAGGTGCCCTCAAGGCAGATCAGCGGCGCTCGGCAGTCGTCGTCCTGTCCCAGGCAGGTCTCTCCCTGGGCGCCTCGGCGCGTCTGGGCGTCGTCGCCGCAGCCGCCAGCAATGTGGAGCAGCGCGCTGACGGCAAGCCAGGCTGTGGTCAGGGGGATGCGTCGTTTGTCGCTGGTGCGATGCTCCAATGCGCTGTCTCCAAAGGTGGGTCTAGGTTCTGTCTGACAATTGTCCCGTCGCCCGACGGCCCGATGATATCGATCTCGTCGTCGTCGATGCTCGACGAACCCCCGGTTCGTCTGTGCTCTCCTCCTCGACCTCGACACCATCGGTCTCGCCGGAGCTTGGTTCCAATTGTCAGACAGAACCCAGTGACGTGGGCAGGAGCATAACGCGGCTGGTGGGTTGTGTCACCGCGTGTGTGCTGGCGAGTTTGGGCTCAAGTGAGTCGAAACTGGAAGGCAGTGCCGCCGATTTCGATGGTGTCGCCGTCGCGCAGCAGTTTTTCGACCACGTGGAGGCCGTTGACCCGCGTGCCGTTGGTCGAACCCAGGTCGCGGATCAGATGGGCGCGTCCATTGGTCAAGATCATGGCGTGTCGCCTGGACACGGCATACTCGCCCACCTGAATGTCGGCGTCGTCGGCGCGACCGATGATGGACGTGTGTTGATCCAAGGTATGGGTCTGGCCGTAGCCGTGCCCGGCGATGATGTCCAGCCAGGCGCCCTGGCGTTGCCCGTTGCGGCGCATGGTGTAGGCGATTCGGCTCTTGGTGGTGGGGCGAACCCAGTGAAAATCGGCGCGGTTCATGGTGACCTCGAATGACTGGAAGAGGGCGTCTTGTTGTCATGACAAAGAGTCGTCTGATGCTTGGCGAGACTTGAAACTTCGTCTGGACGTCACAATCTGATGCATCGACCGTCAGAGGTCTTTCGCGCTTTGAACCTGCAGTCTGTGGGATGGATCGCCACCTGGAGATGGGCGGGTTTGAAGCGCGTCGCCGAATACAATGTGTGTGAGGGAAGATGTTTGAAGAGCGCGAGGACATGGCCCCGGTGCATCGGGAGAGTCCTTACAAGAGTGCCAGGGTGTTTGTGGGTGTGGTGGCGGTGCTGCTTGTGCTGGCCTGGGTGGGGTTGTCATGGTGGACCAGCATGCCAGGGCGCTCGTGGGATGAGCCGTTGCCAAAGCTGAGCGTGCAGCAGGAGCGGGTCAAAGAGGCACTCAAAGTGCACGTGGAGAAGCTCGCTGGAGAGATCGGCGAGCGCCATTTGGAGCGGCCAGAGGCGTTGTCCAAGGCGCAGAAGTACATTGAGCGGCAGATGACCGCCTTTGGGTTTGAGGTCAAGGCGTTGCCGGTGCCCAGCGGTCAGCAGGTGGCCTACAACCTTGAGGCGACGCTCCTTGGCGAAGATGAGCCCGAGCACATCGTGGTGATCGGGGCGCATTATGACACGGCGGTGGGCAGCCCGGGGGCCAACGACAACGCCACGGGCGTGGCGGTCGTGCTGGAGATGGCCAGGGCGATGGCAGGGCGGCGGCTGACGCGCACGGTGCGCTTTGTCTTTTTTGCCAATGAAGAGCCGCCCCACTTCAAGCAAGAGAGCATGGGGAGCCTGGTTTACGCCCAGGAGGCTCGCCAGCGCGGCGATGTCATCACCGCCATGTTCTCCATTGAGAGCGTCGGGGTGTACCGCAACCGGCGAGACACCCAGCAATATCCGCCGTTTCTAGACCTTGTTTATCCGTCCCAGGGCAATTTTGTGGCCTTTGTGGGGATGGGGGGCTCGCAGGCGCTGCTGGAGCGCTCGATCGGGACCTTTCGCAAGCGGGCGCAAATTCCCTCGGAGGGGTTGTCGGCCCCGTCGTGGGTTGAAGGGGTGGATTTTTCGGACCATTGGTCCTTTGAGCAGGCCAACTACCCAGCGATCATGGTCACCGACACGGCCTTCATGCGCGATCGGCACTACCACACCGCCAATGACACGCCCGCCCGCATCCGGTACCGCCACATGACGCTTTTGCTCTGGGGCATGCTCAAGGTGGCGCGCACCGAGGCCAGCCGTCAGCGTTGAGCCTTGTCAGCGTTGAACCTCGGCCAGCGCGCGCAGCCGGGCCGGGGCCTGCCAGTCGTGGGACGGGAAGATGGCGTGGCCATCTTCATAGAGGCTGTGCATCAGCGCTTGCTGGGCGCGCACGCCGGGCATGTCAAAGTGGATGCCTGCGGTCTCCTGGCTGGTCAGCCCCTCCACATCAAAGGCCGTATCCCCAATAAACCACAGCTCGCCTTGATCCGTGCTCAGGCGCACCGAGAGTGAGCCAGGGGTGTGGCCAGGGGTGGGGTAGACCCGCAGCCGCTGGTCTTCGGTCAGCGCGTAACCGTGCCCCAGGGCGGCCTCTGCGCGGTCTCCAGGGCGTGCCTCTTTGCCAAAGACCAGCGGTTCGACCGAGATGGGGATGCGTCCGGCGAGGTTGCGGCAGGTGGTGGCGCCGATCTTGTCTTCGGCGTTGAGGTCGCCAGCGCCGACGTAGGTGGGGATGGTGGAGGGCAGGTGGCGCAGGCCATCGGTGTGGTCCACGTGCATGTGGGTGATGATCACCGCCTTGATCTCTTCGAGCGCCATGTTGGTGGCTTCAAAGCGTTCCTTGAGGGCCTCTCCAGAGCGGACGTCGAGCTGCACGATCGAGCGGTTGACGTGGCCCGAGAAGCTGTCGCACTCCCAGGTGTCTTCATTGGTAAAGTCTTCGGTGCCGCCAGGATCCACGACAAAGATCCCTTCGGGGTGCTCGATGACGTAGCTCAGGACCGGCATGGGGGGCGCAAAGTGGTCGTCGGACACGATGGAGAGCATGCGCATGGGGAAGCTGCTGTCTTCATCGCGGCAGTTGACCTGATGGCAGTCCTTGACTGCGACGTTGCCGGTGGGCAAAGCGTGGATGGTGATCGGTTGGCCGTCGATGGTCAACGTGGCTTTGGCGGGCTGTGCCCTTGGCGCATCGGCGTTTGGCGCCGGGGCGGGTGGAAAGAAGCTGGCGCAGGCCGACAGGAGGCTCGCCATGCCAATGGCGCAACCGATCAGAGTGACAACAAGGACGCGGATTGAGGGCGAGCGTTTCATGGTGACTTGCTCCTGAGTTAAGCAGTGTTCAACTTTGTGTTGAACGGTGTTTAGCTTGGGGCTGCGCCGACGTTTGTCAAGGAGTTTTGTTGTGGGACAACACGACAAAAAGGATGAGGGGCGCCTTCCAGGGCAGCACCACGGGGATTTGCGCCGGGCGCTGCTGGAGGCGGCGTTGGTGGAGATTGAGGCCTCGGATGGGGCTGCGCCTTCGCTGCGCGCGGTGGCACGGCGCGCCAATGTCAGCCCCGGTGCGCCCTACCATCACTTCAAGGGCAAGGACGGGTTGATGGCGGCGGTGGCCGTGGATGGGTTTGAGGCGCTGCGTCAGGCCCAGCGCGAGGCGTTGGCGCTGTCCAAGCCCGAAGAGCGTTTGGAGACGATGAGCGCCCAGTACGTGCGTTTTGCCGCCGCGCACCCGACCCATTACCGGATCATGTTTGCCCAGAGTCCTGCGACCCACTCGGGGGATCAGGCCGGTCACCTGCGCCAGGTGGCGATGGAGAGTTTTTTGAATCTCGCGATGGCGGTGGCGGCGGTGGCGGGGAAGGTCTCCGAGGCCGAGGTCCGCGCCCGCGCACACATGGCCTGGTCGTTGGCCCACGGGGCGGTGATGACTCTGGTGACGGGGTTGACCCAGGCGTTGCTGGTCGAAGAGGCCGAGCACGTTGAGGTTGTGGCACGGCGAGTTGGGCGCGCGTGTGTGTTGATCGCTCGCCATGGCGTGTGAGACTGGCGTTGCCGGTTTGTGGTGGTTTGGAATGCCTTAAGCAGGGGGTCTGTGAGGTGTCTGGGTGGGATCAAACGCCCGGCGTCAATGGCTGTGGTGGAGGGTTTGGGAAACGTTGTGGGTTGACGCAGGCATAAAATGCTTAACTTTTTTGCGTCACAATGATCTTTTGGAGTGTCTACCTGCATGCAATCGTGAGCTACGGCCAGTTAATAAGCGTGGTTTACATGATTGTTGTGTGGGGATACATTTCCTCCGGCTGGCACCCGATGGGCCGGCGATTGCTTGCGATCGTCCGGCGTTGTGGATGGGACAATGTTCTGGGCGTTTGTACTGATTCTCCTGGTTGGCGGTCTGTCGGCGGGTTTGACGTGGTGGTGGATGGCGAACCGGCGTGAAGTGCTTCCAGCACCGCCGCCGCCGATCTTGCCCCGGCGCGCACGGCGCAAGCGCGATGAGCCCACCATTGCTCCGCCTGTTTTTGACGACCGCGAGGTGGTCGAGCCTCCAAACCGCGCGGCGTCCATGGGGCGCTACGATCTGGTGGCGCGCCGGTTTGCGCAGGATGGGGAGCATCGGCAAGCCGCGGCCCACTATAAAAAGGCGGGTTTGGTGCTCGAAGCCGCCGAGGCGCTCGACCTGGCCGACGGCGTGTCCGTCTCGGAGCTTGCTCAGGCCTGGAGAGCGGTCTTGAAAGAGCGCTTTGGGGCCGAGGTGGAGTGGTCGTCGCTCGACGCAGATGCTCGCCAGACCGTTCGGCACAGCGGCGTGCGCGCTGTGCAGTGTTTGCGTGATGTGGGGCACTACGCCCAGGCCGCTGCGCTAGAGCGCCAGCTCCGTGCCCGAGGCGTGGACTTGCCCCAGACCATCGCGCCCAAGCGCGCCGAGTTGCCCCAAACCCCCAATCTGAATCACGAGCGGTACGCGGTGGGTGAGCTGCTGGGCGAGGGCGGCGTGGCGCGGGTTTTTCGAGCGCGCGATCGGGTGCTGGAGCGGCCTGTGGCGCTGAAGTTTCTGACGGTGGAGGGGGCGGTGGCCCCCGAGCGCCTGGAGCGCTTTCAGAAAGAGGCCCGCGTGGCCGCTGGGCTCAACCATTCTCACATCGTGACGGTCTATGATGTGGGGATGATCGGCGAGCAGCCGTTCATTTGCATGGAGTACATCGACGGGATGTCGTTGGGGCACATGCTCGATCAAGCCCGCACGCGAGGTGCCTCCATTTCGATGGGGTTGGTGCTCCAGATCGCGCGCGATGTCCTTGATGCGCTGGTGGCGCTGCACGACAAAAGCCTGGTGCACCGGGATTTGAAGCCCTCCAACGTCATGGTCACCCGCGAAGGGGTCGTGAAGCTGATGGATTTTGGGGTGGCCAGCAGCATCGAGCCGCTCAAGCTGACCCGTACCGCAGGCACGCCCGCCTACATGGCCCCAGAGCAGTACGTGGGCCACGGCATCGATCACCGCACCGACCTCTTTGCGCTCGGCATCATTCTTTACGAGATGGTCACCCTCAAGAGGCCCTACAAACCCGGTCAACCCAAGGGCAAGGCAGTGCCCGCGCGCGAGCTTCGCCCCAATTTGCCAGAGAGGCTTGAAGACATGATCCGCTCCTGCATTGATCCGCGGATCGCCCGTCGTCCGCGCTCGGCGGTGGAGCTGCTGGAGTGCATCGAAGGCTTGCTCCACGAGCACGACAGCACCGACGCCACCTTGGACCCCGCCTACATCCCCGCGCCGCAGCCCACGGCCAGCGCGGCGCCGCGCAGGTCCTCGTGGCGCGCCGCGCCCGTGCCGACCGATCCCAACAAGCCCGTGCCCTTCAAGGCGCAGGCTGGACGCGCCTCCCCGCTCCAACGTCCAACCCAGGGGGCCATCACCCGCGACGTGCAGCTGTCCCGGCTTGTGTCGGCCTACATTGACGATAAAAAGACCCGCATGGGGCTGGCCCTCGATGCGCTCAGGCACCCCACCGAAGAAGACCCCATCTTTGGCCTCGAAGACGAAGACGAACTCATGGGCTCGGACATCATGCTCTCGCCGCTCTCATCCGACGACAGCCACTCTCCGCTGTCCCGAGATGAGCCCCCGGCCCGTCCCGTGGTGCCGCTGTGGAACAACGCCTCAACAAGCCTCGACTTTGATGCGCTCAGCGACGATGTGGCTTCTGAGCATGACTGGCCCGCGGTCGATCGGGCGTCTTCTGACGGAGAACGTCACTGACGGCTTTGACGCTGATCTTTGTCCGATGTCACGCGTCTGAACGTTGCGTTCATCTTCCGTTGCTCCCATCATGATCCCACCGCATTGAAGGACACTGCACCGTGGGTTGTGATGCTTCGGATTTTATTGAGTCTTTGCCTCGCCTTTAGTCTGGCCGTTCTCGCGCCGCTCGGCACGCTTTGCGCCCAAAACGCCCCCCCTGTGGGACAGCCGCCGGACAAAGACGATGATGCCGCGCCGTGGCGCGGACCCTGGGAGTCGCCCGCCAAGGAGGAGACCCCCAAGAAAGAACTTCCCAAGCCCATCGGCAACGCTCGTCCATCCCTGGATGATCCAGACGCCATTGTCTGGGATGGGGTGGACTGGGCGGTGCTGATCTCGGTGGGGGCGGTGGCGTGGGTGGGCGGTTATATCGGTACGGTGGCCCTCTACCAAAACCAGACCAACGTCTGTGCTGACGGGCCCAAAGGCATGGCGTGTTTTGAGGACAACCCCATCTCCAGCGCCTTTTTGGGCGCTGGTCTGGGTGGGCCGATGGCCTCGGCGTTGGCCGTCTATGCGGTGGGGCGCTTGATGGGCCATGAGGGGACCTTTAAAGGGGCGTTGTTGGGCTCGCTGGTGGGCTCGCTGATGTTCCTGGCTGGGTTTGGGGGCGGATTGATCGCCACCGATCAGGAACGCGTCTTTGTGGGTTCGGTGGTGGGTTTGATCGCCGCGCCGCTCATGGTCACAGGCGGGTACTATCTCTCGCAAGACAAGGCGGTGCGGATTGGAGAGACCCGTGCTCTGCTGGAGCGTGCCGAAGATGGCGCCTGGTCTGCCACAGTGCCGACTGTGACGGTGTCGCCAGAGGCCCAGGGCGGCACCCGGCTCTACGTGCCGCTGCTCCAGGGCAGCTTTTGACGCTCGGCGACCCGTTTGTGACCGCAAACGCCATCCCCACAGGGTTTGGCGCCCTTTGAAGCGCCGGCGCTGGCCTTTGCCCCCAATCTTTGAACGCTCTCAAATCGAAAAGGCAACACCGCGCGGTGTTGCCTTCAAGGAACGGTCAGCCCAAAGCTGACCGTGGGCTGTTCAAGCAGGTTTTATTGGCGGCACTGGTTGTCGTCGCGGCAACCAAAGAACTCATCGAAGTACTGCGTGGGGCCACAGTTGCAGCCCGGGTCGATGGCGTCGCACTCGTTGGGCTGGCCGCAGGTGTAGTGACCGCAGGCGTTGGGGTCCCACTGGCCATCGGTGGCGCCGCACAGGGCTTCTTCGCGGTTGGGGCAGGCGTCGGATTCGATGCAGCCTTCGCGCTCGTTGAAGACGCGGCCTTCACCGCACTGGCAGCCGGGGATGACGGCGCGGCAGGCGTTGGGCTCGCCGCAGACGTCGTGGCCGCAAGCCCCTTCGTTCCAGCGCCCGTCGGTCTGCTCGCACAGGACCTGCGCGTCGGCCCCTTCGCACTGCTCGTCATCAAAGCAACCGCCCAGCTCGGGGCTGAAGCTGCGTCCAGGGCCGCAGTCACAAGACGGCTCGGGGATCAGGCACTGGATGGGCAGCGGCTCGCCGCAGATAAAGTGGCCGCAGGACATGACGATCTCACCGCCGCTGCGACGGCACAGGGCCTCTTCTTCGCTGCCGCCTTCTTCACACCGGTCATCCTGGAAGCAGCCGCGCTCGGGGTCGAAGTTCTGGCCTTCACCGCAGTTGCAGCCGGGGATGATGGCCTCACAGAGGTTGGGGGCGCCGCACTCATAGTGACCGCAAGCGGTGTCGTCCCACTGGCCGCCGGTGCGCTGGCAGATGGCCTCTTCCTCGCTGCCGCCTTCTTCGCACTGCTCATCATCAAAGCAACCGCGCTCGGGGTCGAAGTTTTGACCTTCGCCGCACTGGCACGAGGGCACCGGCAGGAGGCAGTTGATGGGCAGCACCTCGCCGCAGAAGTGACCGCAGGTGTCTTCGGTCCAGCGGCCGCCGGTGCGCTCGCAGACCGCCTCTTCTTCACCGCCGCCTTCTTCGCACTGCTCATCGTCAAAGCAGCCAAAGAACTCGCTGAAGTTGCGCCCTTCGCCGCAGTTGCAGCCGGGGATGATGGCTTCACAGTCGTTGGGCACGCCGCACTCGTAGTGACCGCAGGCAAACTCGTCCCAGCGTCCATCGGTGGCGCCGCACAAGGCTTCTTCGCGGGCGGGGCAGGCGTCGGATTCGATGCAGCCTTCCTGCTCGTTGAAGACGCGGCCTTCGCCGCACTGGCAGCCGGGGATGACGGCGCGGCAGGCGTTGGGCTCGCCGCAGACGTCGTGGCCGCAAGCCCCTTCGTTCCAGCGCCCGTCGGTCTGCTCGCACAGGTCTTGCTGGTTGCTGCCGCCTTCGCAGGCGTCGTCCTGGAAGCAGCCACGGCGAGGATCGAAGTTCTGGCCTTCACCGCAGTCGCAGCCGGGGATGAGGGCCAGGCAGACGTTGGGTTCGCCGCACTGGTAGTGGCCGCAAGCGGTGTCGTCCCAGCGGCCGCCGGTCTCGTTGCACAAGGCCTCTTCTTCGTCGCCGCCGCCTTCGCAGACGCGGTCATCAAAGCAGCCGCGCTCGGAGTCGAAGTTCTGGCCTTCGCCGCACTGGCAAGAGGGCACGGGCAGGAGGCAGTCGATGGGCAGTTCTTCACCGCAGAAGTGACCGCAGGTGTCTTCGGTCCAGCGACCACCGGTTTCGTTGCAAAGGCCCTCATCGTCGCCCGGAGGGTCGTCGCTGCAAGCGTCGTCGGCAAAGCAGCCGCGCTCGGGGTCAAAGTTCTGGCCTTCACCGCAGTTGCAGCCGGGGTCTACGGCGCGGCAGTCGTTGGGCACACCGCAGCGGTAGTGACCGCAAGCACCCTCGTCCCACTGGCCGCCGGTGTCGTTGCACAAGGCTTCTTCGTCGCCGGGGGGCTCGTCGCCGCAGGCATCGTCGGCAAAGCAGCCGCGCTCGGGGTCAAAGTTCTGGCCTTCACCGCAGTTGCAACCAGGGATGATGGCTTCGCAGGCGTTGGGTGTGCCGCATTCGTAGTGGCCACAAGCGGTGTCGTCCCAGCGGCCACCGGTCTCGTTGCACAGGCCTTCTTCATCGTTCGGGGGTTCATCACCGCAAGCGTCGTCAGCAAAGCAGCCGCGCTCGGGATCGAAGTTCTGGCCCGCGCCGCAGTCGCAGCCCGGGATGATGGCCTCACAGTCGTTGGGCACGCCACAGGCGTAGTCGCCGCAGGCGGTGTCGTCCCAGCGGCCGCCGGTGTCGTTGCACAGGGCCTCGCCGTCGCCGGGAGGCTCAATGTCGTCGCTGTCGACGCAGGCGCCCGCGATGCAGGTTTGACCGTCCTGGCAACCGTCGTCGTCCTGGCAGCCCTGGAGGCAGATGCCTTCTTCGGGCAGGTCGCGCTGGCAGAGCGCCTCGATGGCCTGGTTGGCCTGCGCGCAGGCGCCGCCGTCCAGGTCGCCGCAGGCGCGATCGTCTTCGCATTCCACGGTGCAGATGCCGCAGATGCAGCTCAGGTCACCGCAGTCGCTGTCGGCCTCGCACGCCGCCAGCCAGTGGGTCTGGCTGTTGCTGTTGGAGTCACTGTCGCTGCTGTACTCGTCTTCTTGGCAGCCGCTGGCCCCGATGACCAGCAGCAAGCTACACAGCCCCGCTGCCCGGAGCGTCCACAAAGTCATTGCTTTCACGTCCACACCTCTTTCCTCAATGCTCAATGGGATCGACCCGAATCGACTGCCCGAAGTAAAATGTCACCCGCCGTTTGTCGGCAGGGCCGTTGTGTTCTTCACTGTATTTGGCCACCCGGTCCCAAAGCGGGACAATCTCCTGGCGGTAGCGCGCAAGCAGGCCGTAGACCTCTTCCTCGTCGGGGTGCCCAGGCCAGACATCAAAGCGGAACGTGCTGCCGCCGATCTGGTCCGAGGGCAGGGCCCTGGTCCGGCCGTTTTGGAGCTTGACGCAGATGGAGGTGACCACCGCCTGAAAGTGGTCAAAGACGCTGGCTTCCCAGCCCACGTCATCCTCCATGGAGATCAAGCAACTGTCCGAAGTATACTCCAGCTTACCGCCGTCGTCTTGACGCGTGGTCACGCGCCCATCATCGACCAGGGTCTGGAGTATGGCGCCAAGCTGCCCTTCAGGCAGCGGCATGGCTTCTTCAAGCGCGTCGAGGGACACTGGAGACATACGGTAGACGGTCAGCCATACCAGATCCAGCGCGCTGCCCTCGTGGTGGCCCACACCCGCTCGGCTGACGTCCTCTTCTGGGATGATGCGGTAGATCGTGGCATCCCCCCGGCCGCTGCGGTAGATCAGGCCGCTTTCGACCAGATCGTTGAGGATGCCGCGGACGTTGGCCTCGCTGTCGTAGCGAAAACGCTTTAAGATGTCGCTGCGCGAGGCGACCTCGATCTCTTGCATGAACCGGTAGGTCGCCTCCCAGAGGGTCACGCCGCGGTCGGTGGCCGACTCGCTCAGGCGTTGGACCTTTTGTTGGTAGGAGCGCAGCGCCATGCCAAACATGTCCGCGATGACCTTGCGCCCCAGGCCCTGGCCTTCCAACTCGTTGACCAACGACAGGAAGGTCTGGTTGGCGATGTGTGCCAGAGGTGCTCGGACACCCCCAGCGGTGGCCAGTTGTGCGATCAAGACCGTGGTCTGGCGCACGATAGAATCGATTAAGACTCGGACTTCCATGTTGCTTGTTGCCTCACGTTGGCAGCCTCTTTGCTTGTGGCCGCCCACACCGTTTTCTATGGTGTCATTCTAGCGGCGAGCCGTCATGATCGGCAGGTGAGAAATTTCACACCCCAATCGCGGGGTTCTCCCTGAGAACCTGTCGATGCCCTGAATTCCGATGTCCGTAGGTTGAACCCAGCAAGGAGAGTGCTTTGGAACGACACGCGCCTTTGAGGCATATTTTTTGGTGTGTGGGGCTCTTGGGTGTGTGCTGTGGTGTGTTGGTGGCCTGTCAGGAGCCAGCGCCGCCGCCCCCTGAACCCAGGTCAGCCCCGAGCGCCGAAGAGATCGCCGAGCGGCTCGCTGAAGACCCCGCGTTCCTCAAGAAGGTCATCGTGGCGCTCGAAGCTCGCCATGCCCAGCGTTTGGACGCCGTGCGCGCCGAGACTTTGCCCGAGGCGCCCCCGCAGACCCCGCGCGTCTTGCCGCCCGGCCAGCCCACCCCAGCGCCCGTGGCGCCCGATCCGGGGCCAGGCCAGTGGTCGGACAACAACCCGCAGACCTTTCGCCCCAGCGCAGGGACCGCCATCTTGACCATCGACACCACCCCCACCGAGGCCGAAATCTACGGCAACGGGCGTTTGCTCGGGAGCTCGCCGTTGGTCGTGCAGGTCTCGACCTCACGCTCGCTGACGCTCGAAATCCGCAAAGAGGGTCACAGCACCCACAACACCATCTTCCACCCCGATCGCGATCAACGCCTGGAGTTCAACCTTCAGCCCACCACCGCCGTCCCCTCAGATTTGCCGTAGATGTGCTCTTTGCCATGTGCTGGGCATCAAATGGCTGTGGTGGTCTGTTGTCTGGACACCGCCTCTGGTGTTGCGTGCCTTTGCGGCCGTGGCCATACATACCCATGCCCCTTACGCAGAGCCCCCTTGATTGGATGGAAGCCTTTATGAAGACCCAGACCGCCACCCGACTGACGACACTCGCGATCCTCTGCGCCGTGGTCGGCGCCAGCGCAGCCTTCCTGGAGATCTGCGACCCGACGTTGATCGATGGCTGCCAGATCGCCCCCGAGGCGGTTTGCACCGGGGTCAACATGCGTCGCGCCACCCTTGTCGGCACCGACCTGAGCCGGGCCCGCGTGCTCAACTCGACGTTGACCCGCGTGGATCTCAAGGACGCGGACCTGCGCGGCGCCGATCTGAGCGGCTCTCGCTTGGACGCCGCCGATTTGCGCGGCGCGTCCATGCGCGGCGCGCGGCTCTTTGGGACCGACTTGAGCGGCGCGCGCCTGGGCGAGGTGGACATGAAGGGGACGGAGCTGGCCAGCGCCTTTGCCTTTGGCGCCCAGATGACCCAGGTCAATTTGAGTGGTGCCGGTTTGGACTTTGTGATGCTCGGCGGGGCGGACCTCTACAAGGCCAACCTCTCGGGCTCCAAGGGGTTCTTTACCAATCTGGCCTTTGTGCGCGGCGGTGCGGCCAACTTTTCGGGGGCAGAGCTGATCTTGTCTTCGTTGTGGGGCGCTCAGATGCCGGGGGCCAACTTTGAGCGGGCCGCGCTTGGTGGCGCGTCGCTGTGGAGGGCCGGTTTGCGCGGGGCCAACTTCAAGGGCGCCAATCTGCAGGAGGCCTTTTGTGAAGGGGCCGATCTGCGCGGGGCCAATTTTGAGGGCGCCGATTTGACCGAAGCCTGGCTGCTGGATGCTCGCCTTGCTGGTGCCCGCTGGAAGAACACCATTTGTCCCGACGGCAGCAACTCAGATGCCAACGGGGGCAGCTGCGAGAAGAACCTGGGGTTGCAGGCCAGCGCAGCGGCCCAGGGCAATCACGACAAGTGGGTCCAGTTTGCCAAAGACAACCCGCTGGGGCAGCGTCCTATTGATACCCGGCCGCCTGCAGAGTGAAGAGTCGGGCGTAGCGGCCTTCGAGCGCCATCAAATCTTCGTGTGAGCCTTCTTCGGTGACCTTGCCCTTGTCCAGGACGACGATGTGATCGGCCATGCGCACGGTGGAGAAGCGGTGTGAGATGAGGATGGTCATCTGCTCGGCGGTCACCTGGCGGAAGTGATCAAAGATCTGCGCTTCGGCCTCGGCGTCCATCGCAGCGGTGGGCTCGTCGAGCACCAGGATGTCGGCCCGCTTTCGCATGAAGGCCCTCGACAGGGCCACCTTCTGCCACTGTCCCCCCGAAAGCTCGCGTCCGTTCTTGAACCACCGCCCCAACTGGGTGTCGTAGCCATCGGGCATGCGGTCGATGAAGGGGTCGGCCATGCCCTTGACGGCGGCCTGGCGCCACTGCTCCTGGTCTTCCATGTGCTCAATGTCGCCCACGCCGATGTTTTCGCCGACCTTGAACTGGTAGCGCACAAAGTCCTGGAAGATGACCCCGAGCCGCTCCAGAAGCGCCGCCGAGTCCCACTCTTCAAGCGAGAGCCCGTCGAGCAAAATGCGGCCTTTTTCAGGCTTGTAGAGCCGCGTCAGGAGTTTGATCAGGGTGGTCTTGCCCGAGCCGTTTTCGCCCACGAGGGCCATCTTCTGTCCTGGTTTGAGGTGGAAGGTGACGCCCTCGATGGCGGGCTCTTTGGCGCCGGGGTAGGTGAAGTAGACGTCTTCAAAGCGCACGCCGTCGCCGGGTTTGGGGCCTTCGGTCGCGTCCCCGCTTTGGATGGGGGTCTCCTGTTCCAGGTATTCGTAGAGGTTGGAGAGGTAGAGGTTGTCCTCGTACATGCCGCCGATGGAGGTCAATATGGCCGAGAACGCCGCCT
Source organism: uncultured Pseudomonadota bacterium (assembly GCA_937123825.1). Taxonomy (GTDB): domain Bacteria; phylum Myxococcota_A; class Bradymonadia; order Bradymonadales; genus CAKZKQ01. The sequence continues at coordinate 15,014 of CAKZKQ010000516.1, forward strand.
GACCCTGTTTGAAGACCAGCAAATACATGGTCATCTCACCAAGCGAGATCTGCCCCTTGGCGGCGGAGATGGCGATCCAGGCGTAGGCCCCGTAGAAGGCGCCGGTGCTGAGCAGCCCCAGGACATAGCCCCAGCCGCCGCGGCGCAATGTCAGATTGCGGTCTTCGCTGTAGAGCTTGGTGAAGATGGCCTTGTAGCGCCCCAGGAGCATGTCGCCCAGGCCGTAGAGCTTGACCTCCTTGACGTAGTCCTCACGGGCCATGAGGACCTCCAGATAGTTTTGCTGACGGGTCTCCGGCGAGCGCCACGTGAAGAGCCGGAAGGCCTCGCCGGAGAACTTGGTCTCGGCGAAGAAGGCCGGCAAACCGGCGACGACGAGGATCAAGACCGCCCACCCCGAGAACTGGAGCAGGAGCCCGCCGTAGGAGATCAGCGAGATGGCCTGCTGGATGAAGCCAAAGGTCCGATTGACCAGGCTCAGCGGGCGTCTGGAGGCCTCTCGCCTGGCGCGGGTGAGCTTGTCGTAGAACTCGGAGTCTTCAAATTGGCTCAGATCGAGTGTGAGGGCCTTCTCCAGAACGATGGTGTTGACGCGGTGACCAAGCTGGGCGCGCAGCAGCGATTGGCACACCCCCAGGCCTTTTTGAAAGCCTGCGCGCAGGGCGACCAGGCCGCCTTCGAGGGCGACCCAGACGAGGGCCTGTTGGATGTCGGCCTCGGCGCCGGTGGCTGACGCCTGGACGACGGCGTCGACGATGAGTTTGCCGACATAGGCGATGGCGGCTGGCATCAGGCCCGCCAGCAGCGTCAGCGTGGCCAGGACGATCGTCAGCGGCTTGCTGGTGGTCCACACCAGCTCGATGCCTCGGCCGCTGTAGCGGAAGACGCCAAAGGCGCGGCGCCACCAGGGATCTTTGTTGGGCGGTGGCTTTGTGCCGTGTCCGTGAAAGGTTTTGCTCATAGGGGTTGGCCTTGATGTTTATTCAGTGCTAAAACTATGGTCAGTTGTTTCTTTGCCGGGTCAATCGCTTGGGGCGTTTGGCCTTTGGGCAGCCGCACAAAGGAAGACGCCATCGCCGAGGTGGCAAGTGCATGTGGAGAGATGCAGCCATGGAAAGCCGTGATGCAGCGTGGTTGGGGTTGAAAAAAGCGCGCGTGCGTCTTGTGTCGCAGTTGTTGTCGGCGCTGGAGCAATCTCGCAGCCCGCAGGCGCTCTTGCAGGCATTGGAGGGGGTTTACGGTCAAGCGATGGCGTCGTTTGGCCATCGTCAGGAGCCGGGGCGGCTGGTGGTGGCGTTGGGGGCGGAGCCAGGGCAGGTGGTGGTCAGGTGCGAGGACGGTCAGGTGGTGCTGATCAAGACCCCTCGGGGGTGGTCTTCGCATTGGACGGCGCTGCGGGGGCGTTGGTTGGCGGCGTTGTTGGCCTCGTGGCCGCTCTTTCGGGTGCCGAGGCAGCGTCCGGGGCCGCTCAACGCGGCTTTGCAGGTGCTGCGCGATTTGCTGCACGACCCGGACGAGAGCCGTTTTGAGGCTATCTGGGAGGTGATCGACGGTCAGATCGAGCCGTTGGTCTGGGCGTATGTGTTGGAGCACGTGGCGCTGTGGCCCGAGTCGTTGTGGGAGTCGTTTGTGGCCCACCGCCAGCGTCGCTTTGTGGAGGTGGGGTTGGGGCTCTTGCGGCGTCAACTGCGCGAGGGGGTGTCGGTGGTGCTTGAGCGCGCCAGCCAGGAGCACCCGCATGACGGTCAATGGCTTGAGGGGGCGCTGCAGGCGGCGTTGGACGACGCTTGTGAGCAGTGGAACGTGGTGATGAACACCTCGGCGCGCTTTGAGGTGGTCAACGCCGAGCCGGGGATCTTGCATGTGTACGACGGTCGGGATGGCGACGAGGTTGTCCTGTCGTGGAAGCGCTCGCGGTGGTTGTCGTCTCAGTGGTCCTTTGAAGACAGCGACGGGCAGTGGTGCGATGGGGCGGGGCGGATCATGGAGAAGCTCTGTCAGCGCACCGATCCGCTTTGGGATGAAGATTGGTGGGAGCAGGAGCTGAGGATCCGTCAGGCGGAGGCGTTCCACGCGGGGGTGTGCTACGGCGAGGGGTACGTTGATGAGGATTTGGAGGAGTCCGCCGATGTGCCGTGGGAGGAGGATGAGAATTGGCGTTTGGCTTACATCTACGAGGGTTTGCAGGATGATTTTGAGAGGGCGCAGGGTCCGCTGGAGGAGCCCGACGTGGCGCACGTGCCGGTGGAGTATGGGCAGTGGGAGTCATCGGGTGAGGATTGGGAAGAGGGTGAGGGTGAATGGAGACTGCTTTATGCTCGTTTACCGTGCCGAGGTTGAGGTTGCTGAAGGATAGGCGCCTATCCTCCCCA
>CAKZKQ010000517.1 GCA_937123825.1 uncultured Pseudomonadota bacterium
GGTGGCGTAGAGCGAGGCGGCCAGCGAGCCCCGGTTGTCGCGCTCGGGCGGCGTGCCTTTGCGGTTGACCCCCAGTATGCGTGCGGTGGTCGCGATGGCCACGTAGCGATCGCCAAGGCGCTGGGCCAGGACGGTGCCGGTGCTCTGGCCACCTTCGAGGTTGTAGGGTTCAAGCGCGGTGCCCTTGACGTCGGGGTGGGCGCGGCTGATGTGGCTGTTGGCCATGTAGACGATGGCGAGCGCGTCCTGGGACCATTGGGCTTGGAGGAGGTCTGCCATGGCGGTGTCGCGGGCGGTCAGCAGCGCGGGGTTGCTGGGGGCGTTGTTGATGTCCAACCAGGCCGCGAGGCTCCGCCAGGCGAGCTGTGCCAAGGCAGCCTCTTCGGAAGGGTCTGCGCTGGTCAGCACGTCCTCCAGCGCGTCCAGGCCCTGGCGACAAGCGCGGGCATCGACGACGTCTTCGGAGGGCCGCTGCAGGGCGTCGTGCACGTCGGTGAAGGTGGCAAAGGGGCATTGGCGCAGCCCTTCGATGATCTCGTCGGCGGTGTCGGTCAGTTGGGGGAGCCACTGCTCAAGGCCGGTGACGTCATCAAAGGGATTTTGGACATCGACGCCCCCGACAAAGATGGGGTCCTGGGGGTTGTCCCGGTTCCAGTCGCAGAACCACTCCAGGGTTTCCTGGAGGGCCGCGTCAAACCAGATGTAGTAGAAGAAGCTGGCGGTGGCGTCCTGGGGTGAACCTGCGCAGGCGGCGACATAGTCGTTTGCGGCGCGGGCTTGGAGCCAGGGGCTTTCCATGAAGAAGGCGCGGGCGCCGTGGACCTCGACGAGGCGGCGGATCATGACGGCGCGCGCCTGATGCAGTCCGCCCGAGCCGTGGGTTGCCTCCCCCAGGCCAACCACGCTCGCCCCTTCGACCACGTGGTCCATGGCGGCGATCGTGTCGGTGTCCCACTGCTCGACTTCGGGCAGGGTGGTCAGGACAAGGCGAGGCTCGGGTTCGGGTTCGGGCTCATCGTCGTCATCGCCGTCATCGTCATTGTTGTCGTCGTCATCCGGCCCATCATCGCCCATGTCTGGGAGCATGTCGTCGCCGTTGTCATTGCCGGCGTCGTCCGCACACCCCACCGCCAGCGTGGCCAGGACGGCCGCCGCAATCATCATCAACACCTGGTGCCTCATGGCAAACCTCTTAAGCTCGGGCAAAGATCACCAGAACGCCCCGCAACGCTCTGCACTCTACAAAGAAGCGAACCACATTCGCAAATGTGACAAATTTCTGTGATGGAGCGCGACACTTTGCCTGAAAATGTGGGAAACCTAAAAAAACCGACCATATGGTTTTAAATCATTTCAACCCCCAAAATCAAGGGGGCTACAGTCATTTTCACTCGATGATGTCGGGGTAACGCAGCGTCTGGTAGGACTCTTCCTGGACCTTGTCGCTGGGGATCTCCACCACGGTGCCGTCGGGCCAGCGCACCTCAATGGTGTACTCGCAGGGCAGCTCTCCCAGGCCAAAGTGCAGGGCGCGCATGTCGGAGGAGTTGTAGGTCCCGCGGCTGGTGTGCAGCTCGCGGCTCAGGGTCCGGTCTTCAAAGCGCAGGCTGATGCGGGTGCCGACCCCGTCGCGGTTGACCTTGTCGCCGTCGCCCTCGACCTCAAAGGCGATCCAGCGGTTCTGGTGCCCCAGGTCGTTGCGGAAGAGGAAGTTGGGGCGCCCTCCCCCAGCGTCACGGCCGCCGACGAGCAGATCAAAGTCGCCGTCGCGGTCAATGTCCGACCAAGCCAGGTTCTGGCCCTTCTTCATGGTCACCAAAAGGCGGCAGAAGCCCCCGGTGTGGCAAATCTCCTGGTCAGTGGGGCACTGGGTGCTGTCGGTGCAGGGGATCCGGCAGCGATCGGCCAAACAGGCCTCGCCATTGGAGCATTGGGCGTCGTCGGTGCACTCGGTCAGGGAGGCCGAGTTTTCGGCCTCGGTGGCGTTGATGCCGCTCAAGGGGCCAAAGCTGGCGAAGGTGCCGTTGGAGCGCTGATACATCAGCCCAAACCAGGACTTCTGGTCCACCCCGGTGTAGTTGCGCTCGTATTTGTTGTCGCGGGTGACCGACAGGTCCAGACGCCCATCGTTGTCAAAATCCACCACGCCCGCGTCGATGTCGCCCTCGTTGAAGGGCAACCCGGCCTTGAGGTACTCGTTGACAAAGGCAAAGCCCTGCTCGGCGCCCTGGTTGATGAGCAACTGGGTCGGGTCAGACCACTTGCGCAGGTAATCCTGGTTGACCGGGTGGCTGATGGTCGCCAGATAGATGTCCATCAACCCATCGTTGTTGATATCAGCGCACTCAATGCCAAACCCATTGGACCCCACAAACTCGCCGGGCCCCTTGTCGGGCTCATCGTCCCGGCCGTTGTTGGTGCTGCCCAGGAAGTAGTTTCCGGTCGAGAGGCTGGCAAACCCTCTGGCCACGGCCACATCTTCAAAGCCATCGCCGGTGTTTTCGTAGAGGATGTTGGCGCCAAGCTGGGTGCTGACCGAGTAGGTCGACACAAAGATGTCCAGGTCTCCGTCGTTGTCGTAGTCGCAGACCACCGAACCGTTGGACGGCACCGCCCGGTTGCCCACCAGCAATTCGGTGACGTCCTCAAAGGTCCCGTCGCCGCGCCCCTTGAGCAGGTTGTCAGGGGCCCGGAAGCTGGTCTGCCCCATGCCGACATAGAGATCGAGGATGCCGTCGCTGTCAAAATCCAAAAACGCCGCCGTGGCGGCCATCTGCCCCAGCGACTCCACACCCGCGCCGGTCTTCTCGGTGAAGACCCCCGAGCCGTCGTTGAGAAAGACCCGGTTGCTCTGACCCGGCAGCGGCACGTCCAGCCCGGCGAAGATGTCCTGATCGCCGTCGTTGTCCATGTCGCCGTACGCAAAAAAGCCTGCCTGAACACCGCGCAGCCCTGAGGCGTCGCTGTGATCATCAAAGGTCCCATCACCGTTGTTCAAAAAGACCAGGTGCTCAAACGGCACCCCGGCCTGGGGGTTGGGAAAGAGGCTATGGGCCACGATGTCATCAAAACCATCGCCGTTGAGATCCACAAAACCCAAACGGCTGTGATCATTGATGGGGATGGGGACGGAGGGGTTGAGCACGTAGTTGTCCACGCGCATCCCGCTGGCATCGGAGATGTCCACAAAGTAGTCGCTGGTGGGGACCTGCGGCGCGCGCGGCGCGCACACCCGCTCCGGCTCATCATCCTCGTCGGGCTCGTCGTCCACCTGCTCATTGTTGGAGCCCGGTTCAGACGGCGTCCCTTGCCCCTCTTCGTCCGCCCCACACCCCGACCAGCACAGCGCCAACAACGCCAGCACGATCGCCCTCACACCAACCCGTGCAAACATCGCACACCTCCAACTTCAAACCATCTCACTTCATACCAAAATGGAGACGAAAGGCTTGCTTTGTGGCGAGCAATGATGAGTCCCAGGGGCCTCGGGTCGAACGCAGTTGTAGCAACGCTACTGCAAGTGAGTCACGTGGTTCCTGGGGCCATCAGGGCTGTCACAAAGTAAGTCGGACGTCTCCATTTTGGTATCACACGGTGTCCATCAGAAAAGTCATAGCACTGGCGAACACAATTCGCAAACCGACCTCCATTCACACGACCTCCATCCCACCTGCACCTTGCAAAAACCAAAAGAGCCCCGCTTGGCTCTTTATCCAAACGGGGCTCGATGCATCACGCGCAAAATCGGGGATTTACGACCACTTGCGCATCAGGCCCTCCTGGGCCGTGGACGCCACCAACACACCCTGCTGATTGTAAAAATGCCCTCTGACCAAGCCCCGAGACCCAGACGCGGACGGGCTCTCGATGACATGCAAGAGCCACTCGTCCATCCGAAAGGGGCGGTGGAACCACATGGCGTGATCCAGGCTGGCGACCTGCATCTGCGGCGAAAGCCAAGACACGCCGTGGGGATGCATCGCCGTGCCCAGGAAATGAAAGTCTGAGGCGTAGGCCAGCAAATAGCGGTGCAGCGCCGGATCATCCGGCAAGGAGCGCATCGCACGATACCAAACGGCCTTGTTGGGTGGCCGCACACGCGGCCGCAGCGGGTTGTTGGGCTCAATCGGGCGGATCTCGATGGGACGCTGAGCCAGGGCGCGCTGGCGCATCGGCTCGGGGATCATGTCCGCCACCTGGTGGGCCAACTCGCGCTCCGAGAGCAAACCGTCTGGCCCTGGGACCTCGGGCGCCTCGGTCTGATGCTCAAGCCCCTCCTCCTGAACCTGAAACGACGCTGCCAGGTTGAAGATGGCCTTGCCCTTTTGAATCGCCACCACTCGCCGTGTCGCAAAGCTGCGCCCATCGCGGATTCGATCCACCTCGTAGAGCACCGGCATGTCCACCCGACCCGGGCGCAGAAAATAGCCGTGCAACGAGTGCACATGGCGGTCTGCCCCAACAGTCTGCGCGGCGGCCGACAGCGCCTGACCAAGAACCTGCCCACCAAAGACCGTCCCCCAGCCCAGATCCTGGCTTGGGCCTCTAAAGAGGTTCTCTTCGATCTTCTCCAACGAAAGCAGCTCTACAAGCTCCTCAAGGACGTCCTTTTCCTGACTCATCATTACCTGCGGTGTTGTGCTGCCCGGCACCATCAGCAACGCCGGGCACGTCCATGCGGCCAGCGCCCTGGCGCCAGCCTTCAACGGGGAACCCCTGCCACAAGCACTACCCCAACCCTGCGCCCAACACCAGAAGACACCGTGAAACGCCCCGTCTCACCACGTTGGCAGCCACAGCGGGCTGGGTGTATGGTGCCCACACACCATGTCCCAGAGGACTTTCTCAACTTCTCAACAACACACCAAACCCACCATCTTCATACGCGGACACACCGATGTTCTGGTCCTTTGTCTCCTACTGGCTGGTCTTCATTTTGATCGTTTGTGCCCAGAGCATCATTCAGAGCTTTGTGAGCAACTACTACAAGCAGGTCCTGGCCCGCGAAGACCGTCAAAATCCAGATCACCTGCCCATCAACACCGGCCAGTGGGTTCGTGAGGAGTTGGACAAGCGGGGCCTGGGCAAAGAGTTGCGCGTCATGGCCACCGACGGCAGCGCCATCTCTGATGCCTTCTGGCCCTCGGCCCGGCTCATCCACCTGACCGAAAAGACCTACTACAAAAAGGACGCCGCGTACTGGGCCATCGGCGCCCATGAACTGGGCCACGCCCTCTACTGGAAGTCCAGCGCGGCCCTGGGGGCCCTCTTTGGCGCCGCACGCGCGGGTTCATTGATGACCACCATCACCACCAGCCTCTTGCTGGCCAACATCATCTTTGCCGAGCCGCTGCTGACCAAAGCAGCATGGTGGACGCTCTGCCTGGGCCTGGGATCCTCGGTGGTGGTCCTCATCGACGAGTTCCTGGCCAGCCGCAAAGCCCTCCAACTGCTGGGCAAAGACCCGCGCCTCAACGACGGCGAGCGCCGCAGTGCCAAGCGCCACCTGGTCGCCGCCTGGTTGACCTACTTTGCCTCCTTTGTGGGCAGCTTGCTCTTGCTCTTTTTGTGGGGCTACGTCACCAAAACCATCCAAGACGCCCCCTCTCCGGCCGAGGGCACCCCGCTTGAAGGCTTTGCCCTCTACAGCGCGGCCTTTTTGAGCCTCTTGCTGCTGGGACGTGGCTTGTGGGTCTTCTCCCGCATCGCCAAACCTGCCCCCGGCCCCCGCACGTCACTCTCCACGCTCGAAGAGCTCGAAGAGCGCTTTGGCGACGAGG
>CAKZKQ010000518.1 GCA_937123825.1 uncultured Pseudomonadota bacterium
AGCAATAACGGATGGCAGGGACCTCAGGACGAGCGAAGCCATAGCAGCGCTATTGCGAGCGAGTTCTGTGGTTCCTGGCGCCGTTAGGGCCGCCCTAAACTAGGCGGTTTTGCGGTTTTGGATAAGCTCGGCCTTGTCGAGGGCTTGGGCGATGACTTCGACGCCGGCGCCGGGCTTGTAGGCTTCCTGGGTGATGTGGCGCTTCCAGGCGCGCGTGCCGGGGACACCGGTGAAGAGCATCAGCATGTGGCGCGTGACTTGTTTGAGCCAGCCGCCGTTGTCCATCCACCGTTGGGCGTACTCCATCATGGCTTCGGCCACTTCACGACGCGTGGGCGGGGTGTGGTCATCGCCGTAGAAGCGGCGGTCGACATCGGCAAAGAGGTAGGGGTTGTCGTAGGCCGCGCGCCCCAGCATGACCGCCTGGACGTGGCCCAGATGCTCCTCGACCTGGTCGAGGGTCTTGATCCCGCCGTTGATCTCGACGACGAGGTGGGGGAACTCTTCCTGAAGGCGCCAAACCTCTTCGTAGCGCAGCGGGGGGATGTTGCGGTTTTCTTTGGGGCTCAGGCCCTGGAGCCAGGCTTTGCGGGCGTGCACGGAGAAACGATCGGCGCCGGCCGCCGACACGACCCTTACAAAATTGGCCATGTCTTCGTAGCGATCCAGATCGTCGATGCCGATGCGGTGCTTGACGGTCACGGGCAGCGAGGTGGCGTCGCGCATGGCGGCGACCACTTCGGCCACGCGCTCGGGGCGCGCCATCAAGCAGGCGCCGAAGCTGCCCTTCTGGACCCGGTCGCTGGGGCAGCCGACATTGATGTTGACCTCATCGTAACCGTAATCCTCGGCGATCTTCGCGCACTGGGCCATGTCCGCAGGCTCGTCACCGCCAAGCTGCAAGGCGATGGGGTGCTCCTGGGGGGAGTAGGACAGGAGACGGTCGCGGTCGCCGTTGAGGATGGCGGCGCTGGTGATCATCTCGGTGTAGAGCAGCGTGCGACGCGAAATGAGCCGCATCATGTAGCGAAAATGCCGGTCGGTGCGGTCCATCATGGGCGCCACGCTCAGCGGATGGATTTGACCACGGCGGCCTTGTTGGGCGGTGGGATTCTGGGTCATGACAAGATACTGGGCTGGGCTGCCCTACAGGCAGCGTTCTGCGTGGACACCCCGACTGCTCGGTCAGGTCAGCCATGGGTTCGACCGGTAGCTTCTAACGACAGAGCGTGGCTTGTGCAAGGGGACCCGGTGCTGATACACCTCCAAATCTAAATGACATGTGAAGAAACCGCGTCACAGGCCTCAAACGGCCTGGGGCACGCACACCGCAGCACAAACCAGGGGCCAGGCGCCCCACGGGAGGTCCACATGGCAGACAAACCCCACGTTGTCATCATCGGCGGCGGTTTTGGCGGGCTCTACGCTGCCCAGGCGCTCAACCGCGCCCCAGTCCGGATCACGCTGATCGACAAGAGCAACCACCACCTCTTCCAGCCCCTGCTATACCAGGTCGCCACCGCAGGGCTCTCGCCGGGTGACATCGCCGAACCCATCCGCACCATCCTGCGCCACCAGCGCAACGTCCATGTCCTGATGGCCGAAGTCATCGACATCGACGTCGACGCCCGACAGGTCCACCTGGCCGACGACGACCCCATCGGCTACGACCACCTGATCCTGGCCACCGGCGCCACCCACACCTACTTTGGCAATGACCAGTGGAGCGATCTGGCCCCTGGGCTCAAGTCGCTCGAAAACGCCGTCAGCATCCGCAAGCAGTTCCTGACCGCCTTTGAAGAGGCCGAGCGCACCAAAGACAAGGCCCTGCGGCGCAAGCTGCTGACCTTTGTGATCATCGGCGGCGGCCCCACCGGCGTCGAGCTTGCGGGCACCATGGCCGAGATGGCGCGTCAGGCGCTCCCGCGCGACTTTGACAACATCGCCCCCGACGACGCCCGCGTCATCCTCCTTGAGGGCAGCCCCAGAGTCCTCAAGGTCTACCCCGAGGAGTTGTCCGCCAAAGCCCAGAAGGCGCTCGAAGATCGGGGCGTTGAGGTCCGCACCAAGTCCCGTGTCACCGAGATCGACAACGACGGGGTATTCATCAAGGAAGAGCGCGTCGAGGCCGCCAACGTCTTCTGGGCCGCCGGTGTTCAGGGCAACCCGCTTGGCCGGTGCCTGGGCGCACCGACCACCAAGCGCGGCCTGGTCAAGGTCAACCCCGACCTGACCATCCCCGACCACCCCGAGGTCTTTGTCGTCGGAGACCTGGCACAGCTCACCGACGCCGAAGGCAAATACGTCCCCGGCGTCGCCCAGGGCGCCATTCAGATGGGTCAGTACGCCGCCAGGGTCATCCGCAGCCGCGTCGCGGGCAAAGCCGCCCCCAAACCCTTCGTCTACAAAGACAAGGGCTCCATGGCCACCATTGGCCGCGCCGCCGCTGTGGCCATGGTTGGCAAGCGCCAGTTCTCAGGCTGGTTTGCCTGGCTGATGTGGTTGGCCGTCCACCTGCTCTTCCTCATCGGCTTCGACAACCGCCTCATCGTCCTCATCCAATGGACCTGGTACTACTTCTCCTACAAACAGGGCACGCGCCTCATCACCGCCTCCTACAAAGGCCACGAAAACCCCAGGCTCAACCCCGCCATGGCCGCCTACGAGGTCGGCAGCGCCGAGCAGGAAACCGAAGCGACGGTCTAAACCCCAACACAGACCGCTGGCTCGACCCAAATGGGCCAAGAAATAAGAAAAGCGCGTCCCACTTAAAGGACGCGCTCACTGGACTCATTGAGCCCCCAAACGCCAAGAGCAGCGATCAGCTCCCAGCGTGTGGCCTTCTTCCCAAGCGCTCAGGGCTTGGCGCCAGGCTTTTCAATCAGCACGGCGTTGGAGAAGTAGATCTCGTCAAAAGTACGGTTGAGCGCCTTGCTATGGAAGTTCTGCATCAGCACGCCGTCTTTGACAAAGATCTTGTCCCCAGGCGCCGTCGTCAGCTTGGTCGCCGCCACCCACGCCTTGCGCGACCCGGTGTCCACATGAATGTAGGTGTACTCCGAGACATCGATCGCCTCCAGAACCGTCCCCGGCAAGCCCTTATCCGCAGCCTGCTTCTTGAGTTCCTCAATGTCCGGCCCCTTGGCCACCGCCGCAGGCCTGGACGCAGCCCTGGACGCAGGACGAGACGCCGGCGCCGACCCCGCAGGCCAGCCCCCAGGGCGCTCCACGTCGCGCACCATGTAAAGCTCATCAAAGGTCCGGCTCAGCGCCTTGCTGGGGAAGTTCTTCATCTTCAGCGCGTCGGGCGCTGGCAGATAAACCTCATCCCCCACACCGCCCTGAAAACGCGTCGTCGACACCCAGATCTCGCTCTTATCCTCTTTGCGGATCCTCAGGTAATCGTACTCACCAGTATGGCGCCGCTCCATCACAACGCCCGTGGGCCGATTGGGATCGAGATCTTTCTTGGGCATCACAGGCGCCGCCTTCTTGGCGGGCGCCGTCGGCGTGGGCGCCTGCAACTGGGGCAACGTCCCCCGCGCGACCTTGGCCTTCGGAGCCCCCTTGGCCTTGCCCTCAGGCGCCGTCATGGTCGGCTTGGCCTGAGCCCCATCGCTGACCTTCGTGGCCGGTTTGGCCGCGTTGTCACAGCCCACGGCCGCCAACAACAACGCCCCACCCAGCACCACCATCCTCAAACGCTTCATCTTTATCCTACCTCACAGAAGCCAGCACGATCTCTTGCCCACACCATACCAGAGCCCACTCACAACAAGAACCCCAACACCAACCCCGCGCTCAGACTTCCATCGTGCCGTGGTTTGGTATCAGGCGACTGCAACACTCCCTGTGGGGTGACGGAGCAGGTTTTGATATTGGCCTTGCAGTGGGAACGCGCTTGATTTGGGACAGGTGGCTTTGTTGGGAAAGCGTGCTTGAATCAAGCAGGAGGCTTCGATGGATGACCCAAGTGGTTAGGGTCGTGTCAAGCGATTATAGCGCTCACTGGCGGGGTCACGTCGCTGGGGGTTGGGCTTTGCAGTAGGAGCGCGATTGATTTGAGACAGGTGGCTTTGTTGGGTAAGCGTGCTTG
>CAKZKQ010000519.1 GCA_937123825.1 uncultured Pseudomonadota bacterium
AAGAAGAGATGATGGCGCTGGAGGTGGAGACCTACGAGATCATGGCGTGGCTGGACCGCAGCCTGGGCCAGGGCCAGGAGGTTGTGGCCGAGGCTCAGCCCGACGAGGTGCCCGAGGTGACTCGAAGTCGGCGGCCCGAGCGCAGCGTCACTTCCATGATTCGCCGGGCCATTGAGGCCAGACGCGACGTCACCATCCAGTATTTTACAGGCGGCAGGGCAGAGTTGACCCAGCGTCAGGTGACGCCGCTGCGGATTGAGGCCGAAAAATACCTCCACGCCTATTGTCACAAACGGCAGGATGATCGCGTCTTTCGGCTCAATCGCATCCGCCAGGTGTCCTGGGTGGGTGGGCCGCCGATGTTGGACAACCGACCGCCGGTTCACGAGCCGCTGGCCAGGCCTCCGGTGCGAAAACCGGCCCCGATGCCGGTGAGGAAGGCCTCGGTGAACGACCCTCAGATGTCTTTGTTGCCTTCTGGGAGCAAGAAATCCTGATCTTTGACAAAATCTGGAAGGGACGGTGGGGTTGTCTTGTTGACTTTTGAACCACCTCGGTGGACCTTGAGCCAGGGCCCCTGCGGCCATGGCAGCCGTGCGGTGCAGTCGCGCCCACGCCCACAACAGAACCCCAGCACAGATTGTCTTGCCCATGACCATCACCGAAGAGTTCGTCGCCGCGCTCCCCAAAACAGATCTACACGTTCACATTGACGGCTCCCTGCGCCTTGGCTCTCTTATTGAGATGGCCAAAGAGCGCAGCGTTGAGCTGCCCTCCTATACTGAGGAGGGGTTGATGGACCTCGTGTTCAAGGAGCGCTACAACAGCCTGCCGGATTACCTCCACGGCTTTGCCTACACCTGCGCGGTGCTCCAGGACGAGGAAGCGCTGGAGCGCTCCGCCTACGAGCTTGCCTGGGACAACATCCGCGAGGGTGTGCGTTACATCGAGCCGCGCTTTGCGCCCCAGCTCCACATCAACGACAAGTTTGATATGGCCAGGGTCATGCTCTCGGTGCACCGGGGCCTGAAGCGGGCCAAGGACGAGTTCAACCGCTCGGACGCGGTGCGCGATGGCTCAGAGCCGCCCTTTGAGTACGGCATCATCGTCTGCGCCATGCGGATGTTCAACGAGAAGTTCTCCCGTTACTTCTCCAACCTCATCGACGTGCACCCCTACAGCCCGGCCAAGTCCATCTACTCGATGGCCTCGATGGAGTTGGCGCAGGCGGCAGTGGCCGTGCGGCGCGAGTACGGCATCCCAGTGGTTGGTTTTGATCTGGCCGGTCGCGAAGACGGCTATCCGGCAGAAGACCACGTGCCGGCCTACCAGTACGTCCACAAGCACTTTTTGAAGAAGACCGTGCACGCCGGCGAGGCCTACGGTCCCGAGTCCATCTTCCAGGCGATTACGGATTTGCACGCCGACCGCATCGGTCACGGCTTCAACCTCTTTAGCCCCTGGACGCTCGAAGATCCTTCGGTGCGCGACAAGCAGTCCTACATCCGTGAGTTGAGCGAGTACATCGCCGACCGCCGCATCACCATCGAGGTCTGCATCACCAGCAACCTCCAGACCAACCCCAACCTCAAGACGCTCGATCACCACACCTTTGGTGAGATGCTCAAGCACCGCCTCAGCGCCACCTTGTGCACCGACAACCGCCTGGTGTCGCGCACGACGATGACCCGCGAGATCATGTTGGCGGTCAAGCACTTCCACCTGACGCCCAGCGACCTGAAGCACATCATCGTTTATGGCTTCAAGCGCTCCTTCTTCCCGGGGTCCTACCTGGAGAAGCGCGCCTACGTGCGTCGGATCATCGACTACTACGAGGAAGTCGAGCGCAAGTTCGACGTCTCCACGCCGCCGGCCACCGACGAGGGCTGAACGGGGCTGTCGGACGACGGGACAATTGTCAGACAGAACCTGGTGCGACCTCTCCCGCTCCACGCTGCAGAGGTGCTTTGTTGTGGGCCAATGCCAGTGGGCGCCCTTGGGCGCGCGCTGGTAAGATGGCACTGGACTGTGTGTGAGGGGAGTGATGTCTGCCTGTTCATTCAATAAGGTTGCGACGGTCCTTGTTTGCCTTTTGTGGGCTCTGGTTGTGGGCTGCGGCGAAGACGCTGGGGTGTCTTTGAGCGAGTCGGAGCGGCTGGTGGGCCAGTGGTTGATTGAAGATCCTGTGGCGCCGACCAGCGCCCGGTTTTCTGGCGATGGGACCTACCGCATTGAGCAGGACTTTGGCAGCACGCCCTTTGTGCAGGAAGGCACCTGGTCGCTGCCCGAAGCCCACGTGTTGGTGACGGTGCATGGCGAGCCTGCGATGCGCAGCACCGAGAGCGTCTTTGTGGGGCAGGATGAGTTGGTCATCGGCGGCGTGTTGGCGCGCGTTGAGTCGACGGGTCCCGAGCTTGAAGGGGTGTGGCGCTCGGTCCGCGCGGTGGAGCAGGGCAGGGACGATGGTTCATTTGTGGTGTCGTCCCGCGTGACGCGCGAGATCACCTTCAGGGCGGGCGGCAGCGGTTCGATGGTCTCGACCACCGAACGTGATGATCCGGTTACTGGTGAGGCTCAGGCGCCGACCACCAGCACCGACGGTGTGTCCTGGCAAGCGGGTCAGGGGCAGGTCTTTACCCTCTCTGGGGCGCTGACTGGCGAGTTCACTTTGCGCGGCGACCAGCTTGTGCCGCTGCAAAACGCCTATCGGCGCCAGTGAACGCCGCTGTCGTTCTTTTTGAATCCACTACAGTGTAAAAAGGGTGACCAGGAGCCCTTCGGAGGTCTTGTAGGCCGCCGAGACCCGGTATGTGCCGCCGCTTTCAAAGGGGCTGGTGTCGAGGGGTTGGACCTCGATGCTGACTTTGCCATCTTGCGCTGGTGAGGTCAGCTCGGTCCGTTTTGGGTAGAGGACGGAGGCGATGTCGCCGTCCAGGCGCATCCTTTTGGCGTCTCCCAGGGGTTTGATGACGGTGCCTTTGAGCGCTTCCATCTCTTCTTGGGGGATGTCCAGACGCGCGTGGACCTGGTAATCGGTCGGCCCCAACTCCCAACCCCCCTGGATGCCCATCGGTTGGTGGACAAAGCGGACTTCGGCGACCCCCTCGGGGACCTTCATCAAGGTCGCCAGAGTATCGGGGTTGGTCTGGAGTTCGGGCTGGGCCTGTTGTGCGGCGTCTTGTGCCGCCTCGGGAGAGTCCTCCTGCTGAGGAGCGCAGCAGCAAGCGCCAAAAATGAGTGCTGCGGCCAACGCCAGGCCGCCGAGTTTGAGTGTCGTTTTGTGCATGATTTGCGCGTTGATTTGCATCCCCATCGAGTCTCTGTGTTAAGAAGATAGACCGTGTTTGACACACCGCCGTCATGAAATGCCCCATTGTCTTGTTCGCCCCGTTGTAACGGCAACCTGGCGGATTTGTTTCCTTGGACAAGGGCAATTTTTCAAGTCTCGCTGAAGGCGCACCAGGGGTGCCCTGTGGAGATGCTTCATGGAGGGTTGTGTGCTCATCATCGCGCCAGCGGTTTGTGGCCTGTGAACCCGTTCGAGTCTACGGCGGGGTCCTTTGAGTGGCCTTGTTTGAATGTATGAATGAGTAAGGGGGAAATGAAGATGTTGTGGTTTGGGAGCAGGGGCGCGACAGTTGCCTTGAGATGCTCAAAGATGGCGTTGGTGTGCGCTTTGGTGGCCTGGGTGATGCCTGCGGCCGCCCAGGAGGCTGCGCCAGCGGCGCCCATTGATGAGGCGCCAAAGCGTGAGCAGGCTGTCATCGGTGAGGAGAGCGAGGCTCTTGAGATCCTCAAGGCGGTTTACAAGCCGGTGTTGAGCTTTGAGTTGGGGCGAATGACGCTGGACTTTCCGCTGTCGATCGCCGAACGCGTCGAGACCGTCAGTGGTTTTGATGTGGACGCCGACGGGACGCGCTTTGAAGCCGACCCCACCTTCAACACTCAGTTGCGCGCCGGGGCTCGGCTTGACTCCCAGCGGGCGCTGTCGCCGGTGCGTCTGAGCGTCAACGTCGAGGTGGACATTTTTACGGGTCAGCATCAGGGCGGATCTGAGCTGGATGGCGTCTTTGTGCCCGACGGCGGCGAGCTTGATACGGTGGTGCGTAAGGCCAACGGGCAGCTTGATTTTGGGCCTTTTGTGCACGTCGCTGGTGGTCTGATGACCAGTCACTGGGGCATGGGTCTGGTGGCCAACGACGGCGCCCACGGCTGGGAGCACGGCACGGCGTTCTTTGTGGACCCGCGCGACGGTGACCTGGTGCTGCGCGGCATGATGGCGCTGGGCCCGTTCTGGGACGATGGGTTGGTGTTGGCCTTTGGCATGGACAGAGTCCAGAGCGACGACATCATGCTGGAAGGGGACCAGGCCTTTCAGGTCTTTGCTTCGGCGATCTACGGACAGAACGCCCCGGCGGGTTTTGGCTTCTACGCGGTCAGCCGCAACCAGGACGCCACAGACGGCGACAGCCTGGACGTGGTGGCGCTGGACTTTACCGCGCATGGGCGCTGGGGGCTCAGCGGTGGGAGTTGGTTGAAGCTCGAAACCGAGTTGGCCGTCATCACTGGCACCACGACCTTGGCGCCGTCCCCCGACTTTCCCGAGCACGACGTCAGCCAGTTTGCCTGGGCCGGGCGCGCCACGGTCACGTCCATGGTGGCAAGGGCAGTGATCCGCAGCCCGCCAGACTGTGCATCGCTGTAGGGGTCGCGGATCATGTCAACCGCGCCCCATGCGCCGATGAAGAGCGGGGCCACGCCGCCCGCCGCGGTGGTCAGCAGGGCCGAGGTGGCCTCGGGGGTGCCGGACGGCGCGGCAAGCGCGTTGTTCGTCATGGCGATGTTCGCCGAGGGCAGGTTTTTCACCAGCC
>CAKZKQ010000520.1 GCA_937123825.1 uncultured Pseudomonadota bacterium
ATGGAGGCAGGTGGCAGCGGCACATCCGCGTTCTTTGACAACAGCACGGTGCCGGTGCCCTTATCGACCACAAACGCCGACCGCGCGGCGGTGTCAAAGGCGCTGGCGGGCAGGGCCAGTGCAGGGGGCGGGCCCATGGCGAGGGGGGTGCCGGCGGGCAGTTGCCGTTGGCCAAGGGCCGGGATTTTGGTCAGCCCTGTGCGTCCGGGGACGAGCATTTTGCCAAAGGCGGCCTCGGGCATGACGATCCAGTCGGGGGGTTGTCCCCAGGGTCTGGCGGCGATGGATTGGTCAAGAAGCTGGAGGTAGTTGGTGTCGACGGCGTGTTGGAGCCGAGCAAAGACGGCGGCGCGGCGGTAGAGCCAGGTGGGGATGGAGCCTTGGGTGATGGCCACGACCACGGGTTGTTGTGGGAGCTTGGCGGGGTTTTGAGGGTCCCAGGCGACGGCTCCAGAGGGGCCAGCCATGGCGAGGCGGACGGCGCCAAACCCGGCCACAGAGCCGAGCACGAGCGCGGCGGCGGCCAGCCATCCGGCGGCTTTGGTGGCGGGCAGCCAGGGATGTTTTTTAAGCCAGAGGGCCTCAAAGGCCTCGGCCAGGCAGGCGTTGAGGAGCATGATGAAGGCCCCCAGACCCCAGGGGCCTGCCAGCGAGGCGAGCTGCGCCAGCATGGGGGTGTCGCTGAGGTTGGCGCCCATCAGCGCCGGGTAGCTCCACGAGCCCAGCGTGCGGGTGTACTCCATGACGACAAAGGCTCCGGTCCAGCCAAGCACGCGGACAAGGCGATGGCCAGTGCGCAGCAGGGGCCAGACCATCAGCGCCAGCAGAGCAAACCCGGCCGAGAGGTAGACCACGGCCCCGCCAAAGACGGGCCAGCCGTATTGGTTCATGCCCCATTGGTGGCTGGAGGCGGTGGCGTAGGCGACAAAGGCCAGCAGGGCGGCGCGTTTGGGGGTGATGGGTTCTCCAGGGGCGACGGGATCGTCGTCTGGGTTGGGGGTCTGGATGGCGATCAGCATGGGTGCCAGGGCGATCAAGACGGCCAGCGAGAAGTTGAAGTGGGCCTGTCCGATCAAGAATCCAGACAGGAGGGCAAACATGATGCGCAGGCCAAAGGTCATGGTTGCCTCCGTCTGACGACCAGTCCCCGGCGTCGCTCCAGCACCAACTCCCATTGGCGGTGGCGCTCAAGGACGAGGTTTTGTTCGAGGTCAGGGTGGAGCATGACGCCGGGTTTGCGCAGCGAGCCGTGGATCCAGCCGGCGTCTTTGAGGGCCTTGGCGCCGCCGCTGCGGCAGAGCGCTTCGGGGTCGGGCGTGGTCTGTGCGGCCTGGGTCGGTTTCCACAGCGGGTAGCGTTGGCTCAAGACCGCCCACAGGCCGCAGGGTTCGCGCAATTTGGTGCGTTGCTCCAGGCTCCAACCCTCGGCGGGGTCGATGATCCAAGGCAGCCTTTGTGGGTCGATGCCTGAGCGCGTTGATTCAAAAGGACCCTCCAACAATGCCGAGACACCTATGGGGGCCTGGAAGGTGTTGGGGCGGTCAGACAACTCGATGTATTCCCACACCGAGCGCGCCGCAAAGACAAGCAGCAGGATTGTCAACACGGCCATCATCCAACGGGCCGTTTGAGGTGGGTACATGGGGTTGTTTTTGGGTGCGTTTCAACATCTATATGCACGACCATCTTAACACAGGCGTCTGAAGGTGGTACACCAAAGGTCGGTGAAGAGCATGAAGGCTTTTTTCTAAAGCGATAGGCTTTGGTTAGATGTGCGGTGGCAGCAGGCACTGTGGTGCATGTTGGGATCGCGTGTGGTTGTTGAGGAACTGGTGTGACGCAGGCAGACACTCTTTGCACAATCTTTTACGCCGATGGGCGCCAGGAAGGGCCCATCAGCGCCCTGGTTGTTCAGGACTTGATTCAGGCTGGTGTCCTGGGTCCCCAAGATAAGGTGGCGCTCGAAGGGCAAGTGCCGATGTCGGTGACATCACACCCGCTCTTTGCCAGCGCAAAACCCACCACAGGCCGTCCAGGGGGCGCGTCCACAGGCGTCAAGCTCTCCAGCCGCTCACGCGGGGGTTCATCGAGCGCCGTCAACGCCCGACGCCGCAACGCCGTGGCGCAGTTGGCCAAGCTCAACGCCAGCACCCCCAGCGGCTCCTTTATGCGGATGGGAGGTGAGGCGCCGAGCGTCGACGCCCCTGCGTCGCTGAGCCCTCAAAGCTCCCCGGGGGCATCGATCAGCCGCTTGTCGGGTTCGATGCCCGCCATTCGCGGCACATCTTCTCAGGCGGCCATCCGCCTGGGTGGGCCTGCGGGGACACCCCCATCGGGAGGCGCGTTGGTGCCCGCCAAGCCCAGCGAAGCCAGCCTCAAGCTTATGTCGACCGGCCTCAAAAAGGGCCCGATCTTCATGCGCGACAAGCTCTTGATGGCCACCCTCTATGACATTTTGGGGGTTTCTGCCAAAACCAGTCCGCCCGAGATCACCCGCGCCTACGTCTCCAGAGCCCGAACCATCAAGGACAAGTTCTCGTCCAAGGCCACCAGCGGCGAGGCTCGGATGTCCCTGATCGATGTGATGAACATCCTTCAGACGACCCACGACACGCTGACGGCCCCCGACAGCCGCTCCAGCTACGAGCACGCCTGCGCCGAAGCCAGTCGCGAGCTTTCGTTCCAGAACCACGTGCCCTTCACCTTCGCCGATGAAGACGCTCGGATTGTGCCGTCCGTTCCGCCACACCTGGTGAGGATGGTCGAGGCCATGGCGCCGGTGGCCCCCAAAGCGGCCGCTTCTGTGCCTGTCCCAGCCCCTGCGCCGGCCGCGCCAGCGCCAGCACCGTTGACCACCGCGCCGCGTGCGGCGTCGGCCCCTCGCAAGAGCACCGGGCTGCGCAAAATGGTGGCCGCGCCAGCGCCGCCCACGCCCGATGGTCAAAGCCTGGAGGCCATGGAAGAGTCCACCACGCTGATGAGCGTCTCTGAGCTGGCCAAGGCCATGAACTCAGGCCCGGTGGAGATCAACAAGCCCCCAGAAGACCCCTCAGAAGGGCTCATCCTGGATGACGGCGGTGACGATGGCCTTGGCGCCATCTTCTCCTCTCCCGCATCCGATGCCCAGGACCTCTTTGGCGCCACCGGCGCCGGGGGCATGTCCATCGATGACATGCTCAGCGCCATCGGCGGCGATGAGCCCAGCAGCGCCCCAGCGCGCCCCGCACCCCCGAGCCCTGGTCCACCCTCATCGCCCGACATCCTCGGCGCACAGCCCGCCCAGGATGGCTCCTTCTCCAAAAAGGAATTGGAGAAAGGCCCAGAGTCGCTTCGCGATAAACTCTTGATGTCACCGCTGACCGACGTCCTCGGTGTGGACATTGGGGCGCCGAGCGCGGCCTTCAAGCAGGCACACACGATCCGGCAAGCCCAGATCAAGAAGGCCTTCCCCACCACCGGTTTTGGCCTCTCTGAGGATGACCGTCTGGCGGCCAAGGACATCCTCAACATCCTCAACGCCTCTTTTGAGGTCCTCGGGGATGATGCTAAGCGCATTGAATACCAAAACGCCAGCACCGAGCGCGGCCGCCTGCTCTCGTTCCAGAACCACGTGCCCTTCACCTTCGCCTTCCAGGAGAAAGAGGCCGCCAAAGCCGCCAACGCTCCTGTCAAAACCTCCCGAAACCCTTCACTCAAAGATGTCCCCGTCGCTGGACCCCCGGCATCCAGGACCAGCAGCCCGGGAATGCCCGCGGTGCGCGCCTCTGGCAAGCACAAGGCGATGAGCCCGAAGCAGGCTGCGGCCTCCAAGGACGACAAAAAGGACAAGAAGGACAAGAAGAAGAAAAACCAGTTCAAGGGCGCCGAATGGCGAGAGAAGGGCGATCCCTTCAAAGGCAAGCTGGTTTGGGGCATTGGCCGCGCAGATCGAGGGCTCAAACACGTCGTGCCTGTCTATCTGGCCGCGTTCCTGCTCTCTTTTGTGATGGTGTCGATTCTGGGCATGGGCCAATACGAGCTTGAACTGCGCCTTGGCGACCCCATCATCTACCTGCGCAACGGCACCCTCATCTTCCTTGCCATGGTGGGCCTGGTGGGCCTGCGCCGTGAAAGCCCCGTGCGCTTTGGGCTCGCCCCCAAAATCCTGCCCACGCTGGCGGCCATCCCCGCAGCGGCGATACTCGCCGTGGCCGCGTCTGCCATCGCGCGCTTTGACATCAACGCCGGCGCCACGCTCGAATCGCTGATGATCCTCCTGGCAGTGCGCGCCATCGGCGAGGCCATCTTCTTCCACGGATTCGTGACGCGAACGCTGCTGATCGAGTTCAAACAGCCCGCCTTTGCGCTGATGATGGGCTCGTTCCTATACGGACTCTACTCACTGACCTACGCCACACTCATCAGCGGCACGCCGTTCAACACGCTCTACGCTGTCATGATCTACGGCTTCGGCGGCGGCTTCCCCATGGCCGTCATCTACTGGCAAACCCGCTCTGTCATCATTGTCGCCCTATGCCAGTTTGCCATCCTCTTTATGGCCGCCTACGGCGGGCTGCAATATGCCAACAACATGGCCGGCGTTTAGTTTGGGGCGGCCCTTCGCCACGGGTTTGGGACGGCCCCGGCGGCGTCAGGACTCACGTAACTCCCTCGCAATAGCGGTTTTGGGCGGCCCTAACGGCGCCAGGAACCACGGAACTCACTTGCG